>JASHOV010000697.1 GCA_030038495.1 Streptosporangiaceae bacterium
CTGACCTTCTTCAACCCGCTGTACTCCAAGGCATCGATCGTGCCGCTCGGCAGCAACTACACCTACTGGTCCAGCACGCAGCTCCAGTCCGACATCACTGCGGCGCTGGCGGCGCCGACCACGGCGGCGGCGGACCAGATCTGGGCCAAGGCCGACGAGCTCGTCACCAACGCGGCCGTCACCTACCAGATCACCCAGCCTTTCCAGGCCAACTACCACTCCAGCTTCGTGCACAACTGCGTATATGTGCCGGCGCTGCAGAACTGCGACCCGTCCAACGTGTGGCTGAGTGCCTCATAGGCCGGTCGTCAGGCTCTGACGAGTAAATTTCGCCCAGTTCCCCTGCGCTTATGGCTCGCGCAGGGGAACTGCGGCCGCCCGGACGCTGATGACCAGTGCGACCTTCGACAGGCCCCCGGCTGCATTGGTGCTTGATCGGAATGACGCCGTTATCCAATCGAGGGCAATACGAAGAACAATAGTTATCTATGAGAATAGTGCCGGGTCAGGTGGACACGGCAGCAGATGGGCACGACCCGTTCGGAGAGTTGGTAAGGGGTCGGCGGGTGGCAGCCTGCCTGACCCAGGAGGAACTCGCTCAGATGTCGGGGCTGGGCGTGCGGACGATCAGTGACATCGAACGGGGCCGTATCGCCCGTCCACATCGCCGGTCCGTGGACCTGCTATGTAACGCGCTGGGGTTGGGGGTAGGGGCCGCGGCGTCGGACGGGCCAGGCGGGCCGACAGCGACTCCGGCCGACCGGAACGGGCACTCGGGCAGCGCACCGCTATTGCCAGTGGTGCCGCGGCAGCTCCCGACTGCGATCCGGCATCTCGCGGGCCGGACAGATGAGCTGAGAATCCTGGACGGGCTGCTGGGCCGGTTCTACGGCGCGGCGGGCACGGTGCTGACAGTGGCGATCAGCGGGACCGCCGGAGTCGGCAAGACAACACTGGCCGTGCACTGGGCACATCGTGCGGCTAAGCACTTCCCCGATGGGCAGCTGTATGTCAACCTGCGCGGCTTCGACCCTTCCGGTGCCCCGATGGCGCCGTCGGACGCGATCCGCGGATTTCTCGAGGCGTTCGGTATGTCGGCCGAGCGGATTCCGGCGAGCCCGGACGCGCAGGCAGCCCTGTACCGCAGCTTGCTGGCCGGGCGTCGGATGCTGATCACCCTGGACAACGCCCGCGACGACGCGCAGGTGCGCCCGCTGCTGCCTGGCAGTGCACCCTGCCTGGTGGTAGTGACCAGTCGCCGCCAGCTGGCCGGCCTGGCCGCCACCGAGGCCGCGCATTTGCTGACCCTGGACATGCTTACCCGAGCCGAAGCGCACGAGATGCTTTCCCACCGGCTGGGCCGTCAACTGGTCGATGACGAAACCGGAGCGGTTGGCGAGCTCATCAGCCTGTGTACGGGCCTGCCGCTTGCGCTGGCCATCGTCGCCGCGCGCCACGCGGCCCGGCCCTCGCATCCGCTCCAGGCGCTGGTCGAGGAACTTCGGCCGGTGCAAGGTCGGATGAAGGTGCTCGATGCGACAGATGTGGCCGATGCGGTCACTAGTACCCGGGCGGTGTTCTCCTGGTCCTACCAGAGCCTGAGCCATCAAGCCGCGCGGATGTTCCGATTGCTGGCAGCGCACCCGGAGCCGGAGATCACTGCGGCGGCAGCCGCCAGCGTGGCCGGGGTTGGCCCGGAGCGAGCACGACAGCTGCTCACCGAACTGGTTCTGGCCAATCTGCTCGCTGAGCACGCCGATGGCAGCTGCACCTTCAATGACCTGCTGCGTGCCTACGCCGCCGAGCAGGCGGGCGGATCCGACAGCCACGGTGGCCAGAGCGCGGCGATGCGCCGGATGCTGGACCACACCGGTACGCGGCCCTTCGGGGCGGCCATGATGCGCGGCCCGCAAGGGCTGGCCGAGATACGGCGCGTTAGTCCTTGCCACCGCTCAGCGCGAGGGTAGCGCCGATACCGATCATCGTCAGCCCGCTGGCGCCGCCGACGAGTTCCAGGCGGCGGGGCGAACGGGCGAACCAGGACCGCGCCGTCCCGGCGGCCACCGCCCACATGCTGTCGGAGATCAGCGCGATCCCGACGAAGATCGCGCCGAGCGTCAGCAACTGCAGTGGCACATGTCCCTCCGCCCGGTCGGCGAACTGGGGCAGCACCGCCGCGAAGAACACGATGGCCTTCGGGTTGGTCACGCCGACCAGAAAGCCGTCCCGCAGCATCCGGCCCTTGCCGGCCGGCCGGACCCTGCGCTCCAGGATCTCGGCCAGTGACTTGCGGTGGCGGATTGCCTGCACGCCGAGGAACACCAGGTACGCGGCGCCCGCGAGCCGGATGAACGTGAAGATGGTGACCGACTGCTCCACCAGCGCGCCGATGCCGAACGCCACCGCGACGACCTGGACGTAGACGCCGCACTGACCGCCGACGTTCGCGGCGATCCCGGCCAGGCGGCCGAGTTGCAGGGACCGGCTGACGACGAAAAGCACGTTCGGACCGGGCGCCAGGATCAGCAGATAGGAGAGCACTACGAAGGCCAGCAAATGCCGCGTGGGGACCATGACAGCAGCCTATTCGGGCAGTACCTGCGGCCGGGACGAGCGTTTCGGTAGTGGCGGAAACGATCAAAGATGGGACTATAGCGGCATGCGGGCTGCGGCCAGCGCCGCTCGACGCGCCGCGCGCTCGGTAGCGCAAGCTCGCTGGCGTTGAGCACGCCGTATGACTGGCCGGCGGAGGGGGAGCGATGATCGGTGCGCGCAGTAGTCGCGGGGCAGTTCGGCGGCCGTTGCGCGGGAGCACCAAGCGGTTAAGCCGCATCAGGCCGCGCCGCTGGGACCGCAGCGGAGTCGATGAGCCGCCCAGATGGCGCTCGCGCCGCTGGGTGCGGCTGGTGGCCTGGCTCACTGCCGCGATTGTCGTGGCCTTCCTCCTGTGGCTTGGCTGGGTCGCCTACCTCTACGTTGTGCGCGGCGGGCCGTCCGGTGCCACCTTCGACCCCGACCGCCGCTGCTCGTCGCTCGGCTTCTCCTGCGGCGTCCTCACGAACCTGGTGGCCTCCGGGGTGCTGGTCGCCTTCGCGTTCACGTTCCTGCTGTGGCGGCTGTTCGGGCTGCAGCGGCGGTACCGCGCAAAGGCCCAGGACGAGTCGCGCGAGCTCGTCCTGACGGCGGGCGCGATCATCGATCAGGTGGTGGGCCGGGACGAGCTCTGCAAGGCGGTGATGGCGGACCTGCACGACCGCCGCACGCGCCCCCACGTCATCGTCGGCGGCGTAGGCAGCGGTAAGACCGCCGTCCTCGTCCGGCTCACCGAACTGCTCGCCGACAGGCAGGCGATTCCGGTGCCGGTCAAGCTCCGCGACGCTAGCACCGAGCTGGACTTCGAGGCGCTCGCGCGGGACCGGTTCCTCAGCGAGGTGAATCCGGGCCTGTTCTCCTCGGCCGAGGGCGAGACGATCTGGCGGCGGCTGCGCAAGGACGGCAAGATCATCGTGCTCGCGGACGGGCTCGAGGAGGCACTCATCGGGACCAGCGCCGAGCCCGAGCGAGACAACATCATCCGGGCCGCCATCCGCCGCGCGCACCAGCAGCACCTGCCGTTGGTGATCGCGTCGCGCCCGCACGATCCGCTGCGTGCGACCGAAGCGGCCATCCTCAGCCTGGAGCCGCTCAGCTACGAGGCCGCGCTGGCTTACATCGGCGGCGAGGGCAAGACCGAGGACGACCGCAGGCTCGCCTGGATCGTCGAGACAGCCGATGTGGTTGAGGCGCCGATTTACCTGCAGATCACCAGGGAGCTGCACGTCAAGGGCTTGCTCGAGCCTACGTCCGCGGGCCAGCAGGGTGTCGTGGATACCCGCGGCGTCGATCGGTCCAGGCTCCGGCTCAGCTTGCTGGAAACCTGGGAGCGCGCACTCACCTTTGGTCACCTGCGCGAGGAGATACCGCTGAATCGGGCCGAGCGCCAGGCGGCGGTCGAGCAGATGTCCGCGCTGGCCTGCTTCGGGCTCAGCCGCGATCTGCTTGAGGTCGACCTTGACTCCGACCCCGGTGCGCTGATCTCGGCTGAGGTGCAGCGGCGGCTGGCGCGGATCGACGAGCACGCCGGCCAGCTACATGGTGTCCGCACTGTGGATGTGCGCCTGGCGGCGGCCTGGGCGGCGCAGCTGGATCTGGTCGAGCTGCGCGGGCGCGCCGTCCGCTTCCCGCACAGCCTCATGCAGGCCTATCTCGGCTCGCGGCTGCTCGATACCGCGCTGTGCGACCCGGCGTTCTGCCAGGAGGCGCTGCAGTTTCCGCGGCCAGGGCGGGAATTCCTGATTGCGCTGGTGCTGAAGTCACGGGCCGCTAACCGGGCCCCTGGCCGGGAACGGGCCGACGGTCAGGCTGCAGCCGACGATGCTGCGGCGGCTGACCGGGTGGCTGCGGCTGGGCGAGATGGCGGGACCGCGGCCGATCGCGTCGCTGTCGCCGAGGCCGCTGCCAGGTCCGATGAACCCGCCCGGCAGAGTGCGTCCGATCTTGTCGGGCCGCTGCGCCAGGCGGCGTCGCAGCGGGACGACAACAAGGTGCTGGACATGTGGGCCGCAGTGCTCGAGGTTGAGTGCGTCGCCGCCGAACCGGAGCATCTCGTCATCGCCGAGGAGATCATGCAGCGGTGGCCGCGGATTCACGCTCAGGACCGGCGCACCCTCGAGGAGGGCAAGCTCGCGCTGGTGCACCGGTTCGGCGACGCCGCGCGCATGATCAATGACCGGCGGCTGCGCGGCGAGCGGCTCACGGCCCGGCCGGGTTATCCGCAGCTGTACTCGATCGGCTGCGCCGACCGCTCGTATCCGGTGCAGCTCGCCGCGGCGCAGGAGATCGGCGCCGGTGGCGAGGCCGCCTACACCGAGCTTCGCGGAGTGCTGACCGCACCATGCCTCTTGTGTGCGGCCGAGCGGGCCGAGCGCGCGGGCGGCGCGGCGGACGGGGCCACCGCGGCGGCCGGCCATTCCCGGCAGCATTACGGCAGCGCTGAAAGCTCGCGGGAGGCGATCATCAGCGCCTGGCTCGCCCCGATGCTGGTTGGCTCGATCGGCAGGCAGACCCGCGCGCCCGCTGACCGCGAGATCGCCGAGCACGCGCGGGCTGACCTGGCGCAATGGCTGCGTCACGTCGGGCGCGACGGGCGCCAGCAGGGCGAGCGGGAGCTGCCCATAGCGCTGGAGATCGCACTGGCCCAGGGTTTCAAGTACGCGGCCAACCGCAGGCCGATGCAGCCGGACGCGTTCCGCGAGGGCCGGATGTACCTGGCCGAGCAAGCCCTGGAAATGCTCAAGTCCGCCCGGTACTGGTTCTCGCAGCTGACGCTGATCCATGCGCTCTGCCTGCTGAACCTGTCCGACGGACCGAAACAGCCCGCGGACAAGTACGGAGCGAAGCCCGAGGCAATCGTGCGGCACTGGCTGGATGTAGCTGGCCAGGAGCGAGCCGACCGCAGCCGGCCCGCTGGCGGGCACCCGGAGCAGCACCAGTTCGTTCGCGAGGCAGCGCTCCTGTGCGTGCTGGCTCTGCGGACCGGGCGGCCGCAGCGCTACCTGTGGATCGATGAAAGCGGTGTCGTCGGGCAGGTTGGCTCCCGCAACCTCAGCAAGGAGGTGCAGCGCCGGCACCAGCTATGGATCCCCCCGTCGGCTGGCTGGACCGCGCTCAACGGCCGGGCGCAGCAGCTTGTCGCCGACGTGCTGCTGCTGCTGAATCTGGCCGACAGGGGCGAGCAGCCAAGCGAACGGGAGCGCAGGCTGCGGCGGTCCAGCCGGCTCGACCTGCCGCCGTGCATTAGCCACTACCGGGAGGCGCTGGAGCCGGGCCGGACGATCGGCACCGCTGTCTCGTCCGTGCCGGGAGTCAGCTGCGTGGATGGCTGTGCCTTCGAGCTCTGCCCGTACCCGCCTCAGGGAGTGCAGCCGCGGGTCGAAATGAGCGAGGCGTTCTGCCGCCGTCAGCAGACACTGCTCAACCGCAGCCTCCGTCACCCGCTGAACGGCAGGGCGCCGTGGCAGCAGATGAAGGAGGCGCAGCTAGACCGGTTCTGGACGGAAATGGCCGATCGCGCTCGCGGGCCGCGACCCCGGTCGGCCCAGCCACGCAGGCGCACCGTCCCTTAGCGCCGGGTCAGGGGCCGCTAACCAGATGCGCGGAGCAGCAGTTTGCCGACACCCCTGCGCCGCGCGGAGACATGCGGGCGGCGCGGTCGGCGCGCCAGCAACGCGAGCGCATCGGCACGTCGATGGAGTCCGCGCCGGGAAACAGCTCGTCGATCGCGGAGCGCGCCCGAGCGCTGCCGCGCTCCCGGTCTGCTGGCGAGGCCGCGATCACGCGGCTGTGGGTCGCCAGCATCTCGACTAGGGCAGCGGGCGACATGGGCTTACTGAATAGGAACGTGTGCGTCTCGATATTGGTAAAGGCGCCGCCATCGCGAGGGAGCGCGTCCTCGCGCTGCCCGATGTTGCTGCGCAGTTGTGCCGGGCTGCTGTCGCGGTCGACGCCGCTTTCTGTGAACCAGTGCTCCGGGCGCAGCCAGTCGGTCTCCCGGTCGCGCCCGGTCCAGATGACGCCGAATCGCGCGCCGTCGCGCAGCACGCGCGCGATCTCGGGAATTGCCTGCTCCGGGTCGAGCCAGTGCCAGGCGGACGAGACGAACACGCCGTCGGCCGAGGCGTCAGGAAGCGGGATCGACTCACCGCTTCCGGCGAGCACCCGGACGCCGGGAGATCTCGCCGCCAGCACCTGACGCATGCGCTCGTCCGGCTCAACGGCGATCACGTGCGCCGCCACAGCGGCCAGGGCCCGAGTAAATAGCCCGGTCCCGGCGCCGAGGTCAATGAACACGCCAGGGCGATCCGGCAGCAGCCAGTCCAGCGCCGAGGCGGCGGGCCGCGTGCGGAGCCGGTCGTAGTCACCGGCGACCGATCCGAAAGACCGGGCGAGACCCGAATGATCTGCTTCGTTATCCATCGATGCCAGACCTGAGCCCTAGCGCGGGAGCCGGTCGGCACGCCAGCAGAGCGACACGATCGGCACGTCGATTCTGGCCGCGCCGGGGAACTCGTGCGCCAGGGCCGCGGTAGCGCGGGCCCGGCCGACCGCCACGGCTTCCGCATCGGCGGTGATGATGGCGCTATAGGTAGTCAGCATGTCGACAATGTCGGCTGGTGCCATCTGCCTTGTATAGCGGAACGTGGCCGTCTCGATATTGGCGAACGGGCTCCCGGCCGGCAGGGCCATCCGCCGGCGCCCGCTCGTCTCCCGCGGGGTGTGATCGTCGTGCTCGCGCGTCTCCTGAAACCATTGATCCGGCCGCAGCCACGGGATGTCGCGCTCTCTTGAGGTCCAGATCAGGCCGAACCTGCCGCCGTCGCGGAGGACCCTGGCTATCTCGGGCACGGCCTGCTCCGGATCCATCCAGTGCCACGCGGACGAGGCGAACACGCCGTCCGCGCTGGCGTCCGCCACGGGGATGGCCTCGCCGCGGCCGTCGACGACCTCGACCGCGGTCGATCGCACTCGCAGGACCTCCCGCATGCGCTCGTCCGGCTCGACAGCGATCACGTGGCCGGCCCGGCGGGCGAGAGCCCTGGTCAGCAGGCCGGTGCCCGCGCCGATGTCTACCAGTGTCTGCCGGCGGTCGGGAACGAGCCAGTCGACCGCTTCCTCCGCGGGCGGCGGGCGCAGCCGGTCATAGTCCGAGGCGATGGTTCCGAAGGACGTCGATCGCTGCGCTCGGCTGGCCATGACTCCCACGCTAGCCGGGACGGCCGGGCACGGCCGGCGCGGCCCCGCCGGGCTGCCCGGAAGCAGCGGAGTCTGAAATGGGGCGATCTGTCAGCCCGAAACTGCGCAGCAGCCGGTCGAGCATCTGCACCTGGCGGCCGGGCGTTACCCGGTCCGGGTAGAGCACCCGCTCGGCGCTCAGGCCGTCGATCAGCACGACGAGCTGGTGGGTGGCCAGCTCGAGGTCGCAGTCCTCGCGCAGCTCACCGCGCTCGGCCGCCTCCGTCAGATGCCCGCGGAGCCGGGCGCACAGCCGGTCGAACTCGGAATGCTGCAAATCACGCAGCTCGGCGTTCCCGAGCGCGCGGCCCCAGAAGCTGATCTCGATCTGAGCCTCCAGATCCCGCCGGCCGTCCAGCGGGAGCGCTTCCAGCATGACGATCCGCAGGGCTGGCAGGCCCGCCAGGCCCGCCGTGGCCGCACTCATCCGGGCGCCGACCCGCCGGTGCGACAGCACGAGCGCAGAGCCGAGGATGTCGGCCTTGTCGGCGAAGTAATGGGCAAGGATGCCGCGCGAGCAGTCCGCCTCCTTCGCGATGGCGCGGATCGTGGCGCCAGTGATCCCGTCGCGTGCGATGACGCGCCAGGTCGCGGACAGGATCTCGTCCCGCTTGGAATCCCAGTCGACGATCTTCGGCATATGGCTGTTGGGCTGTGGGGGTGGGGGCGGTGTGGCTTAGGGTCTGTTCGTTTGTCGGACGTCCGTCTAACATCCGTTGTAATGCATGGTGCGGCGGAGCTGCAAGCGGCCCGCGAGCAGCTCGTGAAGTACAGCGCGCGCCTGGCGGATGACGGGCTGGCCGTCGGGGCCGCCGGGAACATGAGCGTGCGGCTCGGTGACCGGGTCGCGATCACGCCGTCCGGAGTCAGGTACGACGAGCTGCAGCCCGCCGACATCTGCGTGGTCGGCCTCGACGGCGCGGAGGTCGAGGCACGGGAGACACCGTCCACCGAGTTGCCGATGCACCTGGCCGTCTACGCGGCTACCGGCGCGGCGGCGGTCGTGCACACGCATTCGGCCGAGGTCATCGCCCTATCGGCAAGCTGCGATGAGCTGCCCGCCATCCACTACGCGATCACCGGCCTTGGCGGCCCGGTCCGCGTTGCGGAGTACACGCGGTTCGGATCGGCCGGGCTGGCCGACGCGGCCGTGAAGGCGCTCGACGGCAGGCGCGCGGCAATCCTGCAGAACCACGGCTCGATCTGCTACGGCCCGACGCTGACGCGGGCCTATGACAATGCGCTGCTGCTGGAGTGGCTGGCGAGGGTCTACCGGCTGGCGCGGTCGTATGGAGACCCCCGCATCCTGACCCGGGCCGAGCTGGACGAGGTTGCCGCGGAGGCGCGACGCCGCCGATACGGGGAACGGCGCCAGCGGCCGGGGACCCCGTCGTTAGAGGCCCCGTGGTTAGAGGGTGGGCCCGAGCCCACGTTCCCGGAATGAAGGTGGATGTCGTGGACACGACCGGCTGCGGTGACGGTTCGGCTGCGGCCCGCAGGCCGCGGGTCGCATCGAACGCATGAGGACGAGGGAGTACAGCGCATGAAGCAGCCGCTCATCCGGCCGCCGACCGGATCGCGCCCGCGCAGTGTCGACGCGGACCTGCGGCGCCGGGCTCGCGCGGTCATACCCGGCGGGATGTACGGACATCAGGCGGCGGGCCCGCTGCCGCCCGAGTATCCGCAGTTCATGCGCGCCGGACGCGGCGCGCGGATCTGGGACGTGGACGGCAACGAGTACGTGGACCTGATGTGCAGCTACGGTCCGGTCGTGCTCGGCCATCAGCACCCGGCGGTGGAGGAGGCCGCCGCGGCGCAGGCCGAGCTCGCAGACTGCCAGAACGGTCCGAGCGCGGTCATGGTCGATCTCGCCGAGCTGCTGGTCCGGACGGTAGGCCACGCGGACTGGGCGATGTTCGCCAAGAACGGCACCGACGCGACAACGACGTGCGTCACGATCGCCAGGGCGCAGACGGGCCGGGAGAGGATCCTGGTCGCGACCGGGGCCTATCACGGCTCGGCGCCCTGGTGCACCCCGCGCCTGGGCGGCGTTACCGCTGCCGACCGGGTCAATATCGGCCACTACACCTACAACGACCTGCCCTCGGTCGTCGCCGCGGCGGCGGAGGGCCCGGAGCCGGCCGCGATCGTCGTCAGCCCGTTCAAGCACGATGCCGGCTTCGACCAGGAGCTGGTCGATCCTGCGTTCGCTCGCGGGCTGCGCTCGCTGTGCGACCGCATCGGCGCGGCACTGATCCTCGACGACGTACGGTGCGGGTTCCGGTTGCACCTGGGTTCGAGCTGGGAGCCCATCGGCGTGCAGCCGGACCTGTCCGCCTGGAGCAAGGCCATCGCCAACGGGCACGCGCTCGCCGCGGTGCTCGGCAGCGACCGGTTCCGCGAGAGCGCCAGACGGATCTTCGTAACGGGGTCGTTCTGGTTCTCGGCGGCACCGATGGCCGCGGCGGTGGCGACAATCCGGGCCCTGCGCGAACAGGATGCGATCGCGACGATGGACCGCCTGGGCCGGGACCTGAGGGCCGGCATCATGGCGCAAGCCGCGGCTCGCGGCATCGAGGTGAATTACACCGGGCCGCCGGCCATGCCGTACCTGACGTTCCTCGGCGACCGCAATCACGAGCAGGCCTGCGCCTTCGCCGCCGCGGCGATGCGCCATGGCGTGTACCTGCACCCGCGGCACAACTGGTTTATCTCCGCGGCCATGACGCAGGCCGACCTCGGCCGCGCGCTGACCGGAACTGAGGCGGCGTTTGCCGCGGTAGGGGAGGCACGCACATGAGCGCTGACAACAGGGTGACCACGGCGCAGGACACCTCGGCCGAGGAAATCGTCGCCAAGGCCGGCTACCGGCCCGAGCTGCGCCGGTCGCTGCGGTTCTTCTCGATGTTCGCGATCGCGTTCTCGATCATCTCGATCACGACCGGCATCTTCCTCAACTACGCGTTCGGCCTGTCGTACTGGGGGCCCGCGTCGATCTGGACCTGGCCGATCGTCGGCATCGGCAACCTGATGATCGCCCTGGTCGTGGCCGAGCTCGGCACCCGGATCCCGCTGGCCGGATACGCGTATCAGTGGAGCGCCCGGCTGGTAAACCCGACCTACGGCTGGTTCGTCGGCTTTGCGGGCCTGCTGTACATGAGCGTGGGCGGCGGCGCGATCATGCTGGGCGTCGCCTCGCCGCTGCTGCTCAGCGAGTTCAACGTGAGTTCCCCGAACCCCCGGCTGGTGCTCGCGGTCGCGCTGATGCTCATGGTGCTCCCGGTGATTATCAACATCATCAGCATCCAGGTGGCCGCGCGGGTCAACAACGTCGCGGTGTTCACCGAGATCATCGGAACGGTGGTGTTCGGCGTGCTGCTGTTCGTGCTATGGGGGCTGAAGACCAAGCCCGACCCGTACGGCGCGAGCATTCTCACCAGCACGACCTCGACGCTGCACAACCCGACGATCTACGCGTTCGCGCTGGCGGGTCTGCTCGGCGCGTTCACGCTCGTCGGGTTCGAGCTCGCCGCCGACATGTCCGAGGACGCGGTCAACCCGCGGCGCAGCGTGCCCCGCGGGGTGATCTGGGCCGTGGCCGGATCGGCGGTACTCGGAATGATCGCGCTGATCGGCTTCACGATCGCGATCCCGAACATCAAGCTGGTCGAATCCTCGTCCCTGCCGCTGCTCACGATCGCCGGCTACTGGCTGCCATCCTGGCTGGTCAAGGTGTTCGTCGCGTTCGTGATCTTCTCAATGTTCGCGATCCTGGTGGTCGGCGCCGGAGCCCAGGCGCGGCTGGCGTACTCGATGTCGCGGGACAACATGCTGCCGTTCTCCGGGTTCCTGCGCCGGGTCAACGTGCGCACCCAGACCCCGATCGTGGCCCTGCTCGTGTTCGCTGTGGTGGACATCGCCGTGACCTGGTACGGATACCTGCAGGCCAGCGCGTTCGCGACGCTCGTCGGCGCGACGGCGATCATCCCGTACATCATCTACTTCCTGATCACCGCTGGCTACGCGTACAAGCGGCGGACGCTCGACTCCCTGCCCGGCGTCTTCTCGCTCGGCCGGTGGGCGTGGCCGGTGATCATCTTCGTGCTGGTGTACAGCGCGCTGATCATCTTCGTGCTGTCGGTGCCCGGCCCGTTCCACTCCTCGGACAAGGTCGTCGGATACGGGGCGGGCCTCGCGCTGCTCTGGTACGTCTGCGCTCTGGTGTGGCGGCTGCGCCGCGGCACGGCCGGAGTGAAGCCGGTCGAGGAACTGGTGGGCTAGCGGTCAGCGCGCGTTCTGCTTGTTCCGCATCTCTAACCGGCACACGTTTGGCGCGATCTTCGGCATCGATCTGCTCGACCCCGGCCGCCGCGACCACTACCGTCAGCTTGTCGGGGACATGATCGTCAGCTATCTGACCTCCCCGCCGGATGCGTCGTACGAGGCCGGGCAGGGCGAGGAGGCGCACCATTAGCTGCTGGCGAGCTCGGGGGGTGGTGGAGTCTGGCTACGTTCGTTCTGGTTCATGGCGCCATGCACGGCGGCTGGTGCTGGCGCGACGTGCGCCGCAGGCTGTACGCGAGCGGGCACGAGGTCTACGCACCGACGCTCACCGGTCAGGGTGACCGCCGTCAGGGTCTGACGCCGGGCGTGGGGATTGCGACTCACGTCCGCGATCTCACCGACCTGGTGTGGTTCGAGGATCTCCACGACGTGCACCTGGTGCTGCACAGTTACGCCGGCGTGCTGGCCGGGCCAGTCGCGCAGCTGGCGCCGGGCCGGCTGGCCTCGGTGACCTACCTGGGAGCCTTCATCGCGCAGCCCGGCCAGTGCGTGCTGGACGTGGAGCCGCCCGATGTGGCGCGGCGTTATCGTGAGCTGGCCGCCTCGGCTGGCCACGGCTGGTTCGTGCCGGCGTCGCCGTCGTTCCTGGACCAGTGGGGCATCACCGACGCGGAGCTCCGGGCCAGGGTGGCCCCTCGGCTGACCGATTTCCCGCTGCGCTGTCTCACCGATCCCATTGAGTTCGACCCACGGGCTCTGGAGCAGATCCGCAAGTTCTACGTCGACCACACCCAGCCCCCGCTAGCCGGCCTGCGCGCGTCGTTCAACCTCGCGGTCGCCGCCGGGTGGGAGACCCGCCGGCTTCCCTACGGGCACGACCTGATGCTGGCCGCACCGAGCGAAACTGCGGCGCTCCTGGAGGAGATAGCGTGCGGGCCGCGCTGACAGGCGGTTAATGAAGGGAGATCCGGTCAGTTACTCCGGTTCAGACGGGGTAGGGGTCGGCTCGGGTGGTGTAGCTGCGGCCGTGGGGCAGCGTCCAGATGAGGACGCCGGGCTCGGGCATTTCCAGGTGCCAGCCGGCCGTGCCCTTGCACCGGTGATGGCGCCGGCAGCCGGGGTGGCAATTGCACTCACAGGTCCGCCCGCCCAGGTGGTAGGGGATGACGTGGTCGATG
>JASHOV010000698.1 GCA_030038495.1 Streptosporangiaceae bacterium
GAGCCGTGGCGGCGCGCCCGCCCGTCGGCACGCCACTTCGCGAGCGCTGGCGGACTCCCGCGGTCGCCGGGCTGGCGGTGGTCGTCGTCGCCCTGCTGCCGCTGTTCCCGGTGCCGTACTCTCCGACCAACGTGGCGACCACGCCGGCCGGATACGTCCAGGCGATCCAGTCCCTGCACCTGAGCAGCAATGCCACGGTGCTGATCGTTCCGGTCCCGAACGGTGGCGTCACCAGGCCTATGCGCTGGTACGCCGTGCATGCGCTGCCGCGGCACATGATCGGCGGCGACTTCATTGACGCGGCCGCCAAGGGACGCTCCTCCCGGTCCGGCCGGGCCGCGGAGACCGTACTGGGCCTGTATCTGGACGCACTGTGGGTGAAGGCAAGGAATCCTGGCCCGCCGCCGGCGCAGGCACAGGTCCGGGCGCAGATGGCAGCCTGGAAACCCGCCGGGATTGTGGCCGACGCCCCACCGAGCACCCCGATCGGCAGGTACCTGCTCCAGATTTTCGGGCCGCCGACCGGGCGTTACGGCCGGTTCCTGACCTGGCTGACCGGGCCGTCCGGCATGCCCCTGCACGCACCGTCCGGGGGCTGACGGAGCCGGAGTACCGGGTTAGCCCGAGCCTGTGCTAGCCCGAATAGGCGGCAACGTACTCGCCGACCTTTTCCGTGATCTCCGGCTCGGACAGGGCGAGCCGCTCGAGGATCGTGTAGCGGCCGGGCCGGGTCTCGGGGGCGTACGCGACGGCCTTCGCGAACTCTGCCTCGGAGAGGCCCAGATGGGCAGGCAGCCGGGGTAGCTGGTGCCGTTGCAGGCAATCCGCGATCGCGGCCGCCTGACCGCGATCCTCGCGCAGGAAGGCGCAGAACAGCGCCCCGACTCCGGCAAGCTCCCCGTGGCTCGCGGTGCCAGGATAGAGCTTGTTGACCGCATGGAAGATCTCGTGATCGCCGCCGCTGGCCGGGCGGCTGGACCCGGCCACGGCCATGGCGATGCCGGACAGCACCAGCGACTCGGCGAGGATCGTCAGGAACTCGTCCCCGCGGGCGTCGCCCGGCTGGTGGAGTACGGCCTGGGCGGCCGACCTGGCCATCGCGGCGGCCAGGCCATCCATCTGCTCGCCGACGTCCGCGACGGCAAGTTCCCAGTCGGCCACGGCGGACAGGTTGCTTACCACGTCGCCGATCCCGGCCGTGGACAGCGCGGCGGGGGCCTGCCGCACCCGGTCAAGGTCCACCAGCACCGCCACCGGCATCACCACACCGTACGAGCCCGGGCCGGACTCATGCTGAAGCGTGCTCATGGGCGAGCAGATGCCGTCGTGCGCGAGGCTGGTGGCGACGGCAACCATCGGGATGCCCGCCATGTGCGCCGCGAACTTCGTGACGTCGATCGTGCGGCCGCCGCCGATGCCCGCCACCGCCTCGAATCTGCTCGCGCGCAGTTCCTGGCCCAGCTGGACCGCCGCGTCATAGGTACCCTCACCCGACCGGAAGATCTGAGCGCCGTCGATCTGCAGGTCGGCGCATATGCCGTCGCCCTGGCCAGGCCCGACGACGACGGCAACCCGGCCCTCGCGGGCGATGCGCTGGTCAGCGAGCAGATCGCCGAGGGCCGCCACCGCTCCGGCCCTGACCTCGATGAACAGCGGTGCGGCTAGCATTCTGGCCAGCAGTGGCATGATCCTCCTGCCTGTTTCGGCCCGAGACTAGCAGCGGCCGGCGATCTCCCTGGCCCGGCTGAGGTCGACGTGATTATCAACCTCGACCCATTCGACCTCGCCGATCGGCTTGAGCACGACCGCGCCGCCGCGGTCGGCCAGCTCCTGGAAGCCGTCCTCGTAGTACAGGTTCGGGTCGCGCCGCCAGGTCGCCTCCAGCGCATCGGCCAGCGCGATCGCTGCGGCGGGCTCGATCAGGCTGACCCCGATGTACTCACCATAGGCCTCCGCCGGATCCATCTTCTTGGTGATCCTGGCCAGCAGGCCGCGCCCGTCAGCGACGACCTTCATCTCCTCATCGGCCAGTTTCTTGACGGTGTCGACGGCCAGGATGAGATCCGCGGCCAGGTCCGGCTTCCGCGCGCCCAGCACTGCCCGCTCCACGCTGGCCGGATGCACGGTGTCGCCGTTGACCATCAGCACTCCGGATCCGAAGTGCTCGCGCGCAAGCCACAGTGAGTAAGCGTTGTTCCATTCCTCGGCCCGGTCGTTATGCACGAGTTCCAGCGCAACGCCGTGGCAGCGCTCCAGCTCGGCAGCGCGGTCAGCGATGGCACCGGCCGCGTATCCGACGACGACCACAACATCGGTAAGCCCGGCAGCGGCCAGGTTACGCAGGGCGATATCGAGAATGGTGACCTCGCCCGCGACCGGAAGCAACGTCTTGGGCACATGATCGGTGTGTGGACGCAACCGCCGGCCCGCACCCGCTGCCAGAACCAAGCCGATCAACGGCCGTCACCCTCCCGGACCCCGGCGGAACTTGTCAGGACTTTCACGCAGATGAGTCCCCCAAGATATGCCGTCAGCGCCAGGTAGGCGAACATGCCGATGCCGGCGGCCGCGCCCGCCCCCAGCAGCAGCATCCGGCCCTCCCAGCCGAGGGCGGTGCCGCGCTCACGATCGGCCTCCATCACCTCCATGGCCCAGCTGCGCCGCATCGGCCGCGCCAGCGCTACCGGCCGGCCGGGGCACGCCAGGTCGGCGAAGCGGACCATCAGCACCGCGCACAGCGCGAATGAGACCGGGGTCGGCACCCCCTGGGCCTGCCCGACCGTGGCGACATAGAGGCACTGCCAGCCGAGCAGGACCGCCGGCACGAGCCAGTCCAGCCGGCCCGCATGCCGGTTTGCCGATCCGGGCGCGGCCAGCAGCAGCATGATCAGGCAGGGGCTAAGCACGAGGATGCCAGGAAGGCTCCGCAGGCCGAGATGGGCCAGCAAGGCGGTGGCTACGAGGCCGAGCACCGCGGGCGGGAGCGGCAGCAGGTTCCCCCGGACCAGGCCGCCGAGGTAGCGGGC
>JASHOV010000699.1 GCA_030038495.1 Streptosporangiaceae bacterium
TAGAAGACCCCGTTGGTTGTAAGCCCCGCCCAGGCCAAGAACATCCGGCCATCGAAGACGGTCAGCCCGGGGCTGCTGGCGGTGCGTGGCTGGGTCAGGGAGACCTGGCTGGTCCACGTGTGGCCGTTGTAGCTGGCGTACCAGATCTTGTTGGTGGTCAGGCCGGTCCAGGCCGCATACAGGCGGCCGTCGAAGGACGCCAGGGCGGGGCTGTTGGCGGTGCGTGGCTGGGTCAGGGAGACCTGGCTGGTCCATTTGTGGCCGTTGTAGCTGGCGTACCAGATCTTGTTGGTGCTCAGGCCGGTCCAGGCCGCATACAGGCGGCCGTCGAAGGACGCCAGCGCCGGGCCATTCGCGGTGAGCGCCTTCGGCACGGTCTTCTGGGGCGTCCAGCTCGATGCCTTGGCTGCCGCTGCGTTCGCGGACGCCACGCCAAGCCCGGCGACGGTGCTCGCAACGGCTATCCCGGTCGCCAATCTGATCATTTGCCGTTTCCACATCACTGGTTCTTATGTCCTCTCGCTTGCTTGAATCCTTTGTCGGGTTCCGCACCTTCAGCGCGACCACAACCGCAGCGAGGCATTCCAGACGGCCCACCGGACCGGGCGATCCGCCAACCAGCGGCTTCGTCCCGGACCACGGTGTCTCATCGGCATTGGCCCCCCTATTACTGCCGTTTGCCCCCGGTATTGTTTGGTATACAGCCCAAACCGGCTGCTGCCGATATCGCAGGACCGATCAGAGACTGGAGAGGGACCGAACAGGGACTGACGCGAATCCGCCCGCGACGGGGTCTAAGCACGAGAACGTGACGGCGATGCCTGCTCGCGTGCCGAACGAGCCCGCGCGAGCGCCCTGGGCTTAGGGCAGCTTCCAGTCCAGCGGCTGGCCGCCGTGCTGCTGAAGCAGGTGGTCAGCGCGGCTGAACGGGCGCGATCCGAAGAACCCGCGATCGGCCGACATCGGACTCGGGTGCGCCGACTGGATCACCGGCGTGCTGCCGAGCAGCGGGGCCAGGTTGCGTGCGTCGTTACCCCACAGGATCGCGGCGAGCGGCCCGCCGCGGGCCGCGAGGGAGCGGATCGCCTGCTCGGTGACCTGCTCCCAGCCCTTGCCGCGATGCGAGCCCGGAGCGCCGGGCTGCACCGTCAGCACCCGGTTGAGTAGCATGACGCCGCGCTCGCTCCATGGGCTCAGGTCTCCGCTGGATGGCCGCGGATAGCCGAGGTCCGCCTCGTACTCCTTGAAGATGTTCACCAGGCTGCCGGGCAGCCGGCGGACCTCCGGCGCAACCGAGAAGCTCAGCCCGACCGGGTGGCCGGGCGTGGGGTAGGGGTCCTGCCCCACGATCAGCACGCGCACGTCGGCCAGCGGCTGGCGGAACGCACGCAGGATGTTGTCACCGCTCGGCAGGTAACTCCGGCCCGCCGTGATCTCGGCCCGCAGGAACTCGCCAAGCTCGGTGATGCGGGCCTCGACGGGCGCGAGGGCATCGGCCCAGTCGGGCGCCACCAGGTCGTGCAGAGGGCGTGCCGCCATGAATCGCACTGTAGAGGACCGGCGGTCGCCGGGCGCTCGCTTCTGTCGGCTTCGCGCCGGACTCGGCCCGAGATTTTGGCGCTTGCCCGCTGCGCCCGCGGCGGGCGAGCCAGGATGCCACGGTGAGTCTGCGATCCGGACATTTGGAGATCCCGGCTCGTGATTTCCAGGCCGTGGACGAATCGTGCCTGATGGTCAGCCGCAACTCCGCCGAGGCGAGGGCCGGTAAGGACTGCCCGGTCGGTTGAGAGATCATGGTCTGATGTCCCCCAGCCAGCCTGACTCCGTGCAGTTCACCAGCTACAACACCTTCGAGCTGTTCAAGATGCAGGGCCCGCGGGCACAGCATCACTACGGCCAGGTCGTCGAGGTGATCCGCGGGCTACGCCCGGACGTGCTGGCCGTGCAGGAGATCAGGGGAAAGCCCCACCGGGCACAGCACTGGCTGCGCACCCTGGCCTATGACACCGGGATGAAGTGCGAGATCCCCGGAGCCAAGCGCGGCGAGGCCAGGACAGCGCTCGCGATCGGCAGCCATGACTACAACTGCGGCCTGATGTGGCAGGCAGGCATTGAGGTCGTTCCCGGCTCGTTCCGCGATACGCCCGACAGGCTGTGGCACAGCGCGGGCTGGGCCACGTTCCGGTACGGGGACCGCCTCGTGCGGCACGGGGCCTTTCACGCAACGCCGTTCGACAAGGAACTGCGCACGCGGGAAAACTCGCGGCTCTTGTCGCTGCTGGCCGAAGACCCTGGCGGAGATCTGCCGCTGCTGATCGGCGCCGACTGGAATGGCGAGTCCGCTGACCTGGTCCTCGATGAGGCCACCGGCAAGCGCGTGCTGTACGAGCCCGGCGATCCTTTCGCCGGCGTGCCGTGGCAGGAAGACATGATCCACCAGTGCTTTTTCAGCGAGGAAGCAGACGGCGCGCGGCACTGGGTCGATCGGTCGGCCGGTCAGGTGCTGCTGGACGGCGGCCTGTACGACGCGGCCGCCGTGCTGCGCGCGCCGTGGCAGGCCACCACGGGGCACGACCGCGGCGACGGGTACGGATCGGCCGGGATCCGGCGCCGGATCGACGCGATCCGGGTCACCGAGGACGTCGTGCCGGCGCTGCGGGCCTACCGTGTCCTCGACAACGAGCGGGCCCGGAAGGCCTCCGACCACCTTCCGGTCACCGTCGAGTTCGTGCCCGCCGACATCACGCCCGCCTTAGCCACGTCAGCCCGCTAGGTCGCCGTCCGCGGGCGGGTCCGCGGGCAGGCCGGCATGGGCGACCGCGACCTGGGCGGCGAGCGCGGCATTGTCGGCGATCAGGCGCCGGTTGACCTCGACGCTGCGGCCGCCGCTGAGCTGCTCGATCTCGGCCAGCACCGCCGGGGTTACCGCCTGGCCGGTCACGCCCTCGGCCCTGACGCGCTCCACTGCCTCGGTGACCAGCGCATCGAGGTCCACGCCGTCCGCCGGGGGACGGCCGAGGAGCAGCCCGGATGCCGGATTCAGCTGCCAGTGCGCGGCGGCTATCGCAGCGGCCTCGGCGGCCGCGTCGACGGTTGCCGACACCTGCGGGCCGCCCTCGGCGGTGTAGAACATCGGCAGCGTGCCGGTCTGCCAGCCGAGCACCGGCACTCCCAGCGTCTCCAGCAGCTCCGACGTCGCGCTGACATCCAGGATCGACTTCGCGCCCGAGCACACCACCATCGCCGGGGTCCGCGCGAGCTGGGGCAGGTCGGCGGAGATGTCGAGCGTCGCGGCGAAGCCGCGGTGCACGCCGCCGATGCCGCCGGTGCCGACGAAGCGGATGCCAGCCGCGCGGCACACGGCGAGCGTCCCGCCCACCGTGGTTGAGCCCAGCGCGCCCTGCACCGCGCACGCGGCCAGATCGCGCGCGCCGACCTTGCGGGCGCCAGTGCCCGCCGCCGCGAAGCGCTCGAGTTCCGCCGCCGTGAGTCCGACCGTGATCGTCCCGTCGAGCACTCCGACCGTGGCCGGAACGGCTCCGGCGGCGCGGACCCGGCGTTCCGATTCGAGGGCGGCCTCCAGGCCCCGGCCGGCCGTGAAACCATGTGAGACCAGCGTGGTCTCCAGGGCGACCACCGGCCGGCCATCCCGCAGCGCCGCAGCGACCTCATCGCTCACCCGCGGTGTGCCGTGCTGGCCCGGGGGGCCGACCCCCCTGGAACCCCCTGATCTCACGGCATCGCTCCCATCTTCGCCACGGCCCGCGCGGCTGCGGTCAGCCCGAGCCCGACCCCGCCGAGCAGATACCCGGCCGCGAACGCGTCGCCGGCTCCGGTCGAATCTACGGGCTCGGTGGGGAACGCCGGGTACCGCGTGCCGCGGATCCGCACGCCCTCGGGCCCGAGCTTCACCACAAGACGGTCGGCCAGCAGGCCGCCGAGCATCCCGGCCTCTTCCTCGGTGCCGAAGACGACCTCCGGGCACAGCCCGCCGATCAGGTCGCGGAAACCGTCCGCGCCGTAGGCGCGGATGGTCGCGGTCGACGACAGGTCAACGCTGAGCCGGACTTGCCGGGCCGCCGCGGCGCTTGCGGCGGCGAGCGCCGCGGCCCGGACCGGCTCGCTGGCGAATCCGTAGGCCGGAATGTGCAGCCACTCGCAGCCATCCAGCCATTCGGGCCGCAGGTCGCGCGCCGACAGCTGCGTGCCCACGCCCCGGTCAGTCAGCATGGAGCGCCGCCTGCCGCCGTCGGAGAGCGAGACCACGACTCCGGTGTGCCCGTCCAGTACCGGGCCGACTACGCCGACGCCGCGCTGCTCCAGCTCGGCAGCGACGAGCCGGGCGCCCGCATCGGTCCCGCGAGCGGTAATCAGCCGACTCTGGCCGCCGAGGGCGGCGACCCACGCAGCGACGTTCGCCGCCTGGCCGCCGACGGTGACCGCGGTGCTGGCCGGCGTGTCGGTGTCCTCGGCGGGCGGCCAGGCCACCCGGACTATGACGTCGAGATGCGCGTCTCCGAGGACGCAGATCACCGCCGCCCCGTGCTCAAGGCGTCTCGGCGGGCGGACCGCCCGGTGCGTCGCCTGCATCGCGGGCGGCCTTCCAAGTGTCCGCGCGCGTCTCGATGTAGTTGGCGTAGTCCTGCGGCGTCCGCTGGTTCGGCAGCTTTGGCTTGTCGAGCAGATGGTCGACCGGCACCGGGAGATTCGAGATCATCTGCGCGTGCAACTGCTCGAGCTGCGACACCTCGCCCGCCGCCGGGTTCTGGCCGGCCGACGTCGGTGCCACGACACCGGCAATCGGGTCGTCGGTCCTGGGCGTGGTCAGGGTCAGCACGTCGCCCAGGTCCGGCGCCGCCGCGTCCCGCGCGGTGAGATTCGGCAGGCTCCAGCGAAGCTCGATCGTCTTGAGCACGGACGTGTGATCGATCGGCATGCTGCCGGCAGGCACGTTGAAGATCGTTCCGGCTTCGATCAGCGGGGAAACCAGGACCGCCGGTACCCGCACGCCGAAGCGGGTGAAGTCGAACCCGAACTCGCCCGGCGTGGCGTCGGGCGGTACGGCGTTGGTCGGGGGCGGCACGTGGTCAAACAGGCCGCCGTGCTCGTCATAGGTGATGATCAGTAGCGTCTGGTTCCAGCCGGGCCCGCCGCGCACCGCCTCGTACACCTGCTGGATCAGCGCCTCCCCGAGCGCGACGTCGTAGTTCGGGTGCTGGCTGTTGCCGGTCGATCCCCAGCTCGGCTCGAGGAAGCTGTAGGCCGGAAGCGTCCCGTTCGCGCAATCCGCCTGGAAATCGGGGAACTTGCCGAAGTTGGTGTCCGGCGCGCTCTGCGTGTCAGGAAAGTTGGCCCGTGTCAGCGGCTCGGCATTGTAGCCATAGATCTTCCAGCTCAGGCTGTGCGCGGTCATGAGGCCGAAGATGCTCTGCACGGTGTAAGAGGAGGTGGCGTCGTTCATGTGCCCCTGGCTCGTGCCCGCGCAGGCGAACGCGCGGTTCGGGAACGTCTCGGTCGGCACCGAGCTGTACCAGTGATCGCAGACCGCGAAGCCCTTCGCCAGGCCGGACAGGACCGGGAGGGACTGCGGAGTGAAGACGCCCATGACGTCGGACGCGACCGTTCCGGCCAGCACCGTGCGGTTGTTCTGCTGGTCGAATGTGATCGCGGCCGCGAAGTTCGTCACGAAACCGGTCATGGCCGCGACCGGCGGGGTCGGCGGATTGCCGCTGCCGAACAGCTGCGCATTGGTGTTCGCGTACCCCTCGCCCGGGTCGGCGCCCGGCATGAAGTACGCCTCCGGCTGCGTCGTGTCGATCGAATAGACCGTCACAGCGTTGCCGCTGCCGTCGCTGTTCGACTCGGTGCCGGCCAGGCCCTCGAACGGCACGCCATTTGGACCGGTCTTGGCCGTATACAGGAACCCGAGCATGTGGTCGAAGGAACGGTTTTCCAGCATGAGCTGCACGACGTGCTGGATGGCGGAGAGCTGATTTGACGGCATGTTGGACAGTTTCGTGGCCGCCAGATGATGCCGCTGCCGAATGCGGCAACAAAGGCGCTGTGTTAGCCGGGGCGCAAGGACGGCGCTGTGTTAGCCGGGGCGCAAGGACGGCGAAACCGGCGCGGCCGCGAGGCGGGGCTCGTTCTCACGGCAGGCACCGGCAGGCCCGGCCCTCCCGCGCCCCATCGCCGGCAGCTATTCCTGTAATGCCAATAGGTAAGCATGGTTTCGGCGCGGGGTTCGGGAGGCCGGCGTTCAGCCGGCGTTCAGGCTTCGGGGGAAGGCTGCGGGAGCCAGGTTCTGGGCAGACTTGCAGGATCAGCTCCGGTGCGGGCTAGCTTCGTACGGGTAGCCGGGCCCTCAGGCCCGCCGGGTAGGCTGTACTACTCGGGGCAAAACATCAGTTAGTGGAGGCTGGCTGTGGCGGTACGCGAACGGGCGCTGGGAGGTAACGCGGTCGAGCTGCCCGAGCCATGGCGGTCGGCGGCCGTGACCGTGGTGCTGCCCACCTATAACGAGGCAGCGAACCTGCCGGTCATCGCGGACCAGCTACTCGGCCTGCCGCTTACCGGCCTGAAGATCCTGGTCGCGGACGACAACTCACCGGACGGCACCGGCCAGGTCGCCGACGAACTGGCCGAGCGCTACGGGTCCGACAAGGTCGAGGTCATGCACCGGCCGGGCAAGCAGGGCCTAGGCCGCGCCTACGTTGACGGCATGTGTCACGCGATCGCGGCCGGCGCCGAGTTCGTCGTCCAGATGGACAGTGACCTGTCGCATTCACCCGACTACCTGCCGCAGATGCTCGGCACGCTGCTGGCGAGCAACGCGGATGTGGTGATCGGATCGCGCTACGTCTCCGGTGCCAGCCTGGCCAGGGAGTGGTCCTGGCACCGCAAGGCGCTGTCTGGCTTCGCCAACACCTACGTCCGGGTGCTGCTGCGCCTCGGGATCAGGGACGTGACGGCAGGCTTCAAGCTGTGGCGAACTTCGGCGCTTGAGACCATCGATGTGGCCAGCGTGCAGAGCAACGGGTACAGCTTCCAGGTCGAGATGAACTACCGCACGATCCAGCACGGCCTCAAGGTTGTCGAGCTCCCGATCCACTTCGCCGACAGGCGGGAGGGCGAGAGCAAGATGAGCGTCAAGGTGCAGCTGGAGTCGGCCCTCATGCCGTTTGTGCTGCGCAGGCGGGCGCGCTAGCCGACGGGCCCACCGTTCCCAGCCAGAAAGCGGCCCGCCCGGACAACTGTTCCGTCCGGACGGGCCGATTCCCTGTTAGCTCAGGCCGCGACTGAGGCGGGCGTGCGGGCGCCCTCCAGCGCGATGTCGAGCACCTCGCGCACGTCGCTGACCGGGTGGATTTCCAGCGCTTCGAGCACCTTCTCCGGCACGTCCTCCAGGTCGGGCTCGTTCCGCTTCGGGATTAGCACCGTGGTGATACCGAAGCGATGCGCCGCCAGCAGCTTCTGCTTGAGGCCGCCGATCGGCAGCACCCGGCCGGTGAGCGACACCTCGCCGGTCATCGCTACGTCCGAACGGACCAGCCGGCCCGACAGCAGCGAGGCCAGGGCCGTCGTCATCGTGACGCCCGCGCTCGGGCCGTCCTTGGGCACGGCCCCAGCCGGCACGTGCACGTGCACGCCCCTGTCCTTCAGGTCCCCGACCGGGAGCTCCAGCTCCGCGCCGTGGGAGCGCAGGTAGGACAGCGCGATCTGGGCCGACTCCTTCATCACGTCGCCCAGCTGACCGGTGAGCGTGACCCCGGTCGTGCCGGTCTCAGGGTCGGCCAGCGACGCCTCGATGAACAGCACGTCACCGCCGGTGCCGGTGACCGCGAGCCCGGTCGCGACTCCGGGCACCGCGGTCCGCTCGGCCGACTCCGGCGTGTGCTTGGGATGGCCGAGGTAGCCGGGCAGGTCGTCAGGCCCGATCGTGACCGGGATGGTCTCTGGCTGCGTTTCTGCCTTCGCCGCCACCTTCCGCAGCACGCGGGCGATGGTGCGCTCGAGGTTCCGCACGCCCGCCTCGCGGGTGTACTCGGCCGCGAGCCGCCGCAGCGCGTCGTCGGTCAGGTCGGCATCGGCCGCGTCCAGGCCGGCCCGCTCCAGCTGGCGGGGCAGCAGGTGCCCGCGGGCGATCGTGACCTTCTCATCCTCGGTGTAGCCGTCGAGCGTGATCAGTTCCATCCGGTCCAGCAGCGGCGCCGGGATCGCGTCGGCGACGTTGGCGGTCGCGATGAACAGCACGTCGGACAGGTCAAGCTCGACCTCGAGATAGTGGTCGCGGAACGTGTGGTTCTGCGCCGGGTCGAGCACCTCGAGCAGGGCGGCCGTCGGGTCGCCGCGGTAGTCGGTGCCGAGCTTGTCCACCTCGTCCAGGAGCACGACCGGGTTCATCGAGCCGGCCTCGGTGACGGCCCGGACGATGCGGCCCGGCAGCGCGCCGACGTAGGTACGCCGGTGACCGCGGATCTCCGCCTCGTCCCTGATGCCGCCGAGCGCGACCCTGGCGAACTTACGCCCCATGGCCCGCGCCACCGACTCGCCGAGGCTCGTCTTGCCCACGCCGGGCGGGCCTGCCAGGGCGAGCACGGCGCCGCTGCGCCGGCCGCCGACCAGCTGCAGGCCCCGGTCCGAGCGCCGCTTGCGCACGGCGAGGTACTCGATGATCCTGTCCTTGACGTCGTCCAGGCCGGAGTGGTCGGCGTCGAGTACTTCGCGGGCGCCGGTGATGTCATAGGCGTCCTCGGTGCTCGTGTTCCACGGCACCTCGAGCACGGTGTCCAGCCAGGTCCTGATCCAGCCGGCTTCTGGCGACTGGTCGGAGCCGCGCTCCAGCTTCGCGGCCTCCTTCAGCGCCGCTTCCCTGACGTGCTCGGGCAGGTCGGCGGCCTCGATTCTGGCCCGGTAGTCCTGCTCCTCGGAGGCGGGCTTGCCGTCCAGCTCGGCCAGTTCCTTGCGGATGGCGGACAGCTGCTGGCGCAGCAGGAACTCGCGCTGCTGCTTTTCCATCCCCTCCTTGACGTCGTTGGAGATGGTCTCGGCCACTTCCAGCTCGGCCAGGTGGTCGCGGGCCCAGCCGATCAGCAGCTCGAGCCGCTTCGCGGGGTCCATGGTCTCCAGCAGCTGGCGCTTCTGCTCCAGGCTGAGATAGCCGGCGTAGCCGGCGCTGTCGGACAGCTGCGACGGGTCGGTGATGCGCTGCAGCACGTCCACGTACTGCCAGGCCCCGCGCTTCTGCAGGATCGTGCCGGCGAGGCTGCGGTACTCGCGGGCCAGCTCGGCAACCTGCGGGCCGGCCTCGGCCTCCTCGACCAGGGTGCCCTGAACCCAGAGCGCCGAGCCGGGGCCCACCGTGCCGGTGCCGATACGGACCCTGTCCGTGCCTCGGACCACCGCGGCACGTTCGCCGCTGGGCAGCCTGCCGACCTGTTCGACCGTGGCGAGCGTCCCGACCGGCGCATAGCTGCCGTCCGGGCGGGGGACCAGGAGAACCCTGGCCTCCTCGTCGTCACCCGCCGCCTTGGCGGCCAGCTGCGCGGCCTCGATCGCTGCCCTGGCCTCACCAGCGGAGATGTCCAGCGGCACCACCATGCTCGGCAGCACCACAGCGTCGTCCAGCGGTAGTACTGGCAGCGCGAGCGTCTGTGCCATCGAAGTTTCACTTCCCCTTGTAGCGTTCCTGTTTACACAGTTACACCTCTACAAGCGAAGTGGGCCTCCGTTTGTTTCCTAGCCGGCGTTCGCCCTGAGCGGATCGGGCAAAAGGTGCATCTGGCGCCGCGCGGCCGGGCTGGGGCGGCGGATGCAGGCCGACCGCTCGCTCGGTATGCGAGCTATAGCCGGTTTGCGCCGCCGAGAGCGAGCACGTTGCCGCGACGTGTGCGTCTGAGGTGCCGGCCTGGCAGCACCAGAGACGCACACGTCCGAGTTGGCCCTTATGGTCCAGCTGCCGCCGGTCCGGTGGCGCCGGTGGCGCCGGCGAACCCTGCCACCGGAACCGGCACCGGCGCCGGCGTGGTGTCGGTGAGGTAGTTGGCCGGCGATGTCTCGTCCGCTCCCGCGGGCAGCCACACTGCCCGGAAAATAGCCGTCAGCACGACGCTGCGGGGAGCTCATCAGGGTTTTCCGGTTCGTGTCGGTCACGACCGGCCCGCCCCCGACCGTCAGGCCGCCGCGCGGATGGGCGGATGGGCGGATGGGCGGATGGAATGCGTATATCCCCGTACCGCACGTCAGTTAATAGCCATTTTTCGGGCCAATGTGACACCAGCGTCAGCCCATCGGGTAATGGTGCAGGCCCACCGCGTAGTCACAGCCGGCCCCCATGCCGACGTAGCCGGCCATGTCCCGCAGGAACGCGTCCGGGTCGAAGTCACCGCCCAGCCCCTCGAGATAGGCGCGGTGCTCCCTCAGCGACGCGATGCCCGCCTCGATTGAGTCGGTGACGTCTACGAAGTGCGTCGGGTCGCCGCCGGTCGCCACGTACGCGCTCGTGATCGACCGGCACGGCGGGCCGAGTTCGGGGAACACCCACTCGTTGGCGGCGTCGCGACACGCGTCCAGCACCGCGAGCCCGACCGCGCGGTGGTCGGCGTGGTTGACCGGGCCCTCCTCGCCCCAGGTCAGGTCGAAGCTCATCGTGATGACCACCTCGGGCTGGAGCCGCCGCAGCGCCGCGGCCAGGTCGCGGCGCAGCGGCACGCCGTACTCGATCAGCCCGTCCGGATGCCCGAGGAACTCGACGTCCGAGACGCCCACCAGCGCTGCGCTGCGCCGTTCCTCGTCCTCGCGCAGCGGCCCGACCAGTGCCGGGTCCTGGCCGGCGATCCCGGCCTCACCGCTGCTCGCAAGCACGTACGCGACGCTCTTGCCCTGGCCGGTCCAGCGCGCGACCGCGGCCGCGACCCCGTACTCCAGGTCGTCAGGGTGCGCGACGACCGCGACGGCCCGGCTCCACTCCTCCGGCATCGGCTTCATTGCGGACTCCCATTTCTAGGGGAACGGCGGCTCGCTGGCGGCGGGTCACTTCCGGCCACCGGGCGCTATTCAACCGCACCGGCAACCCGCGGCGTAGGCTGCGGCGTTGTGCTCCCGCATGTCAAGGTCACCAGGTATGTCACGCCGCTGCGCGAGGGTGGCTCGCTGCCTGGCCTGATGGAGGCAGACGACCTCGGCACCTACGTGGTGAAGTTCCGCGGCGCGGGGCAGGGCCGCAAGGCACTAGTCGCGGAGGTCATCACCGGCCTGCTCGCCCGCGCCTTCGGGCTGCGGGTGCCGGACCTGGTGACCGCGGAACTCGATCCGGCGCTCGCGCCCGGCGAGCCGGACCAGGAGATACAGGACCTGCTGCGGGCCAGCGGCGGGCTGAACCTGGGCGTCGACTTCCTGCCCGGCGCGCTGGACTTCGATACCGCCTCCGCCCGCGTGGACGCAGGGACCGCCGGGCGCATCCTGTGGCTGGACGGACTGGTGGCGAACGCCGACCGGTCGTGGCGTAATCCGAACATGCTGCTCTGGCACGGACGGCTGTTCCTGATCGATCACGGCGCGACGCTCACGTTCCAGCACCGCTGGTCCTCGGCCGCCGAGGCCGTGTCTCGCCCTTACGACGCCGCCGACCACGCCTTGATCGGCTGCCGCGCCGCGGTAGAGGACGCCGACCGCGAGTTGTCCGCGCTGGTCACGGCCGACCTGCTGCGGGACATCGTCGCCGAGGTGCCCGCCGAGTGGCTGGCCGAGGAGACCGAGTTCGAGACCGGGGCGGCCACGCGCCGGGCGTACGCGGACTGGCTGCTGGCCCGGGTCGCC
>JASHOV010000700.1 GCA_030038495.1 Streptosporangiaceae bacterium
CCTGACCCTCAACCCGGTCATCGACCCGGGCGACGTCCCGGACGAGGCGGTAGTCAGCTCGGTACTGCTGATCGTTGCCCCGGCACCGCCCATCACGATCATCACCGCAGCGGCCATCACCCAGAATCTCCGCCGCAGCGGCGATACCTGGCGGATCAGCAGGCGAGCCGTCGCCGAATACCGCTGACTACGCCCAATGCGGTTCGACGGCCAGGGCGTGCCGGTCCTGTCCTTCTACGTGCGTGTCGACACCGATCCGGGCCAGCGCGAGGATCTGCACGCGCGCGTGTTCGGCCTGGTCGATCAGGTGCACACGGTGACCATGGACGAGTCGCTGAACTACGAGGCGCGCATGTCGGTGCGCGCCGACCTTGACCGGATCAGGGACGCACGGGCCGAGCAGCACTGGAAGCCCGGCGGGATGGATGGCCACCTTCGCGTGCTCGGCCCGCGGCCTGCATGAGGAAGTGGCACTCCCCCGCCAGGTACGCGACGAGGTCACCGTCGACGCGACGCCCTACGTGCGGCCCCTGCTCGCCGTGCTCGACGGGTACCGCCGGGCGTGCATAGCCGTGGTGGACAAGGCGGCGGCCCGATTCTGGGAGCTCTACCAGGACCAGATGAACGAGACCGGCGAGATCCGCGACCGACGGCGGAACCAGCCCAACGACGCCGCCGAGCACCACGAGGAGCTTCGGATCCCCGACAAGGCCGACGAGCTGACCAGGCGGCATTACCGTAACGTGGCGGACCGGCTGCGGGAGCTGTTCCAGCCTGGCCGTTTCGACTTGCTGATCATCGGCGGTCAGGACTTCGCGCGCGCAGCCTGTTCCCCGAGCCGTTCAGCTCACCCGCTCAGGCCGCCACCGCGATCACGACGTACTGGTCGGTGGTCTCGCCGAAGTCGGTGCCGACTTCCCGCAATCCTGCGAGCTCGAGTCGTTCACGCAGCTCGCCGAGACTGACCGGAAGCAGCGAGATCCGATACTCGTGCGGCTCAATCCGGTCGCCGTCCTCGAAGAGGAACACGATGTGGGCAATGTGCACCTGGTCCAGACGATCCGGCACCTCCCAGGCGTAGAACATGACGCATCTGCGCCCGCCGCGCGTCCGCACCCGGTTCGCGACCTGAACGACCCGGCGCTCGGCGTGGAGTTTCTCCCAGTTCCTGGAATGGATCACCACATGTCCCCCTGGGCCGGTCATCCGCCGCAGCCCGGTGAGCGCCTCAACCATCGCGTCCTTGCCGGCGGCGTGCACTAGCGCGTTACCCATGCAGAGCACCACGTCGAACCGCTCATCGATGGTGTCGGGCAGGTCCCCCCACAGGCACTGCTGGACCGGTATGGCCAGTCGTTCCCGCCGGAACCGGGCTGCCGCGACCTCGACCATCGCCTCGCTCCCGTCGGCCGCCCGCACATGGAAGCCCCGGCGGGCGAGCGCCGCCGCGTCGACACCGGTGCCGCAGGCGGCGTCGAGCACAGCGCAACCGGGACCGAACCGCTGGAGCAGGCCTGCCACCGCGGGCCGGGTGATCGCGGACCCGTCGGTCAGCGCATCGTCGTCGTAGAGCCAGTCGTACTCGCAGGCCAGGTCACGGTAGTAGTCAGCCACGAGACCCTACCCTGCAACCTCTTGGACGTTCCTCGCTCGCGCGACCTCGAACCAGCAGAGGTGCGAGCCGTCGAGCGGGACCCTGCCGTCCCTCGGTGACAAGTTCCCCGAATGTGGGCACCGGGCTAGTCTGCTGACCGCGTGCGCGGCGCGGCAACCAGATATACCCGGGGCCGTACTGCGGGACGTTAGCTGCAACGGGACTAGCCGCAGGGACGTCTAGGAGGTCACGACGAGAGCCGCCGTTGCTCCAGGCCCTGCTCAAGCTGCTCAGCGGTCCCTGACCTGCATCATGCTCGGCGCGCCAGTTCCTCGCGCTTCTTACTGTCGTTGTTACGGTCGTCGCTGATTGCGTTGCGGACGCTGAACTGGCCCGCCACGCCCTGGCCCGCCCCGCCCTGGCCGGCCGTGGCTCCGGGGGTCGTTTGTGCTGGCGAGCTTGGCGCGGACGTTGTCGGCGTCGGAGTGCTGCATGTCGTCGAGGATGGCGACCGCCTGTTCCCAGGCCTGCCGGGCACAGGTTGGCTCGCCGGCGGCATGGCGAGTGTCACCGAGGTGGGTGAGGGTGGCCGCTTCGAAGAAGGCGTCACCGGCTTCCCGGTGCAGGCTGAGCGCGCGCTGGTAGCAGGCGGTGGCTTCGGCGAGGTTGCCCAGATGGTGCTCGGCGTATCCCAGGCTGTCCCAGACTGCCCCCTCGAGCCAGCGATAGCCGGCTTCCGCGCACAGGGTGAGTGCCTGCCGGCAGAACACGCGCGCCTGCTGGTAGTCGCCGAGCAGGCCGTGCTTCCAGCCGACGGCGTTGAGCGCCCCTGCCTCAGACGCCTTGTCACCGATGGCCTGGTACAGGCGCAACGCTTGCTCAGCATGACCGAGCGCGTCGGAGTAGCGGCCCTGACGCTCGGCCAGCACGCCGAGATTCTGCTGAACTCGCGCCTCGCCGAGGCTGTCGCCGAGCTGCTGGTACAGCGCGAGGCTGCCGGCGTAATAGCGCTGGGCCTGATCATGGTCGCCGAGGTCGCTGCAGGCCAGTGCCAGGAGGCGGCCGGTCACCGCCTGACCGGTCAGATCTCGGAGGCGCGTTGCGGCGGCCAGGGCCGTGCGCTGGGTGGCGGCCCATTCCTGCCAGTGCCCGCGCATCTGCAAGAAGGACGACATGGCCCAGGGGAGCTGCCAGGCATGGGCATCGAACCCGCACCCTGCGGCCAGGCTGACCACAGCGAGCAGGACCTGGTGCTCGTCATCGAACCAGGCCAGAGCCTGCGAGTAGTCGGCGGGCTGCCCGGCAACGGCGCCGGGCCTGGGCGCAGCGATGACCACGGGCTCCTTGGCCGGGTTCAGCAGGAGAGTGGCGCGGGCGGCGGTGTGCAAGTAGTGGTCGAGAACCCGGCCGATGGCGGCTTCGCGGTCGTCGTGGTTCTCGTGGGCGTGGGCTTGCTCCCCGGCGTAAGCGCGCAGCAGGTCGTGGGAGGCGTACCGGCCAGGGACGTGCTCGGCGATCAGGTGCGCGCGCGAAAGCTCGCCCAGCAACCGACGGGCCTCTGGCGTTTCCACTCCCGCCAGGCTGGCCGCGGCTGGGACGGTAATCTCGGGGCCCGGGTGCAGGCCCAGCAGCCCGAACATCCGCGCGGCTCTGGCGGTGAGCTGCCGGTACGACCAGGAGAACACCGCCCGCACATTCGCCGCCGGGTCGCCGGCGTCCAGGACGTCCAGCCGGCCCGCAGCGTCGGCCAGCTCGTCGGATAGGGCGGCCAGCGGGAAGCCAGGCCGGGCTTCTGCGCGCGCCGCGGCGACGGCCAGCGCCAGCGGCAGGCACGCGCACAGCTCGACGAGCAGCTGGACCGCGTCCGGCTCCGCCGAGGCTCGGCTCGTGCCGAGCCGGGCGGTCAGCATGTCAACGGCCTCGGCGCGGCTGAGCACGTCCAGGGTGAGCAGCCGGGCACCGTCGGCGGCGGCGAGCCCGGCCATCTGGCTGCGGCTGGTGACAAGCACAAGGCTGGCCGGTGAGGCAGGCAGCAGCGGCCGGACCTGCTGTTCGTCGCGGGCGTTGTCCAGCACGATCAGCATCCGCTTATCCGAGAGCAGGTCGCGGTAGAGCCCGGCCTGAGCCTCCGGGCTGGCGGGGATGCGCCTGGCCGACAAGCCGAGTGCGTCCAGGAACCCGCGAATGGCGGTCTCGGGTTCGGCCGGGGTGTCGGCGGCGTCGAAGCCGCGCAGGTTCACGTGCAGCTGCCCGTCGGGGAACCGGTCGGCGACCTGGTGCGCCCAGTGCAGCGCCAGTGCGGTCTTGCCCACCCCGGCGGTCCCGCCGATCGCGGAGATCACCACCGTGCCCGGTCCTCCGGCCCCAGCCCGGTCCAGCAGCTGCGTGAGTGCGGCCAGCTCGGCGGACCGCCCGCTGAAACCGGTCACCGCCGGAGGCAGCTGCCGCGGCGGCGCTGCCGCCTGGTCCGGTGCGGCGGCGACTGTCGCCTGCGTTGCCCGGTCGGTGGGCATGAGGGCGGGGTCGGCGTCGAGGATCTGCTGGTGCAGCCGCTGCAGCTCCGGCCCGGGCTCGGTACCGAGTTCCGCCACCAGGACCCGGCGGGCCTGCTGGTAGGCGGCCAGCGCCTCGGCCGGCCTGCCGTCCCGGTACAGGGCAAGGATCAGCTGCCCGGTGAGCCGCTCGTCGCCCGGCCGGTCGGCGGCCTGCCCGGCCAGCTCGGCCGCGAGCGCGCCGTGCTCGCCGAGCCGCAGCCGGATGTCGGTGAGGGTCAGCCCGGCCGCCGCCCGTTCCATTTCCAGGCTGTGGCGCATCGCATCCAGCCACGGACTGTCGAGGCCGGCCAGCGCCGGCCCGTGCCACAGCGCCAGGGCGCTGCGCAGCGACTGCGCGGCGCGAGCGTCATCGTCGGCCGCGTTGCTGGCCTCGGCCACCAGGTTGCGGAAGCGGTACAGGTCGACCTGTTCCCGCTCGGCCTGGAGCTGATAGCCGCCCGGCTGGCGGGACAGCGTGACACCCGCGTCCTGCGCGCTGGCGAGCACAGACTTGAGCCGGGCGATGTTGCCGTAGAGCACGTTGCGCACCGACGCGGGCGGGTCGTCGCCCCAGACCCGGTCGATCATTAACTCCGGTGATACGACCCGGCCCAGCTCCAGCAGCAAGACGGCGAGCACCGCGCGCTGGCGGGCGTGCCCGGCGGCGACCGGCTGGCCGGCGACCCGGATCGCTACCGGCCCCAGCACCGCGAATTCCATCACCGCACCCCCGTAAGCATGGCGGCAAGCCGCGGCACGAATTTTATCCCTTTCCGACGGCGCCGATTCGCCGTCCGCGGCACATTCCCGCGATTTCCCGCAATGTTCCTGGCACATTCCTGCAAGGCCGGCAGGGCACAGTTGGTTCGCCGCTGGGCAGGCGTGTGTCCGCGCCGCGGCTGGGAGGTTGCAGCGATGGGTACCCGGCACGCGCGGGGCCGATCCGGGGACCGGCGGCAAGGCTCGCTTGATGCGCAGGCAATCCGGGCCGGTGCTGCCGAGACCGCGGTCGGGCCGCGCTGGCCTTGCGCCCGGCCGCGCCGTCGCGGCGCCCAGCGCAGCCTGAAGCGCGT
>JASHOV010000073.1 GCA_030038495.1 Streptosporangiaceae bacterium
GGTCGATGACGATCAGCTGGCCCGGGCGGTCGTGGCATGACGCAACTGCCAGCACGCGTAAGGGCTGTCGCGGAGACAGACCTGGCCTACATACGGGAATACTCGGGGCTGCACGAATATGACGGCGATGTGCAGGACCTATCTGTTCCCGGCGTCCGGGCGGCGCTCGGACGGCTAGGCGGCCAGCGCCTAGACGACGCTCTCGACGAAGCGACCGTAGCGGCGGCCGAGAAAGCCGCGCGGGTGCGCCTGGGGACGATTGAGTTCCACCGCCGCGACCCGCTCATGCACATCGAGGCCATGGACCTTGCGTGCTACGACCGCGACTACGCCTCAGAGGAGGAGCGGGCCGAGGCTAGGCGGCAGCACCTCAAGCGGTGGCCGGATGCGGTTGACGCTGCGACCGAGGCCCTTGACCGGGTGCCGGCAGCCGTCGCGGCAGCCACTGCTCCCATCGCCGCCGCACTGGCCGTCGGCGTGACGCCAGCCGACGGCGAAGATGGCCGCCGCGGCATCGCCGCGCTGCACCGGCTCGAGCACCACCTCAAGCTGGCGGGCCAGCATAGCGAGGAGAGCGGTGTCCTCGGAGCCGACCTGCTGGCGGAGTTGCTCGGCTGTGGTGACGGCATAACCGTCGACCTCAGGCAGCTGACCGACCACGCCGCTGCCGAGCGGATCAGGATCACCGCGATGCTGACCGACGCGTGTGCCGCCTTGCGCCCTGGCCAGCCCGTACGAACTGCGACCGCAGACCTGCTCCAGCAGCACAAGACCTTCCCCGAAGTGATCGCCGCTGCTCAGGACGTCGTAACCGAGGCGAAGCAGTTCATCTCCGAGCACGACCTCGTGCAGTTCACCGAAGGCGAGTGCATAGTCGCGCCGACGCCCCCGGCCCGCCGCTGGGCCATGGCCAGGATCAGCTGGTCAGCTCCGTGGGAGCCACTGGCCCCGGCATGGTTCCACATAACGCCTCCGGACAACTCCTGGGGGGCGGCCGAGCAGGACGCGTGGCTGGCCAGATTCTGTGATGCCACGCTGCCGGTGATGACCGTCCACGAGACCTTCCCCGGCCATGCCAGCAACGCCGTCGCGATGCGGCACGTGAACAGCGCGACGCGGCGGACGCTGTGGTCGGAGCTGTTTTTCGAAGGGTGGGCGCATTACTGCGAGGAACTCTGCCTCGAGGAAGGCTTCCGGGCGGGTGATCCGCTGTTCCAGGCCGGCGTAGCGGTCGAAGCGCTCGTCCGGCTAACGAGGCTGGAGAACGCCATCGGCATCCATACGGGCGCCCTGACCGTCTCGGAGGGTGCGCGCTTGTTCCAGGAGCAAGCGTTCATCGACGGGCCGGCCGCCGCGGCCGAGGCAAGACGCGGTCTGTTCGAGCCAACCTACGTGCGGTATGCGTTCGGCAAGTTCCTGGTCCGCGGCCTCCGCGAGCAGGCCAGACGGAGCTGGGGCCCGGCCTTCAGCGTCCAGCGTTTCCACGCCGAGCTGCTTGGGCTTGGCTCCCCACCGCTCGGGGTGGTTCCCTCCGCCCTGGGCCTGACCGAGATCGGCAATTCTCGATGACGCAAACGACAGATTCCGCTGCGGCCGCCCGGTTGCATGCGGAAGCGACCCGACTCGTGCCCGGAGGAGCGCACTCCAACACCCGGATGCGGAACCCGTGGCCGCTCTATGCAGCGCGCGCATCTGGCGCCTACCTGTGGGACGTCGACGGCCAGCGTTATCTCGACATGCAAATGGGCAACGGCTCTGTTGCCCTCGGCCATGCGAGGGCCGAGGTAGACAAGGCGGCCAAGACAGCTATCGATAGCGGGCTGACGGCGGGCGTGGAAACCGCCGCAGCCGTGGAAGCTGTTCAGACGCTGGCCACGATCATTCCCGAGTGCGGCATGATCCGGTTCGCGAACACCGGAACCGAGGCGCTGATGCACGCCGTTCAGCTGGCCCGCCATGCCACCGGCCGGTCCCGCGTGGCCAAGGTGGAAGGGGCGTACCACGGCTGGTACGACCCGCTGTGGGTGTCCACCTGGGCGGACGGCGAGCGGCTCGGCGACATCGCGAGCCCGGCCTCACCTCCTGGATCGGCAGGCCTGTCATCGGAAGCGGCCACCACCGTGGTGCTGCCGTTCAACGATCAGGAACGCTGCGAAGCCCTGCTACGCGCTCACGGCGCCGAGCTTGCTGCCGTTGTCGTAGAGCCGGTGCTCATCGATATCGGATTCGTGCCTGCAGACCACGCGTACCTGACGTGGCTGCGCGAGATAACGACTGAACTCGGCATACTGCTGATCTTCGACGAGCTGCTCACCGGCTTCAGGCTCGCACGCGGCGGCGCCCGCGAAGTCTACGGAATCCATGCCGACCTCACGACCTACGGCAAGACGATGTCAAACGGCTACCCGCTCGCGGCCGTCGAGGGGTCTGCCGAGCTGCTCGGCCACACGGACCCCGCGCGCGGCGGAGCTGTCGGCTGGGTCGGAACATACAACGGCCATCCCATTGCGATGGCGGCAGCGGGAGCGGCACTAGCCCTGCTCGCCGACGGCACCGTTCAGGCTGCGCTCGAGCAGCGCACCACCGACCTGCGAGCCGGTTTCGCCGAACTGTCCGACAAGCACGGAATCAGTGTCGTGCTGGCCGGCTCGGGCGGGCACTTCCAGCCGTACTTCATGGGAACGGCGCCGCGCAGCTATCGGGAAGCGCTGCGCGCCAACGCCCGCCAGTACCAGATCTGGGCGCGCACCCTGGAAGCGGAGCACATCCTCGTCCCGCCGCGACCGCTGCTGCACTGCGCGCTGTCGACAGCACATGGGTCGGCCGAGCTAGAGCAGCTACTGGACGCCACCGACAAAGCATTCATCGAGATGAATCAGGGATAAGCCTGGCCGGGTTCAGGGCCAGCCAGAGCGGAACTGCGGAGGAGCACGAATGACAACCGAGCAAGGACGGCGCATTGACCGGGTTCCCGTGACCCGGCTCGCCAACGACCACCAGCTGGACCTCGTCGTACACACAGTCCAAGGCCGGCGAGACGGCCCCAAGCTGGCAATGTTCGGCTCGGTCCATGGAGACGAGCCAATGGGCGCGGAATGCATCCGCCGGGTTCTCGGCCAGATCAACCCCGACGAGCTCCGCGGCACGATAGTCGCCGTTCCAGTAGCCAACGCCTACGCCCACCAGGCGCTGAGCCGCAACACACCCCTGGACGGAGTAAACCTGAACCGGATCTTCCCCGGCAGCCCGGATGGATCCGTGACCGAACAGCTTGCGGACGCGCTAGCGGGCATCCTCAGGCAGGACGTCACGAACTTCGTCGACTACCACTCTGGTGGCAATCTCGCACTTGTTGACTACTCTTACCTCCACGAGCCAGGGGCTGAAATGGCGCGGGCCTTCGGGCGGAGCGTGCTGTATGACGGGCCGATCATCGAGGGAACGTCATCGCACTACGCGCTCTCTCAGGGCATCCCCACCATGGTCAGCGAGCTTGGGGGCGGCTCCCAGCGAATCGAGGACTACCTCGGGTACGGGATCTGCGGCACGTTCAACATGCTGCGAGCGATCGGCATGCTCGACGGCGAGGCCGCACCTCCTCCGGCTGATCAGGTAGTCGTCCGAAACCTGAGTGTTCTTCGCCCGTCGGTTGGCGGGGTTCTTCTGTCCAATGCCGATGCCTCCCGCGTCGGCGCGAGAGTGCCAAAGGGAACGGTCCTCGGAACGATCGTTGACGCATCGACTTTCGAGGAACTTGAGGTACTGACGGCGCCGTACGATCCGACCATCCTGGTGCTTGTTCGAGCGGCAGTGACTCACGTGTCGCCAGGCGACTACGGGTTCATGGTCGCTGATGCGGCAACCGCTGTGCCGGCTTCTCAGCACTGACAAGCGATTCACCCGGATCGTCGGCCCGGTGACGGCGCCGGGCCGGCGGCTCCTTACGGTCCTCCGTTCCCGGCGGGCGGACGCAAAACGGAGACGCCGGTCGCTGCGAAGGCGTCGCCGGTGCAGAGAACGGGGTGTCCGGTCCGCTCGGCGAGGGCATACGTGAAGCAGTCGCCAAAGTTGAGCGATTCAATAGCGGGGCGTCATAGCAGCACGCCGGCGGACTTCCGCTGGACCTTTCTACTCGTCGCCTGGGCCGGTGCGCGGACCTCGGATGGTGTACAGCAGCAGGCCGACCGCCAGGCATATGCAGGCGCAGATCCATGCGCCGCGGTCGCCGGGCGGGCGGCCCGGCCAGGTCCACGGCGAGGTCCAGGACGCGAGCAGCGCGTACTGGCAGAACGCCATGTATCCCAGCGGAACGGTCCAGGCGAGCAGGCCGCCGGTGACCAGCGAGCACAGCAGACCCAGTCCGGTGAACCCGATCACATTGCGGGCCAGGACGGCGATGCCCTCGTTCAGGCTCATGCCGGTGACGCCGAGTTGCAGCAGCCCGACCGCTGCCGCGGTCATCCCGCCGGCAGTGCCCAGCCGCAGGTAGGGCAGCCAGCGCCCGGTGGGCCGCTCTGCCTCGCCGAACGGGCTGTGCGCGGTCATGGCGATCAGCGCGGCCGCGCCGGCCGCGATGATCATCGGCAGCAGCTGCGCGTACCGGCCGGAGGTGAAGGTCCAGTTGAAGCGCAGCGCGGCATGCAGCAGGCCGCCGCACAGCGCCAGTGCCAGCAGGCCGGCCGGGACCCGGCGGCTGCGCAGGTGCAGCCAGGCGAGCCGGGGGGCGCCCAGAATCCTGCGGGCCGCCATGACCTGGGCGGGCTGCTGGTTCCGTGTGCTGGTGGCGGTCACGGGATCTGCGCCAGCGTGATCGTGCCCGCCCGCAGCGCGGCCAGGTGCGCGGCCAGCCAGGCATGCCGGGCGCTGGCGGGCAGCGCGCCGAACCGGCGGGCAGCGGCCAGGATGCCGGCCAGTGCCGGGCCGTGCCACTGGCCGGCTGCCTGGCCGGCAATGGCCGGCTGCCAGCCAAACGGGGCCAGCAGCGCGTTCTCGACTGCCTGCTGGGCTGCCCCGAGCGGCGTCGGCGCGCTGAGGAACTGCGGAAGCACGTCGGCGGGCCCGCCGGCGTGCGGCCGCGACCCTGCGAGGAACGCGTCGAGCA
>JASHOV010000074.1 GCA_030038495.1 Streptosporangiaceae bacterium
GGCCGCGACGGCGGCGCTCGGCGTCGCGATCGGCTGGTGGATGTTCCTGATCGGCATACTCGCCGTCCTGCTGTCGGTCATCGGCTTCGTGTTCGAGTACTACCGGGGCCACTACTCGCATTAGGCGTCAGCATCTGGCAGAACGCGCGCGGGAAACGGCACAGGCCGATCCCGCGGCCTACGGTGGCAATGGCCTACGGGCATCCACCACGATCACCCCGGCCGGTCAGAATGCGGTCAATCAGGGGTATGTGTGGAACACGCTACCGTCAGTGCCTCAGCTGCTCATGTATGGCACAAATGCCTACCCGAGAGTCCCGGCGGTCTAACCAGTGTCATTCCGTTCGGCTACGCCGGAGGTTACACAGACCCCGACGGACTGATCTACCTAATCAACCGCTATTACAACCCGCAGACCGGGCAGTTCATCTCCGTCGACCCAAGGTTCGCCCAGACTCTGGACGCGTACGTCTACGCAGGCGACAACCCCGTCTCCGCTACTGACCCGTCGGGGCTGTGCTCGCAGACCTGGTGTCCCAGAGCACCCGTCAATGTAGGCGGCGGCGGGGTCAAGCACAGCTACCCAGTTCAGGGCCCCACCTGCCCCGACACCGAGCCGGGTTGCCCTGGCTATGTGGCACCGCCCCCTCCCCCCAGGCCGAGCCTCCCGGCCGACAGCAAGTTCGTCGTCGTGATCGGCAGTATGGTTCTAATGGGCGAGGTCAGAGGAGGCGCATACACTCTGCCTGACCCGGTTACAAAGGTCGTAATGTACGTGGGCCGTTCGGTTGATGTAGAGCGACGCCTGGCGCAATGGGCCAGAGACGACGAGAAGGACGTTCTTGAGCCCAGGGTAGAACTCTGGAGCGACGATTACGGCGTTCTCCGCGGTGGCGAACAGATAATCTTCGAAGAAAATGGCGGCCCACCCCTGAACGTCGTCCGCCCGATCGGCCCTACAAATCCGAAGATTAGCGAGTACAAATCGGCGGCGCAGAAGGCGCTTGATGAGTGGCGCGGTTCCGAAGGCGAATCAGACGATCCTGAGGGCGAAGTTAGCGGCGACGATTGGGGGATGGCTGACTTCTGGGGTCTCTTCGACCTGGAGACCCAGGACGACGAATAGGAAGCAAGGCGAGTAGGAAGCAATTCGTGACTGTCAGGAGACCTGCCGACGATGCCTAGAAGACCCCGTTACAGGGAGGGAACCGTATTCGGCGTTCCGGTAGGCGACGGACTCTACGCGACAGGGTTGGTCGCTGCAGGGGCTAAGGATCTGCTATTCGGCTACTTCTTTGGCCCGGCGCTGCCACGAGTGCCAGAGCTGTCAGATCTCGCTGGCAGAACTGGCCGGGATGCGATCCTTGCGACAAAGTTTGGCGGCTACGGATTGCGCTCCGGCCAATGGCCGGTCGCCGGAGCGCTACCCGACTGGCGGCGGGACGATTTCCCGCTGCCGCCGTTCCGGCATCGGCAAGCAGGGCAGGATCGCGAAACATGGGTGCTGCGTCAGTACGGGCCGGAGAATCTGGTAATCCCAATTCGCATCGCTAAGGTAAGCTCACAGGTAGCCCACAAAGCCCCCGATGACGCATTCAAGGGCCATGTGCTCGTCGTTGAGGATCTCGCCCGGCGCCTAGGCCTACCACAGCCGGACATAAGACGAGCCGGGCCAACTTACGCCGAGCCGACGGGCGTCAGCGGCGCGGCACCCGAAGGCCTGCTGTTGCGCAGTGACGACGCAGCAGACTTCCTTGCGGGTGTCGCCGCGTCGCGCGGCAGCGTAACACCCGAACTCCGCACAGCCATGGCGATCGTCGCCGAGGAAACCGGCTACATCGAAGCTCCCGAAATGATCTCCGCGCTGGTCGCAGTCGCACTGACTGCGGCCAGCGTGAGCGGCACTATCGCACTGCCCAAGTCTGCAGTCGACGCGCTTCGCGGCCGCAAGATAAACGTCACCCCTGACCTGGCTTCACTGGCAAATAAGGTTCTGGACCGCGCGGCCTCCGAGCAGAGCGAATACCAAGAGCTCGTCGAGGAAGGCCTCGGCAAGGACGCGTTGCCTAAAATGATAGGATGCTTCAGAGAAGCTCTAGCGGCTCGTCCAGCCGATTCCTGACCCCGAACATAGAGGGCCCGGGGCCTGGCGATGACGCAAAGGGCCTGGACGCAGCCGGTGCGGACTCCTTGTGACAATCAAACTCCTTCTTCGGCTGCGAATCATATCGATGCCATCAAAACCCGGATCATTCACGTGACCTGATCGGCGCGGTGTGAATGCCGGGCTGGCTGCATGGTTGATCTTGATTGTAGGCCGGGGGCGTGACAGCAGCCCGGCTGGCGGACCGGACGGCCGGAGGTTCCACGGGCCTCATCGCGGGCGGGTTGCGCGGACAGGGCAGGCGTTGTGCTGGTCAGGGACCGTGCGCCAGCGCGGCTATTCGGGTCCAGGCGGTGACGATGTTGCTGGCCCAGGGCCAGGTGGCGGCGATTCTTAGCTGCCTTCGCCGGCCGCCGCGGGTCAGCCGGCCGGCGGCATGCAGGATCTTGCAGCGCAGCGTCTTGGGCTCGCCTCTGGCGAGCTCGCCGTCGAGGCCGATCAGCCGCAGCCCAGGCCAGCAGCGTTGCGGCGATCAGCGCGGCGTGCATCCATGCGGTGTTGAACGCGAAGCCGTGGGAGGGGAACGTGCCGATGCCGGTGTCCTTGCCGGTGCGGATCCGTCCTCGACGCGGGCGTGCACGCGGTGGGCGGCGTCGACGTAAGCGGGGTTCGCGCGCCAGCCCCGCGTGGCGGCCGGGAGGTTGGCGACGTGCAGCGAGTACCGCCAGCCGCCTTCGGTTTCGAACAGGCTCAGCTCGGCGCCGGGGTGGGGCCGTTCGCGGCGCGCGAAGATGCGCATGGTCTGGGGCCAGCCCGCAAGCCGGTCGCCGTCCTTGTCCGGGCGCAGGATCCCGGTCAGCTCGGTGGCGTGCGCTTCCTCGATCCAGCACCCGCGGTGGGCGCAGGTGGTTCTGTTCGTTAGTTCTGACCGCAGTTGTTCGTGACGAGCGACCGTGGGCCTGACGCGGCGAAGTTGATGTTCAAAAGTTCTGACCGCATCGTGCCGATACGTAGACGAGTCGCGCTGACCTGGGCCAACGCCCTGCCTCTGTTGCTGCCAATGTGCCTGCGCCGGCCACTGCGGTCACTTTTCACGAACACCGAGCTGGGCTCCAGCCCATGTATGCCCGACGGCACCACGAGCTGGACCTTCACCCCGTCGCCGGGCGCGGACAGCTACACCTACTCCGCAACCACCGGGCTGCTCACCAGCGTCGCCGACACCGCCGGCGACACCCTCACCATTGCCGGCAACTACGCCACGCCCACCGAGTGCGACCTCACCTCCGCCGCCGACCCGCCGGGCAACACCACCAGCTACACCTACGACACCGGCGACACCGACCCGCTGCTGGACGCCCACCTGACCGCCGTCACCGCCCCCACCGCCCAGTCCGGCTACTCCGGCCCCGACGCCGACCTGGGCAAGCAGACCGTCATCGGCTACGCCGCCGGGCAGGTCACCAGCCTCACCGACCCGATGGGCTGGAAGACCAGCTACAACTACTGCGCCAGCCTGAACGCCGGCGACTGCCTGAACGCCGCCACCGGCACCGGCCTGGTCAGCGTCACCGACCCCGACGGCAACACCGCCGTCTACGACTACGACCAGGGCACCCTCGCCGCCCAGACCGAATGGACCGCACCGCGGGCGCCGGCGTCCCGGTCGAGACCGACACCACCATCACCACCACTACGCCCTCAAACTGCACCGCCGTCGGCGATGCGGGCGGCACCGACGGCAGCCTCTTGCCCGTCACCACCTCCGACGCCGACCAGAACCTCACCGCCTACTGCTACGACCAGAACGGCAACACCAACCAGCAAACCTCGCCCAGCCCGACCGGCACCGGCACTGTCACTGCCACCACCGGATACTCCACCACCGCGAGCCTGCAGGACCAGGACACCTGCGACGCCGACGCCGAGTCCTCCACCACCTGCACCGACGGCGCGGGCCCGCCATCCCTGCCTCCCGGCGGCGTGATCACCCCGCCTTCGTCCGCGCCGCCCGAGGGCGTGACATGGACCCTGTACGACACCGACGGCAACCAGCTCTACACGACCACCGGCGTCTACACGACCACCGGCGTCTACACGCCCGGCGACAGCTACGAGTACTCCCAGACCACCTACCAGCTGTTCAAGGGCAACTCCGTCACGCTGAACTCGACGAACGTCACCTGCACCTACACCCCGCCGTCCGCGTCGCTGCCGTGCGCCACCATCAACGCTGACGCGGTCGTCACCCAGCTCCGATACGACCTGCAGGGCGACCTAACCTGCAGCTCAACTCCGGACGGGAACGGCATCCAGGTCGCAGCAACCACCTACACCTACGACGCAGACGGTGACCAAAAACTCCAACCCTAAGAGATCTCTGTTCCACGGATCCTGGGGCTTCCAATCTGATCCCTGGGGCAAATACAGCCTCGGCTATTTGAGCAGGGGCGCGTCGGTGTCGCTTAGCGGGGAGGGCACGTTCACTCTTGACGGCCAGACGGGTTCCTGGTGGCTTAACGCCACCTGGTCCGGGGATTCAGGCTGGGTCGTGCATGGTTGGAACGGCAACTGGAGATGGTGCGACCTCCCACCGGGAGCGAAGACACCGGCAGTGGCAGGGTGAGGCGTGCTCAGGTGCGCACCTGGAGGTGACACGTGTCAAGTGACTTCACCCGGCCGGAGCGCCCGTCGAGTGGCGGCGGGCACTGGCCGTCCAAGCTGCCAGTCTCTACAGAGCCAGCTGAGATTACTTATCCGCTTGACCTCGACGTCGGCGAGGTAGCCCGCGGATACCACCTGATCGCAAAGAGTATCTCCCTGTCTGCAGACGTCGTGTACCTCGCGTACGCATTCCAGCCCGAACTTGCCGATGAGGCGCTGCCAGATGTCTTTCTGAACGTCTCCTACGACGCCGACGTCCCGCCACACCGTTACGATTACATAGCCTCATGGGATGATGTGCAGTATGCGCGGCCGCCGCGCGAGGCTCGCTACCTGTGGTTCGACATATTCCCGCCTGATTTCGACTGGGTCAAGCACTTTGACTTTAGCAATAGACAGCCTGACGACGTCTATCGGCGGAACCGGATCGCCCGGCTCACCTTCTATCTGAGAAGAGGAAATGCCTTCATTGAGAACTGACCCAGATCGCCCGTCGTTATCGATTCACTACTGATCAGGGTAGATCAACGCTTTAGTCGCATTATCTGTAATTGATTCGGATTGTTTACGGACAAACCTAATCAAGGCTCGACAACGTTGGTACCGAGTTGAAGACCTTCAATCGTCGTCGCGTTGGTCGCCAATAGCGTCGCCGCGCGCGATCATCGACTAGCGCTTCTACATCTGGCCGGTGCCGCCGGCGGGTAACCAGGTGGATTTCCCTGTCACCGTCACGACCTACGAGCCGTGCGGGTTCTCGATGAGCACCAAGCCCAGCCCGGCCCGACCACGACGATCGCGTTCCAGATCGTGCGTGACACCAGGGGCGACGCCGCGACGCAGACGATCTACCGGGCCTGCGCGATCGCGGGCTGACGCCCGCCGTCACCGCACCGGCTGTTTCACTGGGGCCCGGAGTCAGACGCGATGCTGACGGGCGGCAGCTCCCCGACCTCGTGCTTCGACAGGCTCACGCCGATGCCGTCGTCGAGCTGCGTCACCGCGCTGATCGGGATGGCGACCTGCTTGCGGCCCCAGAGATGACCTTCCTGCAGCAGGACATGGGTGACGTGGTCGCTGGACGCGTCGACGACCAGCCCCTGGACCTGCCCGATCGGGCCGTCGGTGGCGTGCACGTGAGCGCCGCGCTGCACGGCGACCTCGCCCCGCGGGACCGTGTCGGTCGTGACGGTCTGCGAGAACTTGCCCTCGTCTTCGGGAAACATCACGGTGTCGCCCAGCTGGTAATAGGGCCAGGAGAGCACCTGCTCAGAACCGTACAGGTCGTAGCCCCTGGTGCCGGGTACGAATAGCGTCTCCTCGGCCGGGCTCAGCTGCTCGAACTCCGCGATCGTGCAGTCCAGCCGGATGCCGTCCGCGGTCGTGCTGGCGCGATCGACAGGCACCAGCCGGGCCAGTCCCTCCCGGTGCGCGGGCTCGACGGCGAGATGGGTCACCGACCGCGCGACGGGATCGACGACCACCCGCTTCAGCTCTCCGCACGGGCCGTCCGTGCAGCTCACCTGGGTCCCGATCCTGAACTGCACCGTTCCTGACATGACCGCGTTCCCCTATCTGCCCGCGCTGGCCGCTGAGCTCACTTCTTCATACCCCGGTAGGGGACGACGTCGCCGGCATGTGCAAAAGTCTATTAAACAAATCGGAATACTTGACTTAGCGTTCGGCGGCGGGCAGATTAGGGCGTGGAGAAGCCAGCGGGGCACAGACGAGAAGGGTTCGGCAGCACATGACACAGCTAGAAGTGCACGCGGCGCGTCCCGGCCAGGAGCCGCCGTTCCGGCATATCGAGGTGACTCAGATCGGCGGCGTGATCGGGGCGGTCGTGTCAGGGATCGCCGTCAGCGGCGCGGTGGGCACGGACGCCGTCGCCGAGCTGCGGGCGGCGCTGCTGCGGCACCGGGTGGTTTTCCTCCGTGATCAGCATCACGCCACCGACGCCGATCAGTTCGAGTTCGCGCAGCTGCTGGGCGAGGTCACCCGGCCGCATCCGACCCTGGCCGGCGACGGGCAGGTGATCCTGCCGATCGATTCCGAGCAGGGCAAGGCCAACAGCTGGCACACCGACGTCACGTTCGTGGACAGGGTCCCTGCCATCAGCGTGCTGCGGGCGGTCAAGCTGCCGCCTTACGGCGGCTCGACCGTGTGGGCCAACACGGTCGAGGCCTACAAGAGGCTGCCTCCGGCTCTCCAGGCGCTCGCAGGCGGCCTGCGGGCGGTGCACTCGAATCTGTACGACTACGCGGCCCACCAGGCCCGCATCGGCGGTCTGGACGTCAAGGAGCAGCGACACAGGGACGAGTTCCGCCATCTGGTATTCGAGACCGAGCACCCGGTGGTGCGCATACACCCTGAGACGGGCGAGCCGTCGCTGCTGCTCGGCCATTTCGTCCGCTCCTTCACCGGGCTGACCAGCTCGGACTCGGCGGACCTGTACACCCTGCTGCAGCGACACGTCACGCGCCTGGAGAACACCGTGCGCTGGAACTGGCGGGCCGGGGACATCGCCATCTGGGACAACCGCGCGACGCAGCACTACGCGGTCGCCGATTACGACGAACTGCCCAGGCTCATGCACCGGGTCACGATCGCCGGCCCCGTTCCGCTCGGAATCGGCGGCGACACCAGCGTCGTGCGGCAGGGCGACGCCAGCGGCTATTCATCGCTGGCTGCCTGACCGCGCGGCCTGCGGCCGGATCGGGGCGAGCTACCTGGGCAGGGCCGTCCCGGTCTGGCCCGTTATCCCGCGCCCAAGGGGGCGAACTCGTCCGCGCGGTGGACATCCATCCACACCGAAGTCACGCAGGCGGGGGAATCGCGCATTAGGCCGACGGGCGATACCGGCCGCCGACGTTTCCCACCGGGCATGCCGGCGAGCACGGCCGCGCCCCGGCGTAACCTCGCTTCGCCAGCACGCGCGCGACCTCGGCCGCCACCTGGCACGGATGATTAGTGACGTCGAGCCAGCCGTACCGCAGCGTCAGGATGCCGTCCGCCGCCGCGGCGTTGTCGCGGCTGATGTCCAGCCAGCGATCCTCGACCGGATGGGTCGATCGCCCGTCGAGCTCCACCGCGACAAGGTACCCGTCGTACAGCCGGTCCCTGTATCCGGTGCGGCCGCCCTGGCTGAATCTTGCCTGGCGCGTACCGTCCGGGAGGTGGTGCGGGCGTTCCACGTCGTGGTCGTAGCGGTATTCCAGTATCGAGTGCAGGCCAGCCGCGTCCGGGCTGAGCAGCTCGGCCAACTCGCGGCCCCATCGGATGCGCGTGCGCAGGTCGAGCGCATCCCGCAGGCTGTCCTGGCTGGTCAGCCCTCGACCCAGCGCCCGTGTCACCCAGGCCGCGGCGTCGTCGAGCCGGGCCGAGGTGGCGACTAGGTCGAGCACCGTCTCCTCGATCAGGGTCCGGGGTGGCATCAGCGCTGGGTGCAGCGCCCGCTCTGCCCGCGCGGAATGGTAGATCGTCAGGCCGGGGATCGGCGTGATCCGGCGCCTGGCCGGCAACGTGACGTGGATAACGCGGCTGGGCTTGTCCGCGAGCCTGGCGATCTCGGCAGCCGTCTCGTGGCTCAGCATCGCTCCCGGCCCCGTGGCCAGGATCGCCGCCCAGAGCCGCGCCCGGCGGGAGAGCTCGCCGGAGAAGGTCGCGTAGACACCGCGATAGGGGCGCTGCCACTTGCCCTGGTCGACCTGCGAGCGCAGGAAGTCTCTGGTGAGCCCGCCGGAGAGGAGCTGGGTGGCGCTCAGGACGCCGTCCTGGAAGAACCCGATGCGTTTCAGGCTGAAGGGGAGGTCTTTCATGCTACCTAGCGTTGCGCGGCCGGCACGGATGCCGCAGATTCGTGCGCCAGTCTGTGGATAAAGCGGTCGCGGACAGCTTAGCTGTAGTGCTTGGGGGCCGACGGCCCCCAAGCACTACAGCTAAGTTCGGTCTAGCTAGTTGTGCTCGTCCTCGGGCTCCGCAGCGGACGACGCGCCGGACGGGATCGCGGCCTGGTCGTGGCCGTTGCCCTCGATGGCATGCCCGTTCCCGCGGCCGTCGCCGTGACCGTCGCCGTGACCGTTGTGCGCGGACGGCATCGGCGCACTCTCGGTCACGACCTTGTAGAGCCGTTCCCGGACCCGGCCAAGGCCGCCGCGCATGCCCCGCGGTGGCACGTCGGACTCGGCGGTCTCGCCGGAGGGCAGCGGCGGGTGGCTGACGCGCGCCGTGAGCACGGCCAGCCGGTCCTCGGCCACCGGCCTGGTCTCCTCCACGAACTCGCCGCCGGGCAGCTGCCGGATGATGCCGGTCTCGACCCCGTGCTCGATGAGGTGGTTGTCCTTGCGCTGCAGGCCCAGGCAGATCCGCTTGGTGATCCAGTAGGCGATGACCGGGCCCACGAAGATACCTATCCTGGCGGTCCACGTGATGCTGTAGAGCGAGATGTCGAAGTGGTCGGCGATGACGTCGTTGGCACCCTCGGCCCACAGGATGCCGTAGAAGGTGATCGTCGCGATGCCGATCGCGGTCCTGGTCGGGGCGTTCCGCGGCCGGTCGTTCACGTGATGCTCGCGCCGATCCCCGGTGATCCATTGTTCCAGGAACGGCCACACCGCGGCGCCGGTGAACACCAGGCCCAGCGGCAGCAGCGCCGGGACGAACACATTGAACGCGAACGTGTGCCCGAAGAACACCCACTGCCACGCGGGCATGACGCGCAGCGCGCCCTCCAGCATGCCCATGTAGAAGTCGGGCTGCGAGCCCGCCGATATGGCGACCGGGTTGAACGGCCCGTACAGCCAGATCGGGTTAATCTGCGCGAACGTCGCGGCCAGCGCGATCGCCGCGAAGACGAAGAAGAAGAACGCGCCGGTCTTGGCCATGAAGTACGGGTACATCGGCGCGCCGACGACGTTCTCGTTCGTGCGGCCCTTGCCCGGCATCTGCGTGTGCTTCTGGTGGTACATCAGGAACAGGTGCACGGTCACCAGCGCCAGAATCAGCCCAGGAATGATCAGCACATGCAGGATGTACAGGCGCGGGATGATCTGGTTACCGGGGAACGGCCCGCCGAACAGGAAGAACGCCAGGTAGGTGCCGACGATCGGGATCGACTGCAGTACGCCCTCGAGAATGCGCAGGCCGGCGCCGGACAGCAGGTCGTCGGGCAGCGAGTAGCCGAACAGGCCCTCGAGCATCCCCAGCGTGAGCAGGATGATGCCGATCAGCCAGTTGATCTCGCGCGGCTTGCGGTAGGCGCCGGTGAAGAAGATCCGGAGCATGTGCGCGAAGATGGCGGCCATGAACAGGTCGGCGGCCCAGTGGTGGATCTGCCGGATCAGCAGGCCGCCGCGGACGTCGAAGCTGATGTACAGGGTGGACTGGTAGGCCTCGCTCATCCTGACGCCGCGCAGCGGGATGTACGAGCCGTGGTAGATGACGTCGGTCATGCTGGGCTGGAACCACAGCGTCAGGAACGTCCCGCTGAGTAGCAGGATGACGAACGAGTAGAGGATGATCTCGCCGAGCAGGAACGACCAGTGGTCAGGGAAGACCTTACGCAGCATCACGCGGACACCGCGGCTGGCGTGCAGCCGGTCATCCAGCCAGCGCCCGGTGCCCTCGAGGCCTTGCTCGATGCTCATGACCGCTCCCAGAAGCTCGGACCGACGGGCTCCTGGAAGTCGCTCAGGGCGATGAGATAGCCCTGCGAGTCGACCCCCATCGGCAGCTGCGGCAGCGGCCGCGTGGCCGGGCCGAAGATGACCCTGGCGCCCTGGTTGGCGACAAAGGTCGACTGGTGGCACGGGCACAGGATGTGGTGCGTGGTCTGCTCGTACAGTGCCGCCGGGCAGCCGACATGCGTGCAGATCTTGGAGTAGGCGACGATGTTTTCTACGGTCCAGTTCTCGACGACCTTGCCCGCCACCGCGTGATTGGCCGTGGTGAAGTTCCCGGCGAGGTCTTGGGGGCGGAACTTGATGATGATGACTGCGGCCTTGGCCATCGCGTCATCGTTGTCCAGGTAGCCCTCGGGCCCGACACTGATCAGCCCGCCGGGCGAACTGAACTCGGCCGGGGTGATCGGCCGCGCCGGAGTGGTGCCGTAGGTCATCAGGCGCAGGCCCTTGCGCCAGACCGTGTGATCGAGGCTGGTCCCCGGCAGCGGGCCGAGGTCACGCAGCAGGAACAGCGGTGCGACGCCGAGCGGTACGGTCGCGGCGATCAGCGTGCGCCGCAGGATCGGCCGTTTCACGAACTGGCTGGCCTCCGCACCCTCCTGGAAGGTCTGCTGGAACGCCTGCCGCTCCGCCGGGGTGGTGGCCATCGGATGGCGCTGCTCGGTGATTTCCACGTCCGGCATCACGTGCCGCACCCAGATCGTCGTCCCGACAGCCAGCAGCAGCAGTGCGAGGGAGAGGGTGGCGCCGAGCGCCAGGTTCGAGTGCTGCACTGCGACGATCGACCCGACGCCGATGATGCCGTAGGACACCAGGAAGCCGAACCCAGAAAGCATCGCCAGGATGAAGCAGGTGGCGACGATCCGCTCGGCCTTCTTGGTCCGCCTCGGGTCGCCGTCGCTGTCAGCTGGCAGTTCGCGGACGGGCGGCGGCGGGCCGTCCTGCCTGTCCGCGGGCAGCATGGTCCTGGCCGTGGCCGGAGACGGCGTCCCGATCACGCGACGCGGCGTCGCCGGCTCACCGGGCTCGGCGGCGCTAGCGCTGGCACCGGCTGAGCTGGCACCGGCTGAGCTGGCACCGGCGTCGTGCCCGCCGCCGGTCAGGAATTCCTGCCAGGCGGTGTCGCCCGGGCCAGAGTCGGGGGAGTTGGTGTTACTCATGAGCCTTCCCGTGCTTCGCAGTGATCCACATTGCCGCCAGCACCAAGAACAGGAGCAGGCCGAGGAAGGCCACCAGGCCCTCGGTGACCGGCCCGATCCGGCCCAGGCTGAACCCGCCGGGGTTAGGCTGCGACCGGACCTGCGTCACGTAGGCGATGATGTCCCGCTTCTCCTGCGGCGTCACCGTCAGGTCGTTGAAAACCGGCATCGCCTCGGGCCCGGTCAGCATGGCCTCGTAGATCTGAGTGGGTGTGGAGGCCGTGAGCGGCGGCCCGTACTTTCCGTAGGTGAGGGCACCACCGGCCCCGACGAAGTTGTGACACGCGGCACAGTCGGCGACGAACAGCTGCTGGCCGAGGCCGTAGTTGCCGGCCGCCGGATTGACCTGCGCGGCCGACGGGATCGGCGGACCGCCGCCGATGCTCTGGATGAAGGCGGCGAGGGCCTTGGTCTGCGCGGGGGTGAACACCGACGGCCTGCGCTCGGCCTCCGCGGCGTTCGCCGTCAGCGGCATGCGCCCGGTGCTCACCTGGAAGTCGACGGCCGCCGCGCCCACGCCGATGAGGGTCGGCGCCTGAGCGGTGCCCTCGGCGTACAGGCCGTGGCAGCTCGCGCAGCTCTCCTCGAATAGCTGATGTCCCTCGGCGATCTGCGCCGAGCTCGCCGTCGACGGTGACGCGGCCGAGGCTGTCCCGCCGCTGGTCAGGACGGCATAGCCGACGCCTACCAGCACGAGCACGAACGCAACGAGCGCATAGCCAGCTGCCGGGTGGCGGCGCCTCGCGGTGATCCAGCTCACGGCTTTCCCTAATTTCCTAGAAGTTCCCGGTCAGTGGATCAGGTAGATGGTCGTGAACAGCCCGATCCAGACCACGTCGACGAAGTGCCAGTAATAGGACACGACGATCGCGCTTGTCTGCTGCTCGAGCGTGAATTTCTTGGCCGCGAACGTCCGGCCGAGCAGGAACAGGAACGCGATCAGCCCGCCGCTCACGTGCAGGCCGTGGAAGCCCGTGGTCAGGAAGAAGACCGAGCCGTAGTTGTTGGACGACAGCGTCAGGTGCTGCTTGTTAATGAGGTCCAGGTACTCATAGCCCTGGCCGCAGACGAAGTACAGGCCCATGAAGAACGTGAGCACATACCACTCGCGCAGGCCCCACTTCGGTACGTTCCAGATCCGCCCGCCCCGCCGCAGCTGGTGCCGCTCGACGGCGAACACGCCCATCTGACAGGTCACGCTGGACAGCAGCAGGACGGTCGTGTTGACCGAGGCCAGGGCAAGGTCGAGGTGCGCCTTCGGCCAGGCCTGGCCCATGCCCTTGTCCACCGAGCGGATCGTGAAGTACATGGCGAACAGGGCGGCGAAGAACATCAGCTCCGAGGACAGCCAGATGATCGTGCCCACGCTGACGAGGTTCGGTCTGCTCGCGGTCGGACGCGGAGCGACCTCAGTAGATGCTGTCACCACGGGGCCATTATTACGACAACGCGTAGGCGTGCGTACCCCGACCCCCCGGCTCGGTAACATCCTTTGCCATGAAGGTTGTCGTGTATAGCCATGATGCCGACACTCGGGGCAGGGTGCGGCTCGCCATCGGCCACCGTCCGGCCCCCGACGTGCCGGAGGCCGAGATCGTCGAGGTCGCCACCGAGCCCATGTTGTTCCGGCTGCTTGACGGCGGGGGCGTCGACGTTATGGTGCTGGACGGCGAAGCTCAGCCGGCCGGCGGGATGGGCGTCTGCCGCCAGGCCAAGGACGAGATTCACCGCTGCCCGCCCGCCCTGCTGATCATCGGCAGGCCCGATGACGGCTGGCTGGCCACCTGGTCCAGGGCCGACGCGGTCGTCAGCCACCCGATCGAACCGATGGCGCTGGCCAGGGCGCTGGCCGGGCTGATGCGGCAGCAGGCCAATGCCGCGCCTAACGCCGGTACTGAAGCCGCCCACCACTGACGCGCCCCAGCCGCCAGAATGGGAACGGCGGCTCCCGTCGGCATCACCGGCAGGACCCGCATCCCGCTCCAGACCAGACCGAGGTGGCCTGATGGATTCGCGCACAACGTGGCCGGCCCTGATCGGCGCGCTGACCAGGGGTGAGGCGCTCACCGCCGAGGAGACTTCCTGGGCAATGAGCGAGATCATGGACGGTGCCGCCACTCCGTCGCAGATCGCGGGCTTTGGCATCGCACTGCGCATGAAGGGCGAGACTCCGGCCGAGATGACCGGGCTGGCCCAGGCGATGCTCGACCGGGCCGCCCCGATCTCGGTCCCCGGCCGCATCGTCGACCTGGTCGGTACCGGCGGCGACGTGGCCAAGACCGTCAACATCTCCACGATGGGCACCATCGCCGCGGCCGCGGCCGGGGTCCGGATGGTGAAGCACGGCAACCG
>JASHOV010000075.1 GCA_030038495.1 Streptosporangiaceae bacterium
CCAGCGTGGCGACCCGCTCGTCCGGCGGTATCTCGCTGGCCAGCGCCCGCAGCAGCGTTGTCTTCCCCGCGTTGACGCCGCCGGTGACGATGATGTTGCATCGGGCGCGTACCGCCGCGGAGAGGAACGCCGCCAGCGCGGGGTCGATGCTGCCGAGCCGAACCAGCCCGTCGAGGGTGATATCCGGCTGCCCGTGCCGTCGCAGCGACACGCACGGCCTCGGCGTTACCTCCATCGTCGCGGTCAGCCGGGCGCTTCCGGTCAGCGCCACGTTCACCAGCGGCGCCGCGGCGGAAAAGTCACGCGCCGTCTGGCCGCCCCTGGTGGCCCAGGTGCGGATCATCGCGATGAGTGCCTCGTCCGTGGTCGCTACCGGCGGTCCTGCCACGCGCTCGCCGCTGGCGTAGGTGATCCACACCTGGTCGCAGCCATTGAGGTCCACGTTCTCCACCTGCGGGTCGCGCAGGTAATCGGACAGCGGTCCGAGCCCGTACCGCTGGTCGTAGACCGCGCGCGCCAGCCGGTCCAGCTCACCGCCCGCCGAGGCCGGCATCTGGCCGGACCTCACCTGCGCCTCCAGCCAGCGACGCGCCGTCTCCCTGATCACGGGCATGACGTCCGCGGTGCTCGCCCCGTCGTCTAGCAGCGTCGCCATCATCGCGGTGACCTCACCGATGCCGTCGATCAGCCGCGGATCGGTCAGGCCGCCGGGCGGTACGGGCGCGATGGTGGCCACAGGCTCGGCGAGCGGCGCGGCCAGGCGCGCCAATTCCGGCGGCTGCGCGTGCGGCGGGACGGGCGGGAACGGCGGCAGTTGCGCACGCGAAGGGACGGGCGGGAACGGCGGCGCCGGCTCGGTTCGCGACTCCCCGTTGAGATCCGCCGGGGGCGCCGGAGGCCATCGCAGGCTCACCGGCCCGCGCCCCAGTCCGGCACGGCCAGTCCAGTCTCAGCCAGCACCGGCGCGGGCGCGATGGCCTGATCCCCGGCCAGGGCAGCGGCGTGCTTGCGCAGCGCCTGCCCGGCCCCGGTGGCGGCGGTCATAAGCTTGCCTGTGCTCGCGCGCCCACGACGCCGCTCGCCATCCGACAACGCTGCGGCCGACCGCGGGTCATCCGGCAGCGAAGCCGCGACCTCCAGGCCGAGCGCGCCGGCGATTTCCCTGGGCGGATACGTACCCGTCCCGGTGAGCAGCAGGACGATCCGTCCGGTGCCGCCGAGCAGCTGAGTGAGCATCTCGATCCGCGGCCTGGCTGCCCACGCCTGGCGCAGGGTCGGCCGCAGCACCACGGCCACCGTGCTCGCCGCGAAAATGACGGCCACCGGCCCGCCGGTGCCCGCGTCTAGCCGCCCGCAGTCCGCGATGACGTCGCATGGCTGTGCCGACAGGCTGCTCGCCACCGCTGGCCAGGCCGCGCTAAGCCCGGCCGCCTGCCGCGGGTCGGTTAGGCCCGGCAGCAGCATCCGGGTGCGCTTGGCGTCCAGCGACACAAGCTGTGAGGCCAGTCCGGCGGCGGCCGCGGCCGGATTGCGGCCAGCCTCGATCGCGTGCTCCATCAGGCCGGGACCGCCGGGAAGGTGCCCGGCCAGCGTCCCCGCGAGCACCGATCCGCCGGACGGATCGCACTCGGCCACGATCACCGACCCGGGCCAGCCAAAGGCCAGGGCCAGCGCCGCGGTGGTCACTCCTGGCGAGCCGCCCGCCGAAACGAGCGCGTACAGGTCAGCCAAGGCTCAGCCTCCCCGCTTGGTAACGATCAGGGCGAACTCGCCGGTGGACACCTGGTCCGCGACCGCCGGCCCGGCCGCCGCGGTCACCAGGACGTCGACGACGTCGAAGCCGTCCTGATCGGTCGCCAGGCTCACGGCTGCCACCACCGCCGGCACCTGCAAGGTAAGCGACGGCGTGGCGGACGCGCTGCTCGGCTGGCCCTGGTCGCCCGGTGTCGCGACGATCAGCACGTGGTCTCCCGGCGACAGCCCGCTGGCCGGCATGCTCTCCGGTTTCAGCGGCAACGGGACCAGTACCTGGCCGGCCGCCGGCGGCTGGGCCGCGGTGAGATCCGCAGGTGCGAGCAGCGTGCCCGGCCGCAGCGCCACCGCCGCGATCTCGCCGGTCACCTGACCCAGCTGCGAGCCGGGAATGACATGCACGCCGGCCGGGACGTTCACGTCGGCTACGGCGAGGTCGCCCGCGGTGATGACGCCCATCGCCGGGACGCTTCCTGTGACCATTACTACCGGCACCTGGTGGTCGGCGCGCTGGTACACCGCGGCGCTCACGAGGACGCCGCCGCCGGCCAGCGCTATCGAGAGCGCCACCATGGCCGGCCTGCGGCGCCTGGGCAGGCCGCGAAGCTGGCCGACCGATTCAACGCTGTCGCTGCCGTTGCGCGGCACGTCCGTGGACGGGAAGTATGCGGTGCCGATTCCAGCCGGCGGTTGCCGACTCATGGGCTATTCACCAGCGCCTCTCCTTGTGCCACCGGGATCGCGAACTGGAACGGCACGACCAGGCCCGCGTCGATCTCGCCGCCGACGCCACCCGACCCGGTCCAGGAGACGTTCCAGGTGACGGCGATCGACGCCTGATAGGCATTGCCCGGCTGCCCTACCGACGGCTGCTGGTAGGTGAATGCGCAATCGCTGTGCTGCGCGGTAGCCGGCCTGGCCGGGTCATAAGCGGTGCCAGGACCGGTGCACGTCACGGGGCCGAGCCCGCCGCCCGGCTGGAACGACAGCCCGGCCGGCGACGCCGTCGCGGTTGCCCAGACGGGACCGGCGGTCACCGTGACGCTGAGCGGATGCCACTGCCCGGCCGGGACCCAGAACCACTCGGGCAGCCCGACAAGCCCGTCCTTGCCGCGCGGCGGTGCGGTATGCGGTCGCAGCGTCGGGATCTGCAGTTCGCTCAGCGCCTGCTGCAGCAGTTGCTGCGGGGTCACCTGCGGTGCTCCGGTCGCTGTGTTGACCAGCACCGCGAGCGCGCCGCCGGCCCCGACCCGGCCGCCGACGCAGTCCATGAACGCCCAGCTAAATCCCTTGGGCGGCGGCCATTGCAGGCCGAGCTCCACCGCGGTCGCCTGCGAGATCGGGGTCAGCGTGCAGCCGAGGTTCACCGTGCTGGCCGGGCCGCCACCGCCACCGCCGCCACCGCCGCCGCTGTTAGTGCACTGGACGGTGATCCACTGGCCGTAGAGATCGACGGTGCAGAGACCGCCTCCTCCGCCGCCCGCACCACTCGCCGAGGTGAGCGTCCCCGCCAGTGCCGGAACTGCCAGCATCGCCGCCGCGAGCAGCAGAGCCGCACCCGCCCTTCTCACGGCGAGCACGGGACGTCCTCGACTGTCTGAACGCCGATGACCCAGTGGCCGCCCACGAGGTTGAGTCTGGTCAGCAGGTTGTCATCGACGGTGCCCAGGCTGCCGGGCACGATCTGGCCGGTCCCGGCGTACTCCAGCCCCGATTTGCTGGTGTTGTCGCAGTCGTGCACCCAGGCCGCTCTGCCCACGATCCGCACGCCGATGATGTGATGCTCGGGCTGACCGAAGCTGACCTCGTTCTGCCTCCAGGCCTGGCCGAACGCGCGCACGGCGTTGGCGATGGTGGCGGCATCCAGGTACGGGCTCAGCAGCTGCCTGACCTCCGCCGGGCTGCGCGAGTCGAAGGCGGCAGCCATCGCGGTGGTGTACCCGGTGAACGCCGCGATCACCTGCTGGCGCGGCGTCAGCCGCTGCGGGGCGGGTGCTGCCGCCGCGGCCGTCGGCTGGGTCTTGGCCGGCAGGCGCACCTGCGCGGCCGCGCCGGCGCACGCCGCGATGAGCGGTGCCAGGCAGGCGATCACTGGTACCGCCCGGCCTGCGGGCAGGCGGCGACATCGCTGCGGGGTGGGCGAGGTCATAAGCGGGCTCCGTGCTACTGGTGGGCCGACCCGGTGCCTGACGGCGGCGTTGCCATGGCAGTCGGCGGTCTGCACCTTAGGAGCGCGATGTGAGCAAGGTGTTAGCGCGCCGTTAGCGCGCAGGTCAGCGGTCTTTCCGCCGGTCAGCTGCCCGTTGCCGCGCGCGGGGTCCCGAGCACAGCCAGCCCGGTCCACTGCGGCCGGTACGCGGCGGGCGAGCTCCACCTGCGCACGGTGCCGGACGGCGGGGCCGGCTGGGCCAGCGCGAAGCTGGCGACCAGCGGCGCCAGCGTGTACATGCCCGTGATCGAATCCTGGTGGATCAGGCAGGCATCCGCGAGCTCGTTCACGACCGTCGGCGAGCCACCCGCGACCGCGCCGACGAGCCAGTCGGGGCAGCTGTCCTGGTGCGCGTGCGCCAGCAGCCACAGGGCGAGCCGCGCGTCCGGACGCAGCGCCTGCCACGCGTCATCCAGCCGGCCGGCCACGGACAGGTCGCCTACCGCCAGAGCGGTACGCAGCCGGCGGGGCGGCAGGCCGGGTGTCGGCTGAGGCCCGAGCTCGGCCGCCAGCTCCGCGACCCGCTTGGCCGGGGCCGCTACCAGCCGGCCGCCCGCGATGCGCAGCGCCAGCGGCAGGCCGACGCATGCCGTCAGGACGGCGGCCGCGGCGTCGGGCTCGGCGCGCAGCCTCTCCTCGCCCGCTATCCGGCTCAGCATGGCCATGGCCTCGGCGTCGCTGAGCGGACCGATCTCGATGTGCTGCGCGCCTTCAAGGTCGGGCAGCCGGCAGCTTGCGGTAACCAGCACGGTAGCGCCGGGCGTACCGGGCAGCAGCGGCCGTACCTGCGCCGCCGCCGCCGCGTCGTCGGCAACCACCAGAACCCGGCGCCCGGCCAGCATCGAGCGGTAGAGCGCGGCGCACTCTCCGAGCGCATCCGGCACGCTGCCCGCCGGTATCCCCAGGGAACGCAGCAGCTGTCCGAGAATCTCGAGCGGCATTCTCGGCTCGCGCCAGCCACCGAGGTTCACGAATAGCTGCCCGTCGGCGAACGAGTCCGCCGCCAGGTGCGCAGCCTTCACCGCCAGCGCGGTCTTGCCCGCTCCCGGCGGCCCGGTCAGCACAGTGGCCGCCACCGACGCGCCCGGCATCCGGCGCGCCAGGGCCTCGATCGCCAGGACCCGGCCGGTGAAATCGGGCGGCGGCGCGGGCAGCTGACGGACCGGAGTCCAGCCGGGCCGAGGCGAGGTCCCGACGGCCAGTGCGCGCGGCCGGTAGTCCAGCTCCGGGCTGTCGTCGAGGATATGGCGCAGCATCTCACTCGCCTCGGGACCCGGATCCTGGCCGAACTCGCGCGATGTTAGCTCGCGGAGCCGGCTGTAGGCATCGAGCGCGGCGACCTTCTGCCCGCACCGGTAGAGCGCGAGCATCAGCTGCACGTGCGGATGCTCGGACAGCGGATCCGCCGCCACCACAGCACGAATCTGGCTCAGCAGTTCGTGGTGCTGACCGAGTGCGAGCCGCGCGTCCATGAGCCACTCTCGCGTGGCCCGCAGTTGCTCAAGCAGCGCAGTGGCCGCACCACGGGAGATCGGGGTATCCGGCACGTCCGCCAGCGGCGGATCGCGCCACAGCCGGCACGCCTGGTCCAGCAGCCGCGCCGCGTCCTCGGCGTGACCGCTGTCGAGCGCGGTCCGCCCGCGGCTGGTGAATCCCAGGAAGTCGTCAGCGTCCAGCTCTCCCGGCCGGATCAATATCTGATAGCCCGCCGGATGCGTCGCGATCCGGTCGCTGCCGGCAAGGGCCCGGCGGACATCGCGCATGCGGACCCGGAGCGCGGTGTCCGCATCCCCCGGCGGGTTGTCACCCCAGAGTGCATCAATCAGCAACGTCTTGCTGGCCGGCTGCGAAGCATGCAGCAGCAATACGGCGAGCGTCCCGCGCTGCGACGGCCGGGCTAAGGCCAGTGGACTGCCATCGTCTGCTTGGGCTATCAGCGGTCCGAGGATGCTGAAACGCATCGGCGGCTCCAGGAACTACAGACAAGAAGCAATCCATCGCACAACGTGCCAGACACACTAACTCCACGCTGGCCAGCACATATAGCTATCTCGAAACTTGCACCGCGCAATTGCACTCATATACCGTGACCTGCCGACCGTCACGGCCGGCGGCGTGGCTGTGGGTCAGGCCAGTCCCTCGTCCGAACTGCTGCCGAACGACCGGGCCCGGTGCCAGGCCCGGTAGATGACCACGGCCGGGGCGCACACGATGAGCACTTCGAGGACCGTGCTGAGAGCGGCGTACAGCCAGTAGGGCGCGTCCGGCGACCAGAACGGTCCTACGACGTACCGGAGCAGCACTTGCTCCAGCCCCGGGTAGGCCAGCACGGCGAACAGCACCGCCAGCCGCTTGCCCGTGGCCGAGCTCAGCCAGACAGCTAGCAGCACGATCAGGGCGACTGCCGCTCCCGTTACCTTGATGGACGTAATTACCGCCACATTGCCGTACCACCACGACCCCCCATTCGGCAGCCGCCCGCCGGTCCCGCCGAAGAAGTCAGCGTTGGTGGTGATTGCCGCTGCCGCCACGGCGCCGACAGCCAGCAACGCCCAGTGCCGGCGCCGAAGCAGTTCCCGTCCCCGGCGCGGACCGGGCGAGGCCAGCAATGCCACTATCTCGGCGACGGGCAGCACGAGCAGGAACAGCCCCCGCAGGGTGGCCAGGCCGGTGTACGGCTGCTGGAGTTCCTGTACACCGATGACGACGGCGAGGTACAGGGCCGTTGCCGCAGCGGCGCACCGCCGCAAACCCAGCAGCACCAGCAGCACGACCAGGGACTGGCCCGCGATCACCAGCCACGGGATGGCGCTGGCGCGTCCGTAGTAGCTGCCCAGGATGGTGGCGGGCGTCAGGGAGGTGTAGGGGAAGCCAAGTTCCGTGCGGACCGAGAACTGGTTCGTTGTCAGGTAGGCCAGGCATACCGAGGCCAGGACGAGCACCGGAGCGGCCAGGCTGAACATCGCCAGCGCGTCCCGCCCCCCGTCCCGGTCCGACAGCGCGCGTCCCGGCCGCATCCGGATGCGCGCGGCTCCGAGCAGCAGGTCGGCCGTCTCCGGCACGCCCGGCTTGTCCCTGGCGTCATCGGCCGCGGCCATCAGCACGCCGAGCATCTCCTCGCCGTGCACGACGCGGTGGTCTGCTGGAAACCACCGGAGCAGGCGGCGGTAACGGGCCTCCAGGCCGACGGCCGCCATCAGTTGTCCGCCAGTCTCAGCCGCTGTGCCGCGACGGCCACGTTGGCCCGCAGTCGTGCCGTCTCGGCAGCGAGCCGGGCTCGGCCCGCGGGCGTGAGCCGGTAATACCGGCGCAGCCGGGTTTCGACGATCTCCTCGCGGTCGACTTCCAGCAGCCGATCGGTGCTGAGCCGGTCCAGGGCCGCGTACAAGGTTCCGGCCCGCAGGCGCACGCGGCCCGCGGAGATCTGCGCGACGTCGGTCATGATGCCGTAGCCGTGCTGCGGCCCGGCGGCCAGGGACGTGAGGATCAGGAACGTCGGCTCCTGCATCTGCTTGCCGCTCATGTCATGGTTATATACCGACCATCTGCCTATAAGCAAACGGGCGGCGAGGGCGGCGGGCCCACCGCCTGATCGTGGCTCATTAGTCAGGTTGCAGCCGAGAACAGGTCGCCGTTCGCTTCAACCCTGCGGACCACATCGTCTGCCGTGAACCTCAGATCCTCCGGCCGTTTGCAGGACTCGACCTCGTCCCATCTCACCGGCGTCGAGACCGTAGGCTGTTCCCGCGCGCGCAGCGAGTAGGGGGCAACTGTCGTCTTCGCCGCGTTGTTCTGGCTCCAGTCGATCAGCACCTTGCCTGGCCGCAGGGCCCTGGTCATCCGCGACACGACCAGCTCGGGCTCGTCTGTCTCCAGCCGCTCGGCCAGCTCCTTAGCCAGCGCGCTGGCATCGTCGGAGGTCAGCTTCGCTACGGCCGCATACAACTGCAGGCCCTTGCCGCCGGACGTCTTCGCGGCCGGCTCGAGCCCCATGTCGGTCAGCAGCGGCCGGAGCAGCGTCGCCACCTTGCAGCACTGCACGACCGTCGCCGGCGCACCCGGATCGAGATCGAAGACCAGCAGGTCGGGCCGGCCGACATCCGGATACCGCCACATCGGCGTGTGCAGCTCGAGCGCGGCCAGGTTGGCCGCCCAGATCAGCGTGGGCAGGTCGCCGCCGAGTATGTACTCGATCGTGTCCCGTGACTTCGTCGAGCCCGGTGACGGCAGGCGCGCGGTCGGCACCCAGTCCGGGTGCGCGGGCGCGTTCTTCTGGAAGAAGAATTTCGCGTCGACTCCATCCGGGTACCGCTTGATCGTTACCGGACGCCCGGCGATGTGCGGCAGCAGCACCGGCGCGATTCGCTGGTAGTAGTTGATGACCTGCGCCTTGGTAAACCCCGCCGCGGGATACAGCACCTTGTCCAGGTTCGACAGGACCAGCCTGCGGCCCTCGACCTCCACCGTGATGCGGCCCGGGTCATTGCTCACGGATCACCTCCGCCGGATCCTTGTCGTCGCGCAGTCCCTTGTACGAGGGCGCGCGGAGCCGCCCGGATCTGGTCCAGTCCGAGAACGCGATCTCGGCCACAAGCGCCGGCTCCACCCACCGGGCGAAACGGGCGTCCTGCGCCGGCACAGCGGTCGCGAACGGCGAGGTGTCGCGGCGCAGCGGCGCGAGCTTGCCGGCCAGCATGCGCAGCGTCTGCTGGGTGAACCCGGTGCCGACGTGCCCGCTGTAGGCCAGGCCGCCCGCTTCCTGCACACCGACCAGCAGCGAGCCGATGCCGCCGGCCCGGCCGCCCTCACCAGGCTTCCAGCCGCCGATCACGACTTCCTGGCGGCGCAGGTTCTTGATCTTCAGCCACGATTGCGATCGGCGGCCCGGCTCGTATCTGGACTGGAGGCGCTTGGCCATGATGCCTTCGAGGCGGTGCTCCCGTGAGACCGCCTGCACGTTCGCGCCGACCGCGCCGATGAACGCCGGCGGCGCCTGCCAGTTGCCGCCGTGCAGGCTCAGGCCGTCGAGCAGCCGACGGCGCTCGGCATAGGGCCGGTCGACCAGCGGCTCGCCATCGAGCCAGAGCAGGTCGAAGGCCAGGTAGCTGACCGGCACCTGGGCGGCCAGCACGCGCGCCTGCGCGGCCGAGCTGATGTTCATCCGCTGCTGCAGCGCCTCGAATTCCGGCCAATCGCTGTCGCCGAACGCGACGATCTCTCCGTCCAGAACCGCCTGGGCCACGCCCATCGCAGCGGCCATGCCCGCGAGCTCCGGGTACACGAAGCTCACGTCGCGGCCCGTCCGCGACAGGAGCCGGACGGCGCCGTCCCGCGCGAACGCCAGGGCCCGGATGCCGTCCCACTTCATTTCGTAGGCCCAGCCCTCGTCCCGCGCGGGCAGCGTCCCGGCCGTGGCCAGCATCGGCCGCAGGCCATCCGGCCCGGCCTGATTCCACTTGCTGGTCACGACCGTTCTCTACCCGCGAGCGCACCGGCTAGGCAGCTGAACCGGGCCTGACGCGCGAACCAGGGCCGATCCGGCGTCGGGTGGCGCGAACGCCTACCCCATCGTCTTGGCGCCGTCGATCGCCTCCCTGATGATGTCGGCGTGCCCGGCATGCTGCGCCGTCTCGGCGAGCACGTGCAGCAGTACCCGGCGGGCCGACCAGCGCTCGCCCTTCTCATACCAGGGTGCCTCCGGCAGCGGCTGGCTCGCGTCCAGGTCATCGAGGTCGCCGATGAGCTTCTCCGTGGCCCGTGCGGCGGCGTCATAGTCGTCCAGCAGGCCGGCCAGGGTCTCCCCCGGCAGCATCTTGAAGCCGTCGAGGAAGGCCTGCAGGCGATCCGGATCGTTCCAGTCGCCGCCGCCCATGGCCGACGGGCCGTCGACGATGAAGCTGGCCCACCGCCGCTCCACCCCCGCAAGGTGCTTGATGATGCCCCCGAGACAAAGCTCACTCACCGTCGACCGCTGCGCGGCCTGCTCGTCGCTCATGCCCCTGGTGGTCTGGCGCAGCAACTGCCGGTGCTTGGCCAGGGTCTGGACGATCTCGGCGCGCTCGCCAGTCATGGCCCGCCCGGTCGTGCTCATGGAGTCTCGCCTCCGCATCTCTGGCGGCCGAAGCGCCGCCCGCTGGAACCGCACGCTACCGCCCGGGTCTGACACTCATGGCCGGATAACAATTGCCGATCACCTTGTCCGCCGACAGCCGTGCCGTCTCGCTTCCGTCCGCCGGTTCGCGATACATTGCGAATGCAGCATTAGTCGTCCTGAATGCTCGGGGGTCAGGCGTAATGGATGCACTACGGCCTGAAGACCCTCGGCTCGTGGGCGGATACCGGCTGCTACAGCAGCTCGGCACCGGAGGCATGGGCCGCGTCTATCTTGGCGAGTCGCCAGACGGCACGATGGTGGCGGTAAAACTCATCCGGGCCGAGCTAGCTGACAATCCCGATTTCCGCCGCCGCTTCGCATACGAAGTGGCCGCCGCGAAACGCGTCAGCGGGATATTCACCGCGCGCGTGATAGATGCCGACCCGGACGGCCCGCAGCCATGGCTCGTCACCGCGTATGTGGCCGGCCCGTCGCTGGCCGACGCGATCGCCGATAGCGGCCCGCTTCCCGTCGGGGCCGTCCGCATCCTGGCGGCAGGCCTCGCCGAGGGCCTCGCCGCCGTTCATGCGGCGCGCATCGTGCATCGCGACCTCAAGCCCTCGAACGTGCTGCTAGCCCGCGACGGGCCACGGATAATCGACTTCGGGATCTCCCGCGCCGCGGACTCCACCTGGCTGACCTCGAACGGCGTCATGGGCTCGCCGGGCTTCATGTCGCCAGAGCAGGCTGAGGGGCACCCGGTCGGTCCCGCCAGTGACATATTCAGCCTCGGCAGCGTCCTGGCGTTCGCGGCCTCGGGGCGGGCGCCGTTCGGTGCCGGCTCTCCCTCGGCGCTGCTATACCGGGTCGTGTACAGCAGCGCTACGCTCGGGCACGTTCCCGCCGAGCTGCGGCCGATGATCGAGAGCTGCCTCGCCAAGGAACCGGCCGCACGGCCGACAACCGCCGACCTGCTGGCCGAGCTCGGCGCGGCCGAGCCGACCCATGACTGGCTGGCCCGGCACGCGCCGTTCATCCGGGCCGCCCCATTTTCCGGCAGCAGAGTCACGGGCGCGCGGGCGAGTTCCGCCGCGGTTGCCACGGTCGTGGACCAGACCCGGCCGGCCCGGATCTCGCGCTACACCCGCTATACCCACCCCTGGCACAGCAAGGCCGCCATGGCCGCATGGGCGCTCGCGGTCGCGCTCGCTGCGGGCGGGACGTCGGCGGCCGTGCTGGCCGAAACGGGGCTGGCCGGCACGCGCCACCAGACCGAGCGGCCAGACGCGGCCGGATTGCCGCCGCCCCGCTCCGATCAGCGCAAGCAGGTGGAGGCGCCGCCGGGGCCGCGTTCCGTCATACAGCAGTACTTCGCCGCCATCAACGCCCGCGACTGGGGCCAGGTATGGCAGCTCGGCGGATCCAACCTGAGCCCCAGCTTCCACGCGATGGTTACCGGCTACATCCGCACGGTCAGGGACGAGATCCGCATCGTCCGGGTGACCGGCGACCGGGTGATCGTCACCCTGCGGGCGGCCGAGACCGGCGGAGCCGTGCAGTACTACCGGATCGAGTACACGGTCAGGAACGGGGTCATCACGGCCGGGACCGTCCTGTCGGCTTCGGCTGCTACCGCGGCCGGCCGGCCGGCGACGACCCCGTTGCCGATCACGCCGACGCCGGCCAGCACCGAGCGCAGCGCGAGCGTTGCCGCGAGCTGGTCGTCCGAGTTAGTCCAGCCACGGGCCGCCCGTAATGCGCTCGTACACCTCGACGTAGCGGGCTCGGGTAGCGGCAACGATCTCAGCCGGTATCTCGGGACCGGGGGCCTGCCTGTCCCAGTCGGTGATGGCGGCGGACCAGTCGCGCAGGAACTGCTTGTCCAGATACCGCTGGGGTCCGCCGGGAGCCCACTCGCCGGCGGCCCAGAAGCGGGATGAGTCGGGGGTCAGCAGCTCATCGGCGAGCACGATGGAGCCGTCGGCGGCCCGGCCGAACTCGACCTTGGTGTCGGCGATGATGATCCCGCGCTCGGCGGCGATCTCGGCGCCGCGGCGGTAGATCTCCAGGGTGAGTCTGCGGACGTCCGCCGCGGTCTGTGACCCGAGTTCCGTGACCACATCCTCGTAGGTCATGAACTCGTCGTGGCCGGTCGTCGCCTTGGTCGTAGGGGTGAAGACCGGCTCGGGCAGGCGCGAGCCCTCGCTCAGCCCGGCCGGCATCGGCACCCCCGAGACCGCGCCGGACGAAAGGTAGGAAGCCAGGCCGAGCCCAGCGAGGTAGCCGCGCGCGATGCACTCCACCGGCAGCATCGCCAGGCGCTGGCAGCGGATTGCCCGGCCCGCCCACTGTGGCGGCACGTCGGTGGCCGAGATGACGTGATTGGGCACCAGGTCGGCGAGCTGGTCGAACCACCACAGCGACAGCTGGGTCAGGATCTTCCCCTTGCCGGGGATCGGGGTCGGGAGCACCACGTCGTAGACGCTGACCTTGTCGGAGGCGACGAGCAGGATGTCATCTCCGTCGGCAAAGACCTCGCGGATCTTGCCCGCGTGAATCAGCTCCACGACTTCCCAGCTCCCCAGGGACACGCTCCGGCCGGACACCGATGATGGTATCGGCGCAGGCCACCCGCCTACCGCCCGGGGAGCAGCGAGGTCACATCCCGCCCGCGGCCGCCATCGCCTCGGTGGCACCGGTCGCGAGGCCGCCGACGGGTGTGTAATCGCCGACCCCGGTGCAGAAGATATCGGCGGCATCGCAGGTGACCGCGATCAGCGTGGCACTCTGCCCGCTTCCGGCCGCCGCGCCGTGCGGCAGGCCGAACGACTGCGCCCGCTCCCACGTCCGGCCCAAGCCGAGCACCGTCATCGGTATCAGGGCTCCGGCCTTATTGCGGTAGTCACCGACGGCCAGGCAGGACAGCGGAATGCAGCTGATGCCACCGAGCTCCACGGTCGGCGGCGACGTCTGCGCGCCGGACGGCAGCGAGGCGATCTGGACGGCGTCGCGCCACCGGCCACGACTCTCCTGCTCGACGAACGCGGCCTGGGCGCCGCCGCTGGTGGTGTAGTCGCCCGCCGCCTCGCAGGTCGCCTTGCCCGCGCAGCTGACCCCGAACAGCGTGGCCGTCGGGCTGACCGCTGCCCCGCGGGGCAGCCCGATCTCAACCGCCCGTCCCCACTTGTCCTTGCTCTCGAGCGCGGCCATGGCGACCTCGGCCCCGGTCTTGTCGGTGTAGCCGCCGACCGCCACGCACTGCCCGACCGCTGTGCAACTTACCGAGCTGAGGTAGGCCGCCGGGTGGACGTTAGCGCTGGCGGGCGGCGGGATCGTGACGGCACGCTGCCACCGCCCGCGGGTCATAGCCTCGGCCATGGCCTCGCCGCTCGCGAGACCCCACCCGCCCACGGCCTCGCAGTCGCCTGTCTTCGGGCAGCTGACCCCGCTTAGGGCGGCGCCCTCTGACGCCGCGACACCGCGCGGCAGCACCGGCGTCCGGCCTCTGCTCCACGTCGTCCCGTGGCCAGTCGTGATCAGCCCGTCCTTGTTGTTCGACCCCCACGTGTAGTAGCCCACGGCGACGCAGGACCGGGCCGAGGGACAGGCGACCGAGGACAGCGTCGCGCTCTGCAGCGAGGGGGCCTCGTTCGACGGCAACCTCACGAGGACCGCACGGGACCAGCGGCCCTTCTCGCTTTCCGCCGCGACCATCGCCTCCCTGGTGCCGGGCGGCTTTGCGGGCGAGTACGACCCGGCGGCCACGCACGGCCGGGCGCCGACGCACGCGATCGCGACCAGCTCGGCGTAGCCGCCGCCGGCCGGGCTCAGTACCTCGACCGCCTTCCACGGCACGGAGCGGGCGGCCTGGGCGGCCGGAGTAGCCAGCCCGAGAACACAGGCCGACACTGCCGCGATGGCCAGGCAGGTCCTTAATCTGAGCGTGAAAATTCTCGAAACCGGCTTCATGGCGTCTCCCCACCCCTTAAGTCCTGCTGCGGGAAACGCTATTAACTGGCTGTTACCGGCGGAAGGGCCGCGAAGTCTCTGCCGAGTCTCGCTTTGGACCCACCCGCAGCCTTCCCTCCGCTTAGCTGTAGCGTTTGGGGGCTGTCGGCCCCCAAACGCTACAGCTAAGCGAACTCGAACCCTGTCCCTAGCTGACCTGGGCGGTCCGGCCGGCCCAGTAGGGCGCCCGGAGCTGGCGCTTGAGGATCTTGCCCGACCCCGTCCGGGGCAGCTCGCCGGTGAAGTCGACCGACCGCGGCACCTTGTAGCTGGCCAGGTGCTCCCGCCCGAAGGCCGTGACCTCCTCGGGGGTCAGGGACGAGCCCGGCGACCGGACGACCGTGGCGTGGACCAGCTCGCCCCACTCCTCCGACGGGATCCCGAACACCGCGACGTCGTAGATCTCCGGGTGCTGCTCCAGCGCCGCCTCGATCTCGGCCGGGTAGATGTTCATGCCGCCGGAGATGATCATGTCGCTCTTGCGGTCGCAGATATAGAGGTAACCCTCGTCGTCCCAGTAGGCGATGTCGCCGACGGTGTGGTAGTCGCCTCGGCTATTGGACTCGTAGCTGGCGTCGTTCTTGTAGTAGGCGTCGAACACGCCCTTGGACCGGACGTAGACCTCGCCCGGATGGTCGGGCCCGGTCCCGGTGACCTCGTTCCCTTCCTCGTCGAAGAGCGTGATCTCAATGCCCGGCGCCGGCTGACCGCAGGAACCCGGCTTTCTCATCTGGTCCTTCGGCAGCAGCACGGTGTCCACGCCGAGCTCGGTCGAGCCGTAGATCTCGAACAGCGACTCGGCCGGGAAGTCGGCCACGTACTGCTGCTTGAGCGCGAAGCTCCACGGCGCCGCGTTGGCCAGCATGATTTTCATGGACTTTCTGTCGTAGCGGTCCTTGACCTCCTTGGGCAGCGCGCAGATCATCCGTACCAGCGCCGGCGCCGAGAACGTCGAGGTCACCTTGTACTTGTCGACCAGTCTGAGCCAGTCCTCGGCGTCGAACTTGCGCTGGATGACGATCGTCTGGCCGAAGGCCTGACTGGCGGCCATGAAGGCGCCCGGCCCGCTGTGGTACAGCGGGCCCGACGTGATGTAGATGTCGGTCGGGGTGTAGCCGAACAGGTTCAGCAGGGCCCCGATGACCTCCGGGTCGGGCGCTCCGGTCCGGACCGCGCCCTTGGGCTTGCCGGTCGTGCCGGAGGTGTAGATCATGGTGCCGGCCGTTCCCGCCGTCTCGCCGATGTCCGGCGCTTCGGCCGAGGCGGCGGCGATGTCCGCGTCGCCGAGCGTTCCCTCGGGGGCCGGGCCGCCGACCGTGATGATGTGCTGGACCTTCTCGAGCCGGTCACGGAGCGTGGCGAACATCGGCGCGTGCTCGTAGTCGGCGTAGACGATCTGGGCGTCGCTGTGATTGACGACGTACTCGGCTTCCTCCGGGGTCAGCCGGTAGTTCAGCGGCACCGCCACCGCCCCGATCTTCCTGGCCGCGTTGATCACCGCGACCACCTCGGGCGAGTTCGGCCCGCACCAGAGGATCTTCTTGCCCGGACCGGAGCCCAGCGAGAGCAGCAAGTTCGCGACGCGGTTCGACTTTTCCTCAAGCTCGGCATAGGTCCAGACGACGACCGTCCCGTCGGGCCTGTCATCGATCACGCCCGCCTTATCCGGCTGGGCCTCGGCATAGATCGAAAGGATGTCCTGCATCGCACCTGTCTCTCGTGAACGCGGTCGGGCGAGTTCTCTAACACCTTGTCGTCATTACGGGCGGTTGTCATCATTCTGGCAGGCAGGGTTTCGGGAACGATCAGCCCTGACCGGACCCTGGTCCGACCGTCCGCGGCCTACTTCAGGGAAACCTGGCGGTCGCCGGCAATCCGCAGCGCGTGAGCGACAAGCCGGTCTGCGCGGACGGCCGCCTCCGGCTCCATCGCCTCGGTGATCGCGGCGAGTTCTGCCGGGTCCTGCCCCGAAAGCTCGGCTTCCTCGGCACCGCCGCTCGCCAGCCAGCGTCGGACCTGAGCGCCGTCCACCTCGGGGTGGAACTGCACGGCAAGGTGAACGCCCGCGGCGAAGGCCTGGGCACCTACATCGCTGGCGGCCAGCAGCCTGGCCTGCGGCGGGATGATGAACTGGTCGCTGTGGAACTCCAGCCACGGACCGGCCTCGACCAGGTCAGGGTCGAGCGTCCCGATCGTGGTCCAGCCGATCTCCGGACGCGGCGCCGGCTCCACCCGGCCGCCCAGCGCGGCGGTCAGCGCCTGAGCGCCGAAGCAGATCCCGAGCACAGGAATGCCGGCGGCATCGGCCGCTTTCAGCCACTCGATCTCGTCCCCGATCCAGTGCCCGATCGTCGCCGTGTCGTAGACCGACCACGCGGCCCCGAGCACGACGATGTGATCTATCCCGTCGAGCGGCGGCAGCGGACCCGCGTCGGGAAACAGGTGTATCTCGAGGACGGCGCCGCGCGCCTCGAACGCGGCGCCGATGAAGCCCGCATCGTCTATCTCGTGGTGCTTGATGACCAGTACCCGCATGGAGCTTGTGCCCTTCCGCCCGCCTCATCCCGACGATATCCGCACCGGGCCTAAAACCGCATGCGGGCGATCCGCCCGGCCGGGGATGATGAGTCATGCCCTGGCAGCTCACTCAGGACCTCGCCGACTTCATGGCGGCCGCCGGCAGCTACTTGAAGGCCGATCCGGTGAGAAACACGGTGCCGCTGACGGTCCTGGAGGCACTGCGGGCCGGCGGGCCGTCGGTATACGGCGACGCCGCGCCGGCATTTGCCTGGCACCAAGCGGCGGGCATCGTCGACGGGGCTGCCCTGCGGACGCCGCCGCACCCGCTGCTGGTGGCCGGATTCCCGGCCGGCGCCGCCGGGGCGCTGCTGCGGGCCTTCGCTGCCGACAAGCCGGCCGGGGCCAGCGCCCCCGAGCCGGAAGCGGAGGAACTCGCCGCTGCCTGGGCCGCGGTGACCGGCGGCGGCACCGCCGTCCACACCCGGATGCGGCTATTCCGCCTCGCCGGGCTGCGGGCGCCCGATCCGCTCCCGCCCGGCGCGGCATATGTCGCCGGGCAGGCCGACCTGGACCGGCTGCTCGACTGGACCGCGGCCTTCATCGCCGAGACCGGCAGCGGGGCCGAGGGCGCCAGGAGCGTGGCCGACAAGCTCAGCTACGGCGGCCTGATGATCTGGGCGGTCGCCGGCCAGCCGGTCGCGATGGCCAGCCTGACCCGGAATGTCGCGGGCGTCTGCCGGGTGGGATCGGTCTACACCCCGCCGCGGCACCGTAAGTCCGGCTACGGCGGGGCGATCACGAGCGCCGTCAGCAGAAAAGCGGTAGATGACGGCGCCGCCGAGGTCGTCCTGTACACCGACTTGGCCAACCCGACCAGCAACGCCCTGTACCAGCGACTCGGCTACCGGCCGGTCGGCGACCGGATCGCGCTGGACTTGCTGTAGGCATGTCACACCGGACGACTGTCACACCTGACCACTGTCACATCTGACCACCGGGCGTCGTCTGGATGGATATGAGAATCGCAATTGTCGGCGGCAAGGGCACTCTCGGCGGCCACGTCACTGCCGAGCTGGCCCGGCGCGGCCACGACGTGCGGGTGCTGAGCCGCAGCGGCGAGTACCACGTCGACCTGTCCACGGGCGACGGGCTCGCCGACGCACTCCAGGACTGCGACGCAGTCGTCGACGCCAGCAACGCCAGCTCGCCCAAGCGGGCCCAGGCTGTCCTGGTCGAGGGATCGGGACGGCTGCTCGCGGCCGAGGCCGTGGCCGGCGTGGCCCATCACGTCTGCATCTCGATCGTGGGATGCGACCAGGTGCCGGTGGGCTACTACAAGGTCAAGGTCGGCCAGGAACGCGTTGTCGAGCAGGGTTCCACTCCCTGGAGCATCATCCAGGCCACCCAGTTCCACGAGCTGGCCGCTTCGGCCCTGGCGGCCGCGGCCCGGTTCCTGGTGCTGCCAGTCCCCGGCATGAAGCTGCAGACCGTAGCGGCGGCCGAGGTCGCCGGCGCGGTGGCCGACGTCACCGAGGGGGCGCCGGCCCGCGGGCGGATCCGGGTCGCCGGACCGCAGATCATGACGGCGGCCGAGGTCGCCAGGACCTGGCGCGCGGTCACGGGCCGGCGAGCGCTGCTGATGCCGGTTCCGGTCCCCGGCCGGCTCGGCCGAGCGCTGCGCAGCGGCGGGCTGACGGTCAGCCGACCGGACATTTGCGGCAATATCTCGTTCGCCGACTGGCTGGCATCGCAGCCGCAGGACGGAGCCGCGGGCAGTGCCGGCCCCGGGGCAAAGGCGCAAGGTTAGCGGCCGGCCGCACGGGCACGATATCCGACATGACCGCTAGCGGTAGGAAAGCGACTGGCAAGCGCCCGGCTGGGACCGGGGACGCCGAAGCGCAGCTCGCCGGCCTGCCAGATGGCGCAAACGGGCAGCGGCGCCCCGCAAGAGCGCGGCGCAATGGGCGGGCCGGGCCGACTGACCCGACGCCCCAGCGCGGTATGTCAGCCAGGCTGAGCAGCCTGGCCCCCGAGTTCTCCCCCTATCCGCCGATCGCCGACTACGGATTCCTGTCGGACTGCGAGGTCACCGCGCTCGTGGCCCCGAGCAGCGCGATCGAATGGATGTGCCTGCCGCGGATGGACTGCCCGAGCGTGTTCGGCGCGATCCTCGACCGTGACGCCGGCCGGTTTATCTTCGGGCCGGAGAACGTGGCCGTGCCCGCGGATCGCCGCTACCTGCCGGGCACGATGGTGGTCGAGACCAGCTGGGACTGCGGCGAGGGCTGGATCATCGTCCGCGACTGCCTGCTCATGGGGCCGTGGCGGCACACGCACCCGGAACGGAGCACGCACACCCGGCCGCCGACCGACTACGACGCCGAGCACATCCTGCTGCGGACCGTGCGGTGCGTGAACGGCTCGGCCCAGCTGGTCATGAACTGCGAGCCTGTCTTCGAGTACGGCCAGCAGCGCGAGAACTGGCAGCGCACCGACCGCGAGTACTACCAGGCGGCGGTCGGCCATGGCGACCTCACCCTGACCCTGACCTCCGACATCAGGATCGGCATCGAGGGGCCGAGCGCGCGGTCCCGTACGCTCCTGCGCGAGGGCGACCTGCGCTTCTGCGCGCTGTCATGGGGCAGCATGGACCCGCCGCACACCTACGATGAGGCCTATAAGCGCCAGGTGTGGACGGCACACCACTGGCAGCACTGGGTGGCGCGCGGCAACTTCCCCGATCACCGCTGGCGCAGCTATCTGACCCGCAGCGCGCTGACGCTCAAGGGCCTGACATTCGCGCCGACGGGCGCGATTGCGGCCGCCGCCACTACCTCGCTGCCCGAGACGCCGGGCGGGGAGCGCAACTGGGACTACCGCTACAGCTGGATCAGGGACGCGACGTTCGCCCTCTGGGGGCTGTTCACGCTGGGCTTCGACTGGGAGGCCAACGACTACTTCGCGTTCCTCACCGAGGTGGTCGAGCGGGACCGGGGCGACATGCAGATCGTCTACGGGATCGACGGCCGGTCCGACCTCGCCGAGCGGGAACTGAAGCACCTGCACGGCTATCAGGGCGCCCGGCCGATCCGCATCGGCAATGAGGCTTACGCCCAGCAGCAGAACGACGTGTGGGGCGTGGTGCTGGACTCGCTGTACCTGCACACCCGGTCCAGGGACCGGCTCGATGACCGGGTCTGGCAGATGGCCCGCATCCAGGTCGAGCACGCCCTGCAGCACTGGCGCGATCCCGACCGGGGCATCTGGGAGGTGCGGGGCGAGCCGCAGCACTTCACCTCGTCCAAGATGATGTGCTGGGTGTCGGCCGACCGTGGCGCGCGGCTGGCCCGCATCCGCGACGACATGGACATCGCGATCCGGTGGCAGGAGGCTGCCGACGAGATCCACGCCGACATCTGCGCGAATGCCGTGGACGAGCGTGGGGTCTTCTGCCAGCGCTACGGCAGCACGGCGCTGGACGCGTCCCTGCTGCTCATGCCGCTGCTGCGATTCCTGCCGGCCGACGACCCGCGGATCCGGGCCACGGTGCTGGCCATCGCCGACGAGCTGACCAGCGACGGGCTCGTGCTGCGCTACAAGGTCGAGAACACCGACGACGGCCTCACCGGGGAGGAGGGCACCTTCACGATCTGCTCCTTCTGGCTGGTGTCGGCGCTGGCCGAGATCGGCGAGCACAAGCGCGCCCGTGACCTCTGCGAGAAGATCCTCTCGCACGCCAGCCCGCTGCTGCTGTACGCGGAGGAGATCGACGCAAAATCCGGCCGGCATCTCGGCAACTTCCCGCAGGCGTTCACGCACCTGGCACTGATCAACGCGGTGATGCACGTCATCGAGCACGAGCAGGCGGCCGCGCGGGAGGCACTGGAGGGCGTGATCTCCACGTCGCCGTTAGAGTGACCGCTAATCGCCCTTCACGTTCACGATCTGGCGGAGCGTGTGCCGCACCTCCACCAGGTCTGCCGCGTCGGCCATGACCTGGTCCACGTCCTTGTAGGCCGCGGGAATCTCGTCAAGGAACGCGTCGGTGTGCCGCCACTCGATGCCCGCCATTGCCGAGTCCAGATCCGCCCGGCTGAACCTCTTGCGCGCGGCCGAGCGGCTGTACATCCGGCCCGCGCCATGCGGCGCCGAGTTCAGCGCGAGCTTGTTGCCCCTGCCCGTGACGACGTACGAGCGAGTGCCCATCGAGCCGGGAATCAGGCCGGGCCGGCCAGCGGACGCGTCGATCGCTCCCTTCCGGGAGAGCCACACCTGCTGGCCGAAGTGCTCCTCCTGCATCGTGTAGTTGTGGTGGCAGTTGACCGTCTCGCTGGCCTCGACCGGCGTGCCCATCCAGTCCTGCAGGCAGCCGATCACGCGGGCCATCATCTCCGCCCGGTTCAGCAGCGCGAAGTGCTGGGCCCAGCGCAGGTCGCGGATGTAGGCCCAGAATTCCGGGGTCTGCTCGGGCAGGTAGGCGAGGTCGGCGTCCGGCAGCGGGATCCACCACTTGTCGCACAGGGCGCGGGCGATCTTGATGTGCTTGTTCGCGAGCTTGTTGCCCACGCCGCGCGAGCCCGAGTGGAGGAACAGCCATACCAGATCGTCTTCATCAAGGCACACTTCGCAAAAGTGATTTCCGCTGCCGAGGCTGCCCAGCTGGAGCCGCCAGTTCCCGGCGATCTGCTCTGCGCTATCGGCGCCATCGAGAGACTCGAGCTCGGCGACGCGTGCCTTCGTTCCCTCGTCGTAAAGGCCCCGGTTGTACTTGCCGGCCGACAGCGGGATCGCCCGCTCGATCGCCTGCCGCACCGGCGCCAGCGGGCCGTTGGCCGCGACCTGCGCGGCGGTGAACTGCGTCCGGACCGCGATCATCCCGCAGTTGTGAACGAAGACGCCTGCGGCCAGTGCGAAGTTGTGATGGTCGTCGACCTGCAGACAGTAGACGTCGGCCCGCTCGCTGATGCGCTCGGCCGAGATGACCTTGTGGTTATGGCCGTGCTCCGGGCGCTCGCTCATGTAGGCCGCGATGTTCCTGGCTCCGACCTCCGCCATCTGCGCCTGACGCGCCGACCTGGCATTGCTCCGCCCCTCGTAGCCGTCGCGCGTCTGCCACCTGCGGTAGAGCGGCATCAGGCTGTCGTTGGAACGGAGGTCGCGAGCCTCGCGGTAACTGCCGTCGTTCAGCATGAACCGGTGATCGGGAGTGCAGATGATCTCCTCGCCGCCACAGGCCACGATCCGCATGAGTTCGGCGTCGTCCCGCGTTTTGAGCGCGACGGCCTTGCCGGGGACGACCTGGCCAGCACTGTCGAGTGAGTAGACCCACCAGAACCCGCCCGCCTCGGCCATGTCCTTCAGCGACTTCTGCGTGCCGCCGAGAAGCGGAATCCTGGTGTCGCCGCGGAAGCAGCCGATATCAACCCCGACCGCGGCCGGAATAATCGCGCGGACCGTCGGGATGACCGATCCGACCGTGGCGCCCAGACCCAGGTGCGCGTCCGGCATGAGAGCGACGTGCGGGAAAATGAACGGCATCTGGGCGGTCCGCTCGGCCTGGGCCCGCGTCTTGTCCTCCAGGATCGACGCCCAGTTCATCAGTCGCTTGCTCAGCTGCTCCATCTCGCCTCCCCCCGTGGCTCACACCGTAGCCACCGACGGGCGGAACGGCAGCATATTTTCCGTGCGCGGATTCGAATAAGTATTTGACCTAGGCGAGTAAAATCGAATCTATGAACGGCGCGCTGCAGTTTTCCCTGCTGGATCTGACCGAGGCGCCCTCGCTCGGGCCGCTCGGCAGCACCGTGCAGCGCACCGAGCTGACCGAGGGTGCCTGGGTCGACTTCCGGCCGGGCTGGCTGGCCGGGTCGGACGAGCTGTTCGGCCGGCTGCAGCAGGCGGTCCCGTGGCGGGCGGAGCGGCGGAAGATGTACGACCGGGTGGTCGACGTCCCGCGTCTGCTCTGCTTCTACGACGAGGGCGAGGCGCTGCCCGATCCGCTGCTGACGCAGGCCAGGGATGCGCTCGCCGCGTACTACGCGGCCGAGCTTGGGGAGCCGTTCGCGACCGCGGGGCTGTGCCTGTACCGCGACGGCAGGGACAGCGTCGCCTGGCACGGCGACACGATCGGCCGCGGCAGCTCGGAGGACACGATCGTGGCGATCCTGTCGCTCGGGGCGCCGCGGACGCTGGCGCTCCGCCCGGTCGGCGGCGGCCCTGCGATCCGCCACGAAGTCGGGCACGGGGACCTGCTCGTGATGGGCGGCAGCTGCCAGCGGACCTGGCAGCACGCGATCCCGAAGACCGCGCGACCGACCGGCCCGCGGATCAGCGTGCAGTTCCGCCCGCGCGGCGTCCGCTAGGTCCCGCGCAGCAGCGGCTGCGTCAGGCACGCCGGGCCGCCGTCGCCCTTCACCGAGATCTCCGAGCCGTCGTAGACATATACCGCTGGCGGACCCGCCGCATGCCCCTCACCTACCCGGCCGGGTCGGACCGCGCGAACGTCTCGGCCGAGATGTTGATACCGAGGAGTCCGGCCCGCCGCTTGCGCTCGCCGAGCAGCCAGAACACCATCCCCAGCAGCACCATTCCGGCCAGCGATCCGAGCGTGGTCCACTCGAAGAACCGCCGGCCGACACCCCAGTTCGCCTGCATCGAGTACGACTGCCCGAACATCGCGTTGATCGCCCCCGGCCACACCAGGGTGACCACCGTGACGATGACAAACAGCTCGGTGATGATGACGGCGGCCCAGGCGCCGAGCGCGCCGCCCGGCACCCGGTACGGCCGGTCGGCGTTCGGGTACCGCCGCCGCAGGATCGTCAGGGCCGGGAAGATGAACAGGTAGCTGAGCGTCGTGCTGGACACCGTCAGCGCCAGCATGACCGCGAAGAAGCTCTTCAGGCTGCCGTGCGTCGCCACCAGCACGATCACGCATATCGCGGACGCGACCACGCCCGAGGACAGGTTGACCGCGATCGGGGTGCCGAAGCTGGTGAACCGGCCCATCCAGCCGGGCGCGGCTCCGTCCAGCGCGGCAATGGCCTGGGTCCTGTCGGCGCCCTCGAGCCACACCGCTCCGCTGCCGATGAGGCTGACGATGATCAGGATCGCGAACAGCACGTTCAGCGGGTGCGAGTGCAGCACGCCGCTGGACACCGATGAGTAGGCGGCCTCGAAGCCGCTGACGTTCGACAGGCCCGCGCTCGGGATGACCAGGACGATGCCGAGGATCACCAGCCCGTACACGATCGCGGCGATGACGCCCGAGCCGACGATCATCTTGGGCACGTCTCGCTTAGGGTTGCGCATCTCCTCCGAGGCGCCGTTGGACAGCTCGAAGCCGACCCAGAGGAATACCAGGATCCCGATCGCGGTCAGGAAACCGTCGAGCGACGGCTTCAGGTCGCCGACCGTCGATGCGCCCGCGGGCCGGCCGTGCTTGACCAGGAAGGCGATGAACAGCACGGTGAAGATGCCGACCACGACGATCTTCACGAAGGTGCCGATGTTCGGGCCCCACTTGCCGACCCGGAACGCGATGATCGCGAGCCCGACCGTAATCCACGTGAACGCCAGCCCGACGACGATCTCCCATTTCGTGCTCAGCGGCTTCGACAGCACGAACGAGTCGAGGGCCGCGATGGTGGCCGCGGTCAGCGTCCCGCCGACCCACAGCGGGTTGGACAGCCAGTACAAGATCGCGGTGACCGCGCCGGCCGGCCGGCCGAAGGCCATCCGTGCCCACTCGTACGGCCCGCCCTCGACCGGGAACGCCGCCCCGAGCTCCGCGGTCAGCATCCCGTACGGGATCAGGAACAGCACGAGCGAGATCGCCAGCCAGGTGATCGCCTGCGCGCCCGCCTCGGCCGCCTGCGCCACGCTGTCCAGGCCGACGATCGCGCAGGCGGTGAACAGCACCAGGTCGAAACGGCCGAGCACGCGGCGGAGCTTGGCCTTCTCCTGGATGACGAGTGATCCATCGGCTGCGAGTACGGCATCGGCAGCGGCCATTGCGTCTCCCCGTTACGAGGGATCTTTCTGTGACTGTAGATCCGGTCCGCGGCGATGGCCAGATCTCAAGTCCGGGGGCGGCCCCCCGGATCGCCTGCGTCCGCCCGGCCGACCGGCGCTACCCTGGCTCCGGCCGCCTTGATCAGATCGGCGGGCGCGAGCTCGATCTCGACGCCGCGCTGGCCGGCGCTGCAGAAGACCGTCGCGTACTCCAGCGCCGACGCGTCGACCACGACGGGCAGCGGCCTGCGCAGGCCAAGCGAGGTGATGCCGCCCGTTACGTAGCCGGTTGCGCGCTCCGCCGCTGCGGGCTCCGCCATCGCCGCCTTCTTACCGCCGACCGCCGCGGCGAGCGCCTTCAGGTCCAGCGTCCCGGCAACGGGAACGACGGCCACGGTGAGCTTGCCGTCCACGTCGGCGACGAGCGTCTTGAACACGCGCTCGGGCGGTACGCCCAGCGCCTCGCTGGCCTCCTGGCCGTAGGAGGGGTGGCGCGGATCGTGTTCGTAGCGGTGGACGCGGTGCGGCAGGCCAAGCCGGGCGAGCCGGTCGGTCGCCCGCGTTCCGCCCTTTGCTGTCACCCGCCGAGCCTAACCGGGGTTTGCGGCATTGAACCGTGACCACGCGGTGGGCCCCTGCACATAGGCGACGCGACCCGGCAAGGGCTGGATGCGCGTACGCGTATTCTAATCGAGCGGATGGAAGCGGCTGTCGGGCTACGAGCGTGGCGGCCCGCGCGAAAGCCGCTGGCCGGCACCGCACGGAGAGGCAGGGTGACAAAGCGGGTGACGACCGCGTCATGATGGGGGCGATGATCCGCCGAGCCGTCCGGCCGGATGCCGAAGCAGTGCGCGGAGTTTATGCCGATGCGTACCGCGAGAACCGCGAACTCGGCTTTCCCGGCAGCGCGGAGACTGCGACGACCGCCGAGGTCGCAGAGTGGATTGAGCGTGACTCAGTATGGGTCGCGGAGGTCGATCACGCGGTCGTCGGCGCAGTGCGAGTTCGCGTCACCGATGGCGCTCCGGTGCTGGGCCGGCTGGGCGTTCTGTCTGCGATGAAAGGCTGCGGAATCGGCTCGGCCCTCATGAATGCGGCAGAGGATGAGACGCGGTGCGGCGGTTACGCCGGCATGCTGCTGACCGTCGCCGGGGAGCATCCTTTCCTTCCGCGGATATACCGTGCCAGAGGCTATGTCGTCATTGGTCCGCGCTCGCCTCAGCACCCCATCTACGACGAGATCGTCATGCGCAAGGAACTTTAGCCGAGAGGGCTAGCGACAGGCGGGGTCGCCGCGCCGCGCAGGCCATGGCGGCGACGCCGTAAGGCGGCGTGCGGGAAGATTGAGGCGTGGCTGGCTCGCGGCGCTGGATCTTGCACGTGGACCTCGACCAGTTCATCGCGGCGGTGGAGGTGCTGCGCCGCCCCGGGCTGCACGGGCTGCCGGTCGTGGTCGGTGGCGACGGCGATCCGGCCAAGCGCGGCGTGGTCGCGACCGCCTCCTACGAGGCCCGCGAGTACGGCGTGCACTCCGGGCTGCCGCTGCGTACGGCCGCCCGGCGCTGCCCGGACGCCGTGTTCCTGCCCGTCGACAAGCCCGCCTACGAGGCGGCGTCGGAAGACGTGATGGCCGTGCTGCGCGGCCTGGCCCCGGCCGTCGAGGTGATGGGCTGGGACGAGGCGTTCCTGGCGGCACGGACCGAGGACCCGGAGGCGCTCGCCCGGCAGATCCGGGAACGCGTACTGGCCGAAACCCAGCTCGCCTGCAGCGTCGGCATCGGCGAGAACCGGCTGCAGGCCAAGCTCGCGACCGGGTTCGGCAAGCCCGGGTCTGATGCGCCATCCGGCCGGCCCGCGGGCATATTCCGGCTCACGCACGAGAACTGGTTCGAGGTGCTCGGCGATCAGCCCGCGTCCGCGCTCTGGGGCATCGGCAGCAAGACCGCGGCTAAGCTCGCCGAGCTCGGCATCACCACGGTCCGCGAGCTGGCGTCCGCCGATGTCGCGCCGGTAGCCGCCCGGTTCGGCCCGACGACCGGGCCGTGGCTGGTGCTGACCGCGCGCGGCATCGGATCCGACGAGGTCAGCTCCGAACCGTACATTCCCAGGTCCCGCAGCCGCGAGGTGACCTACCAGCAGGACCTGACCGACTGGGCGGAGGTCCGCGCCGAGGTAACCAGAATCGCCGGGCAGGTAACCGCCGACGTGCTCGCCGAGCAGCGGCCCGCGATCAGGATCGTCGTCAAGGTCAGATACAAGCCGTTCTTCACCAGCACGCACGGAGTGCCGCTGGCAGAGCCCTCCAGCGACCAGACCGTCATCGAGCAGGGTGCCGCCGCGGCGCTGGAGAAGTTCACCGACCGGCGTCCGGTCCGGCTGCTGGGCGTGCGCGCCGAGTTTGCCGACGGCGGCTGACGTGTCACGAGCGGACACGCTGCCTCGTCTCAGAGTGTGATTGATTCAGGGAACGAGGGGCAGGAGGCGAACTCAGCCGTGCGCGTACTAGTGATCGGGGCGACAGGAGCGGTCGGGCGGCAGCTCGTCCCGCAGCTGATCTCGGCCGGGCACCAGGTCAGCGGGACTACGCGCACCCCGGCCAGGGTGGACGACCTGAGGGCCGCCGGCAGGGCCGAGCCTGAGGTCATCGTCTACGAGTCGACGGCGATACCGGCCAGCATCAACCTGCGGAAGTTCGACCAGACGTTCGCTCCCGCGAGCGGGCTCCGCACCGTCGGGCTTGACCACGTGCTGGCCGCCGCGTCGGCGCAGGGCGTGCGCCCCGGCTCATCGCGCAGAGCTACACCGGCTGGCCCAACATCCGCGCCGGCCAGGCCGGGATGTCGATGATGACACAGGTCCGCGGCAGCTCGAACGCCAAGGCCAAGTTCCAGGCTTACCCGGACGAGCGGTCGACGGGCTGAGCGGGCCGAAAGGAGCGAGGCAGATGCCAGCGGGCGGGACCGAGGAGGCGTACCAGAGCCTGCGGCCGCTGATGTTCTCCATCGCCTATCGGATGCTCGGCAGCGTGACCGAGGCCGAGGACATCGTGCAGGAGGCGTTCCTGCGCTACCACCGGGCAGTTGCCGATCGCGGCGCGCCCGAGTCGCCGAAGGCGTACCTGTCCGCCGTTACTACCAGGCTGTGTATCGACTATCTCAAGTCGGCCAGGGCCCGGCGCGAGTCGTACGTCGGCGAGTGGCTGCCCGAACCGCTGCTGACCGGGCCGTCGCCGCTGGGCCAGGAGGTCCCGGACCCGGCGGCGAACGCCGAGCAGTCCGACTCGCTGTCGATGGCGTTCCTGCTGCTGCTCGAGCGGCTGACCCCGATGGAGCGGGCTGTGTTTCTGCTGCATGACGTGTTCAGCTATGACTACGACGAGACCGCCGGCATCGTCGGCCGCAGCGCCAGCGCCTGCCGCCAGCTCGCGCACCGGGCCCGGCAGCATGTTGAGGACAACCGGCCGAGGTTCGAGGCGTCCGCCACCCAGCGCGACGAGCTGGCGGCCAGATTCTTCGACGCCGTCGGCGCGGGCGACATGGACGGCCTGGTCAGCATGCTCGCCGCCGACGTCACCGTCACCGGCGATAGCGGCGGCGTGCCGCCGTCCTGGGGACGGCCGATCATCGGCCGGGATAACGTCAGCCACCTGCTGGCCGGGCTGGGTGCCCAGATCAGGGACGCGAGCGGCACCTTCGAACCCGTGCACGTGAACGGCCAGCCGGGCGCCCTGGTGCTGGCCCCGGACGGCCGGCTGGTCAGCGTCTTCGTGCTTGACATCGCCGACGAGCAGGTGCAGGCCGTGCGCTCGGTCATCAGCCGCGAAAAGCTCCGGCATCTCGGGCCGCTCGCCGACATCGATGCCCTGCGGGAAAAGCTCCGCGAAAGGGGCTAGCCGATACAGCCGGAACATCGCTAGCATCGAGATATGCCGCATCGTTAGGGCCATTCAGCCCGGCTCTACCTCGTCACCAGGGCCGACCTGCCGCCCGCAACCCAGGCCTGTCAGGCCGCGCACGCGGCACTTGAGTTCGCGGTCACGTTCCCCGCCGTCACGACCAGCTGGCACTCCTCATCCGCCACGCTGGTGCTGCTCGCGGCCGGGGACGAGCTCGCGCTCGGCCGCATCCTCGCTGACGCCAACGGCACTCGAATCCGGGTGGCGCCGTTTTACGAGCCCGATCTCGGCGGCGCGCTGACGGCTCTGGCGATCGAGCCCGCCGGGCACCGGCTGGTCGCTCGCCTGCCGCTCGTCCTCGCCGGGCCCGCCGCCTCCTCGTGCAGAGAGGAGGTGACAACATGACCACCGCCGACACCAGGCAGGAACTCGTCGAGCTCCGCGCCGAGCGGGATGCGCTGCGCGCGCAACTCGAGGGCGATCTGCCCGCCGCGACGCGCTGGCTACAGCGCAAGGTGTGGCGCCAGGCGGTCGAGCTCGACCGGCTCAACCGCAGGGTGACCAGCCAGCGTTTCGTGCTGCGGACGCTGGACGGCCTCGGCCGGTCGCTGACGGCGCAGGAATACCGTGCCGCTCGAGAAGCGATCTCCGATGCCCAGCTGCTCGACCGGATCGCGCCGCCGGATGCGGCCTGATCCCGGCGGGGTCCCGGCGGCGGCCCACGGCCACCGCCGGGCCCTGACGGGGCGAGCGGTATCCCCGAGAATCAGGTACTGGGAGTATCCGGATGCGCCCCTGGGGCCCGACGGCAGGGCAGCCGCCTCTAAAGCGGCCGGCAGCGGGTTCGATTCCCGCCAGGGGCACGGGCCCTCAAGCACGGGGCGCGCTGGGAGCCAGCGCGCCGAGCCGGCCGGCCAGCGCCAGGAGCCGGCCGGACGTCGGCCCGTCCGCCGCCAGCAGCTGCCTGACGACCTGACCGGCCCGGTCGCAGTCCCGAACTGGCCAGGGGCCAAGGCTCTCCGCCCGCATCAGCGCATCGGTCGCCTCAGCCACCTGGCTGCGCAGCGTGTATGCGCGGGCCATGTCGATGAGGACGCGGGCCCGCCGGGCCGGCGGAAGTGAGGCCAGATCGATGGACGCGGCCGTGCGCAGCGCGTGCCCTGCGTCCCCGAGATCCACGCTCACGGCGATCTCGTACAGCGCCACGTACTGCAGCCCGAAATCCGGCAGCCCGTCGACTCGCCGGCACCCCAGCTGCAGGGCCAGCTGGCGGGCCCGGCTCAGGTGACCGAACGCAGCCGAGGGGTGGCCCCTGCGGGCAGCGACGAGCGCGCGCAGCAATGTCAGCCCCCCGCACAGGGAAAGCGCGTCCGGATCGCCGATATCGGCGAGGCTGCAAAGCGCGGCCAGCGCGGTCCTCGCGGTCTCCTCCGCCAGGCATTGCTGCTGCCCGTCCAGGAACACCGACGCGAGCCGGTACGCGGCTGCGGCCGCAAGCAGAAGATTCCCGGCCTTCTCCGCGGCGATCATCGCGCGGTCCGCCGCTACCCAGGCCGCCATTGGCTCGCCGAGCTTGGCCAGGACGGCCGAGCATGCCTGATAGGAAACGGCGGCGAGCTCGTAGAAGTCCGGCTGCTGGCCCGCAGGAGCGGCGCGCACCGCCGCCTCCAGACCAGGGAGCAGATCCGAGAGCACGATCGCCAGATCGTCGAAGCGCTCGGCCTTGGCCAGGGCGCACGCCTGCTCCGTCTGCGCCCGCAGGTCTGCTAACGGCAGCGCTAAGCCGTTGCCCAGCATCGCGCGCAGGGAGTGAGAGCCGGCAAGGACGACGCGCAGCGAATCGGCGGCGGCCGACCGGCTCACGGGCCGAACGTCGGCGGGCGCGTCCGCTGCCAGTTCGGGCCGCGGCAGCTCCGACAACGGCAGCTCCAG
>JASHOV010000076.1 GCA_030038495.1 Streptosporangiaceae bacterium
CGCAGCAGGGACTCGAACCGCGCGATATCCAGCTCGCCGTCATCCACGACGATCAGGTAGCCGTGCGGGTGGGTGGCGATCCGGGACCCGGCCGGGTCCAGCGTGCTGCGCAGCCGCATCACGTAGTTCTGTACGTTCACCCGGGCCGACGGCGGCAGGTCCGTCCCCCACAGCACCTCGGCCAGCTCATCCACCGACACCACGTGGTTAGCGCGTAGCAGCAACGCCGCCAGCACCGCCCGCTGCCTTCCCCGCGGCACCGCTAGAGTCGTGCTGTCGTAGCGCACGGTCAACGGGCCGAGCAGGCAAAACTTCGGGGCCGCCATAGGTCACCGCCGCACAGAACCCGGCCCGCCAGTAATGATCGAATCATAGCGGACTGATAACGACGCCAGTAAAGCTCACTTGTCGGCAAACAGTCGCGTACTCAGCGCCAACGACGGCAGCGAAATGGCCGACAGCGATGAGGCACTGCCACTGGTTTTGATCAGGTCAGAGTTGGGCCAGGCGATTGACAGAGGTCGACGAAGTACCCGGCCGGTTCGGGGCGCTGCTGCGCGAGTATCGGTCGGCTTCTGGCCTCACCCAGGAGGATCTGGCGCAGCGCTCCGGGGTCAGCATCCGCGCGATCGCGGACATGGAGCGCGGGAGGACGGCGCGGCCGTTCCGGCACTCTGTGCGCCGGCTCGCCGACGGGCTTGCGCTGCGGAGTCCGGATCGCGAGCAGCTGGAGATGGCGGCCGCCCGCTCCGCAGTCGCCGCCATCTTCCTCACCGCCGGCCAGGGTGCTGCCGCTACCGTGAGCAGCCCGAAGCTGCCAGCGTCCATGCGGGCATCCGGGAACGGCGGCGGAACCGTGCCCCGCCAGCTGCCGTCGTCATCCGCGGACTTCGTGGGCCGCGCGGGCGAACTGCGGGCGCTCAGCAGCCAGCTGGCACGACGGGATCGAGCCGGGGAGACGGTCATCCTGGCGATCGTCGGCACCGCCGGCGTGGGGAAGACCGCGCTGGCCGTGCACTGGACTCACCGTGTCGCCGACCGATTCCCGGACGGGCAGCTGTATGTGAACCTGAGGGGCTTCGACCCGTCCGGCGATCCGCTGGAGCCCGCCGACGCGATGGCCGGGCTGCTCCACGCGCTCGGCCGGCGTTCGGCGAGGTTCCCGCTGGCCGTGACCGCCGCGGCCGGGCTGTACCGCAGCCTGCTGGCTGGCCTGCGGGTGCTGATAGTGCTCGACAACGCGCGCGACCCGGAGCAGGTGCGCCCGCTGCTGCCCGGCAACCCGGCCTGCGCGGTGGTGGTGACCAGCCGGAGCCAGCTCACCGGACTCGTCGTCGCCGAGGGCGCCCGTCCGCTGTTCCTCGATGTCCTCACCTGGGCGGATGCGCTGGAGTTGCTCACCCGCAGGCTCGGGGCCCGGCGCCTGGCGGCAGAGCCCCAGGCGGCCGAGGAACTGATCGGCCTGTCCGCGCGGCTGCCACTGGCGCTGGCCGCGGTCGCGGCTCGCGTCGCCGCAAGCCCGAGGCTGACCCTCCGGGATCTCGTCGCCGAGATGCGGGATAGCGATCATCGGCTGGACGCGGTCGAAACCGGCGAGCCGGCGACCAGCCTGCGAGCGATGCTGACGGGCTCCTACCGGCAGCTGAGCGACCCGGCCGCCAGGATGCTCGGGCTGCTGGGCCTGCATTCCGGCCCTGAATTCACCGCGGATGCGGCGGCCGGCCTGGTCGGCGTCCCGGTCGGCCAGGCGCGGGCTTTGCTGCGCGAGCTAGTGCGATCCAGCCTGGTGACCGAGCACCACTCGGCGGACCAGTTCGGATTACCCGTCTTCGTCCGGAGCTACGCGGCTGAGCGCGCCTCCGCCGCCGGCAGCGAGCCCGGGCCGGGGCAGCGCCGTTCCAATGGCCAGGTTGATCACGCCCGGCCTTAACCCCGACCGGATGGGAACGGGCAGCCTGCCGGGCCACCACAGCGTCAGCGCGAGCCGGTCCGACGACAGCACCGCCAGCGGGCCGCGTTAGTCCGACATTACAGTGGCCCGTGGAACAGTGCGTCGAGGAATGCCGGAACCGGGACGCTTACCCAGGTCTGCGTCCGGGTGTATGTCTCCCCCCCGTGGATTTCGCCCCCGACCTCCACGAATGGCAGATCAACCGATCCGCCTGCGCCGCTAAACACCTGGAAAATGTCGCTGTTGCCGGGCCCGTTTCCGAGGGAAAGATCGGCACCTTCCGTAACACTCCCCAGCTCACCGCTTCCCCCGCCAGTGAAGAACCAGCCACCAAGATCCTTGATGTCTGGCGCATTCGAATACATCGGGCCAATAAGGAACCCGACGCTCGGGATGCCGGTGACCCCGCCGATCGATGAAATGTGACCTATCTGCAGGGTCTCGGTCTTCTGGTTGTAGGAGACAACAATGCACGTGCTTCCGGCTGGGCCCAGGCCGATGTTAGCCATAGCATTCAGGCAGAGGCCGTGGGTGCTAGAGGCCATATTCCTGGCTAGCGAGTCGAGAGCCCCCTCAAGCCAATTCGAGGCATCGTCGATCAGGTTTGATCTGTTGGGGTAGTTGTTCGGGTTCCATCCGCTCGAGTAGGCAGTGGGCTCCCCAAACAACGACCCGCAGCCCGCGACGTCCCCGGCGCAGGAGCGGGCGGTCGGCGCCCTCGGAGAGCTCTGCTCGGGCGAGCCGCTGGGAGCGGCGCCGTTGACATACCAGTTCTCGCAGGCGCTGATGTTGATGGCGCATACGTCTATATTGCCGCCGGTGTTTGCGGCTTTCGTGCCGGTGTCGCTGGTGCCGCTGCCGCCGCACTGGGGGAGGTACTCGGTGCCGGTGGTGCGGCCGGGACAAACCCAGGAACGGCCGGCGTCAGCTCCTCGTTCACCGCCGGTGCCGTCGTGGTCACCGCGTACGGCGGGGGCGGCGGCACCTCGGCGACCAGCAACATCGGTGGCAGCGGGGGCACCGGCAGCACGAACGCGGTCTGCTACAACGGGGGCGCCGGCGGCATCGGCGGCACCACCGATGTCTACCGCGGCGGCGGTGGCGGCGGATCGGGCGGAACGGCCAGCGCCGGCAACGCAGGGGCCGCGGGGAACACCAGCGGCTACGGCGGCGCGGCGGTCACCGGCGGGGGCGCAGGCGGCAACGGCGGCAACGCCGGGTCGAGCACGGACGGCAACTACCCGGGCGCCGCTGGTGCCGTGCCCGGCGGCGGTGGTGGCGGCGGCCAGGCCTACTCCGCTGTTGAGCCAGGGGGCAACGGCGCCGCCGGGCAGGTCACGATAACCTGGGCCACCGGATCACAGACCTGGAGCACGCCCGGCGTGTACGAGTGGACCGCGCCGTAGCGGCAGAGGACTGGCTGAGAAACAAGGCGCATGTTTCACCTCCGATAAACCCCTGCCATCCTGGCTGAGGGCATGTAGTCGACGTCGGGGAGCAGCTCCATGGACGTGCCGGCAGACGATCACGTCCTGGTCGACCGTCTTGCCGAGCAGGCTCTCATCGCGGAGCGGCTGGACGACCTGCAGAGCGGGGCCGCAATCCTCATCAGGGGCGCGGCAGGTGTCGGCAAGTCGGCACTCGTCGAGTTCGCGGCACGACGGGCTGGCTCCTCGCGCCGCGTACTGCGCACTGTCGGAACATCGCCGGAGATGGGTATGGCGATGGCGGGCCTCCACCAGTTACTTCAGCCGCTGTTGCCGCTGGCCCCGCAGATCTCCGACGCTCGGCAAGCGGCACTGCGGGTCGCATTCGGCATCACCACCGGACCACCTCCGCAGCCCTTCGGCGTGGCGATGGCGGCATTGGATCTGCTGGTCGACGGGGCGGCCGAGCAGCCGCTGCTGGTTATTGCCGAGGATGCGCACCTGCTGGACAGCGCGACCGTCGAAGTTCTCGGCTTCCTTGCCCGGCGCCTGCAGCACGACCCGATCCTCCTGCTGGTGACCGCGCGCGACGAGGATGCGGATCCGCTCCGTGGCGCCGCGACCAACCTCATGGACTTGCACCCGCTAAGCGCCAATGGTTCACGGCAGCTGCTGGACTCGGTAGCGCCGGAAATCACCACCTCGGCTAGAGCTGGCATACTCCGGGCCGCTGAGGGCAATCCGCTTGCGCTTATTGAGCTGCCCAAGGCCCAGGGCCCGGCCCTGAGGCCCACCGCGGACTCGCAGTGGCCTCCGCTCACTCAGCGGCTCGTAGCTGCCTTCGCGGCACGAGTGGAACAGTTGCCGCCGGTGACGCGCACGGCGCTCACGCTGCTGGCTTTGCATGATGCCGATTCGCTGCCTGAGTTGCTGCACGCCCTGGGGTCCGAAGGGGCGGCCGCGCCAGTGGCGGTCGTCGAGCCTGCGATCGACGCCGCCCTCGTGGAGTTGTCCGGCAACCAGTTGCGGTTCAGGCACGGGCTCATGAGGTCCGCCGTCTACGGACTCGCGTCGCCAAGTAGCAGGGTGGCCGGGTACCTGGCCCTCGCACGGGCCGTCGGGCCCAGCACCGACCGGGGTATCCTGCACCGGGCCAGGGCAGCGGAAGGATATGACGACGCGCTAGCCCGCGACCTGGATGCGGTAGCCGAACGCGCCTTGAGCCGCGGTGCCGTTTCTACGGCGGTCACCACGCTGGGACGGGCGGCCGATCTCACTACCTCGACTGAACTCAAGCGTCGCTATCTATTCCGGGCCGCCGGTCTGGCCTACGAGCTTGGACAGGGGGACGTCGGAGATGCATACCGCGCAGTCCTGGCCCTGCTGGTCGACGACGAGCACAGCCGCCTGCTTCTTGAAGAGCTTGGCGAGGCGGCCGACGCCGCGGCGGGCGGAGGCACTGCTCGGATCCAGTTGCTGATCGGGCTCACGGAGCGGGCCCGTCGGCTCGGTGACGAGCGTCTCGCGCGGTCATTGCTACGCTCGGCGGCACTGCGGTGCTGGCACCGACAGCCGGACGGCGACCCATCCCGTCGCATTGTGCAACTCGTCACGGACGCACCCGAAGCCCTAGCCGATCCGCAGTGTGCCGTGATGCTGGCCTACGCGGACCCCGTTGGCAGCGCCGCGGCCGTGGCCGGGATCTTGCAGCGCCTGGTCACGACCGATGTTGACTCGGTAACCACCCAGACCCTGGGCCATGCGGCGTCCTGCATCGGGAACTTCGAGCTGGCTGACCTGCTCTTCGCCGATGCCATTGCCCGCTTGCGCGCCGAGGGTCGGCTTCAGGTCCTGGCCCGCGCAATCGTACTGCAGGCGTGGGCGCGATTGCGGCGGGGCCAGTGGTCCACGGCCGTGCCCCTGGCCGAGGAGGGCACCCGTCTGGCCGAGGAGTCCGGTCAATCGGAATGGCAGGCGAGCGGGTTCGCGGCCCAGGCGATGGTCGCGGCCCTGCGGGGCGACATGGCACAAGCCGCTTCGGCCGCAGACCGGGCCGAGCGGATCGCCTTCCCTGGCCAGATGACCATTGTCCTTGCCATATCGCTACTGGCCAGGGCAACGGCGGCGGCCGGCGAAGGTGACTTCTCCCGCGCGTGGGACTGCCTGAGCCACCTTCATAACGACGCGGATCCTGCCTACCACCCGCCCCAGGCGCTCTGGTCACTGTCTCACCTGGCCTACGCCGCCACCCAGTGCGACCGGGTGGCGCGCACAAGAGAGCTGGTCGGGCGGATGCGGTCGCGGATGCAGGCCGAGTCAGCTGTCCCGGTGGTACGCATGAACCTCATCTACGCCGACGCCCTGCTCGCACCCGACGAGTTCGTCGAGGACTGCGTGCGTGCCGCTCTGGATACCGACGTCGGGAGCTGGCCATTCGAGCGAAGCCGTATGCAGCTCCTGCTGGGGTCACGGCTGAGACGGCGGAAGCAGATCAAGGAAGCCAGGGAGCTGCTGCGCGCGGCCCAGGCTGGATTCAGCAGCCTGGGTGCGTCGCCCTGGGCGGATCGGGCCCGCAAGGAACTCCGGGCGGCTGGCGTGGCCAGCCACGGGCAGACTCCGACTCCGTGGAGTTCCCTGTCCGCGCAGGAACTGCAGGTCGCGCGGATGGTGGCGGAAGGGCTCTCGAACCGCGAAATCGCCGAGCGACTTTACCTCTCGCACCGTACGGTCGCCAGCCATCTATATCGCATCTTCCCGAAGCTGGGCATCACCAGCCGTGCACAGCTAACCGTGATGAGCCTCGACCTGCCCGTCAACTGGAGTTCCGGCGGCGGAACTTCAGTCAGATGACGCAAGCACGGCCACGGCAGCCCGCGCAAGCCTGGCGAATACCGGTGTTACCCGCGCGAGGGCAGTAGGAGGAGCCATGACGATCCCGGCCGAGTCTTCCGCCAGCGAGCGCTACATGCAGATTGCCCGGCAGTGGTTCACCGAGGGATGGACAGGAAATCTTGCCCTGGCGGCGGACATCTTCAGCGGCGATCTGCGAACCAACGGGGTCCATGTCGGCGTCGCCGGCCCGGTCGGCAGAATCCGCGACCGGCTGACGGCTTTCCCTGATCTGACTACCACAATCGAGGACATGTTCGTCTCGGGCGACAAGCTCGCGGTTACCCTGATGTGGCGCGGAACTCACACCGGCGACTACGGAGGCGTAGCTGCGACGGGAAGGCGCGTCGAAGTGCGCGACACCGCGATCTGGCACTTCAAGGGCGGCAAGGTCGCCGAGATCCTGACGCTCCAGGATCAGTTCGGGATCCTGAAGCAGGTTGGGTACCTGCCCGACAGTGTCCACGCCGCCTGACACGGGAACGCCGCCACTGCGGTTCGCTGCCGGGGAAGGCTACCAGGTCGGAATAAGGCCGCCGTCGATGATGAAATCGGCCCCGGTGATATTCGCCGCCTGGTCGCTGGCCAGGTAGAGGATCAGGTCAGCTACCTCCGATGGCTGGCTGAACCGGCCGGTGACCGACCCGGCCGCGGCCTGACGTTCTACGTCACCTGGCTCGACCCCCGTGGCGTGGCTGACCGTGGCGGCGACGCCGTCGCTGCCCAGCCACAGGTCGGTAGCCACCGGGCCCGGGCTCACTGTGTTGACCCGGATACCGTGCGGCCCGACCTCCTTGGACAGCGCCTTGGCAAACGCAGCCAGGCCGGCTTTCGCGGCGCTGTAGTCAAGTACGGCCGGGTCAGGCAGACGTGCGTTGACCGAGCAGGTCATGACGATTGCCCCTGACCCCGCTGCCAGCATTCCAGGCAGCGCCGCCCGGGTCGCCCGGACCGCAGCCATCAGGTTGAGGGCCAAGCTCGTGACCCAGTCATCATCAGTGATCGACAGGAAGCCACCGGGCCGGACTCGCGCGTTGCCGACATTGTTAATAAGGATGTGGACACGGTCTCCGGCCATCGATACCAGCCGCGCCGGGCCCTCAGGATCTGCCAGGTCGGTCTCAGCGAAAATCACCTGCTTATCCTGGGCGAGAGCCTCGATCTCCGGCGACAAACTCTTAGCGCCGGTGATCACATGGGCGCCGCTGGCGGCCAGCTGCCGAACGACCGCCAGACCAATGCCCTTGCTGCCCCCGGTGACCACAGCGGTTCGTCCAGCCAGGTTGATGTCCATGCCGTTCCTCCAGTGCAGCGTGCCCTGTGTACCTCCGACGCTAGGACTAGGCCGCGCCGCCGGCTTCAGTCAGGTGACTGAAGCGACGGAACGTCGAGACGGGCAACGATCGCAAAGACGAACGCGTGAGCGCACGGAGAGGATTTCCCCACAATGAGCACGGACCGGACTCCTGTCGTCTTCATCCACGGCCTGTGGCTGCACGCCACCTCGTGGGCTCCCTGGCTAGAACTGTTCCGCGACGCCGGCTACGAGCCGACCGCGCCGGGCTGGCCGGGCGACCCTGAGACTGTCGAAGAGGCCCGCGCCAACCCCGACGCGCTGGCTAACCACGGCATCGATGAGGTCACTGGCCACTTCGCGAAGATCATCAATCAGTTGCCCGCCCGGCCCGTCCTCATCGGCCACTCATTCGGCGGGATGATCGCCGAGAAACTCCTCGGCGAGGACTACGGCGCGGGCGCGATCGCCATCGACGCTGCGCAGATCAAGGGCGTGCTGCCGCTGCCGCTCTCGTCGCTGCACTCCACCCTGCCCGTATTCAGGAACCCAGCCAACAGGCACAAGGCCGTGTCACTGACCGCCGAGCAGTTCCGGTACAGCTTCGGAAACGCCATCAGCGTGGATGAGTCCAACCAGCTCTATCAGCGGTGGGCTATCCCCGCTCCCGGGCTCCCGCTCTTCGAGGCTGCCACTGCCAACTTCGAACTCCACTCGCCCGCGAAGGTCAGCACTCGCAACGAGAACCGCGGCCCGCTGCTCCTTGCCATGGGCGGCCGCGATCACACCGTCCCTGAGGCGATCACCAAGGCAACGCTCAAGCAGTACCGTCACTCCGGTGCGATCACCGAGTTGATCGAATTCCCCGACCGTGGCCACTCCCTCACCATTGACTCTGGCTGGCGCGACGTCGCCGACCAGTGCCTGGCCTGGCTAGGTAGGCAAGGAGCGCACCCACACCGGGCGTGACTGCCACCTCAGTGGTCAGTCGCGGAGCGCGCGGAGGATGCGCGCGAGATGGGCACGGTCGGCGTCGCTGAGCCGGTCGAAGGTCCGTTCCGCCTCCATTCCGCGCGCCGCGCGAATTGCCTCGAGCACGCTCGCGCCCTGCTCGGTCAGCTCCACCAGGGTTGCCCGGCGATCGCCGGGATCGGGCCGCCGCCGGACCAGGTCACGGGACTCCAGCGCATCGACGACCTCCGTGGCCGAGCGCGCCGCGATGCGCAGCTGGTCCGAGAGCTCCGACATGCGCTGCGCCCCGCGGCCGATCACCCGCAAGGCTCGCAAATGCGACGGCGTGATGTCCCAGGGCGCCAGCACCTCCTGGGATGTATGGCGCAGCTGGCGCGCGACGGCGCTGAACGTCTCCGCGAGCGACTCCTCACTGCCGTTATCGCTGCGGCCCGCCGGGTCACGGTCGCTCGTCACCGGAATAGCCTACCAGCCTTTGTTGTTGATCCCTCATATTGAGGTTACCTCAAGATGTGGTAACGTCAGCTTATCCAGGGCCGCGCGCCGCAGCGCGAGCCCGTCCCGACAGAATCGAGCACCCACTTGGCAGCTCCCCTACCTCACCGAGATGGCAGCGGCGGCAGGATGCGCGGCCCGAGGACAGTCACGGCCGCGGAGCGGGCCCAGGCGCACGAGGTGTCCCTGCGCCGCATCGGGCGGCTGTTCACGCCCTACCGCTGGCAGCTGATCTTCGTCACGGCGATCATTGTCGCCTCGTCCCTGGTGACCGTCGTCTCCCCGTTCCTGCTGCGGGCGGTCATCGACCAGGCGCTGCCGGAACGTAACGTCCGGCTGCTGGCCTGGCTCGTGGCCGGGATGATCGGCGTCGCCGTCATCAGCTCCGCCTTCGGCGTGATCCAGACGTGGGTCAGCACCAAGGTCGGCCAGCAGGTCATGCACGGGCTGCGCACGAGCGTCTTCGCGCACCTGCAGCGGCAGTCGGTCGCGTTCTTCACCCGCACCCGCAGCGGCGAGGTCCAGTCCCGCATCACCAACGACATCGGCGGCATGGAATCCGTGGTGACCTCCACCGCGACCTCGATCGCGTCCAACCTGACCACGGCGGTCGCCACGGCCGTTGCCATGGTGGCGTTGTCCTGGCGGCTGTCGCTGATCTCGCTGGTGGTCATGCCGCCCGCGATCTACCTGAGCCGCAAGGTCGCCAGGATGCGCCGGGCCATCACCACCGAGCAGCAGCGTGAGCTGGCCAACCTCAACGTCAGCATCGAGGAGGGCCTGTCGATCAACGCCGTAGAGCTGGCCAAGACGATGGGCACCGGTCCGGCGCTGGTAGGGAAGTTCACCGCATCCTCCGCCCGCCTGATTGACCTGGAACTGCGGTCCCAGCTGGCCGGGCGCTGGCGGATGGCCTCGATGAGCATCATCTTCGCCGCGATCCCGGCGGTCATCTACCTAGCCGCGGGGCTGCCGATCACCGCCGGCGTGATGACGATCGGCACCCTGATCGCCTTCACCACGCTGCAGAACAACCTGTTCCGGCCCATCACCGGCCTGCTGAGCACCGGCGTCACCGTGATCAGCTCGCTGGCCCTGTTCGCGCGCATCTTCGAGTACCTCGACCTGCCCGTCGACATCGACGACCCCGCCCGCCCGGCCGACCTTGACCCCGCCGCGATCAGCGGGCACCTCCGCCTCGAGAACGTCACCTTCAGCTATCCCGGCACCGACAGGGCCGCGCTCACCGGGATCGACCTGGACGTGCCCGCCGGCACCACCCTGGCCCTGGTCGGCGAGACCGGATCCGGCAAGACCACCGTTGCCGCGCTGATCGCGCGGCTCTACGACCCGGTCAGCGGCAGCGTCCGCATCGACGGCATCGATATCCGCGACCTCCGACTGGCCGACCTGGCCTCGATCGTCGGCGTAGTCAGCCAGGAGACCTACCTGCTGCACACCACGGTCCGGGAGAACCTGCGCTACGCCCGGCCGACCGCTACCGACGGCGAGATCGAGGACGCCGCCCGCGCCGCCCAGATCCACGACCTGATCGCCGGGCTGCCCGACGGCTACGACACGATGGTCGGCGCCCGCGGCCACCGCTTCTCCGGCGGCGAGAAGCAGCGCATCGCCATCGCCAGGACGCTGCTGCGCGACCCGCGCGTACTCGTGCTGGATGAAGCCACCAGCGCTCTGGACACCGAGACGGAGCGCGCCGTGCAGGAGGCCTTCGACGTCCTCGCCCGCGGCCGCACCACCATCACCATCGCCCACCGGCTGTCTACCGTGCGCAATGCCGACCAGATCGTCGTGCTGGATCACGGCCAGATCGCCGAGTCCGGCACCCACGCCAGCCTCCTCGCCGGCAACGGCCGCTACGCCGTACTCGCCGCCTAAGACGGTCGCGGGCAAACGGCCGGGCTGCCCGACTAGGTCGCCGCACCTCGTGCTGCCTTCCAGCGATACGGCGTGCTCGTCGACCCGGCCACGGGCGTGCAGAGGCCGATCATCGGCCTCGACCAGCGGCGGGCGCTCTCACTGGCCCGCGCCCTTGACCTCGGCCACAACTACGTCGGCTGGGAGCACCTGCCACGGCGTGGCTATGACCAGCACCGCCGCGCCGACTGTGGCCGCGGTCAGAGCCAGCCGCGATCGTCGGCTTTTCTTACTGCCTCGGCCCGGTTGCGCGTGCCGGTCTTGGCGATCGCTGCGGACAGGTAGTTACGTACCGTCCCCTCGGAGAGGAACAGCCTGCCGGCGATATCCGCCACCGAGGCCCCCGTTCTGGCGGCGACCAGGACGTCGCGTTCCCTGGCGGTCAGCGGCGAGGCGCCGGCCGCCAGCGTGGTCGCGGCCAGCGCCGGGTCGACGACGCGCTCCCCGGCGGCCACGCGGCGGATGGCGTCCGCCAGCCGTTCCGGCGGTGCGTCCTTGACCACGAAGCCGCAGGCACCAGATTCCATCGCCCGTCGCAGGTAGCCGGGCCGGCCGAACGTGGTGAGGATGAGCGACCGGCAGCGCGGCACCTCCTGGGCGAGGACGCCCGCTACCGCCAGGCCGTCGAGTCCCGGCATCTCGATGTCGAGCAGTGCCACGTCGGGCTGGTGCGCCTTCGCCGCGGCTACCACCTCGTCACCGCGCCCGACCGACGCCACGACCTCGAAGTCGTCCTCCATCTCGAGCATGATCCCGAGCGCAGTGCGGATCAGCTCCTGGTCATCGGCCAGCAGCAGCCGGATTCGGGCGGTCACCGGCCGCCGTCGGCTGCCAGCGAGACCCGCAGCTGCCAGCCGCCCGCCCGCAGCGGGCCGGCGTCGACCAGGCCGCCGG
>JASHOV010000077.1 GCA_030038495.1 Streptosporangiaceae bacterium
GACTTCGGCAGCAACGCGCTCACCGGCGTGCAGTTTGTCTCGCCCAGCCAGGGCTGGGTCGTCGGGCGGCGGGAGATCCTCGCCACCACCGATGGCGGCGCCAGCTGGACGGTACAGGACCGGGGCGACCTGAACCTGGTGTCGGCCGATTTCATCAGCAGCACGACGGGATGGGCGGTCGGCACCCACGCGCTGCTGTTCACCGACGACAGCGGCCAGCACTGGACCGCGCTCCCCGAGCCGTGCCCGCTGCAGTCGGTGCATTTCGTGTCGGCGAGTGTCGGCTTCGCGATCGCTGGCGGTAGCGGTGCGCAGGGCACTGTCACCACGGCGCCCGGCACCGGCGGCGTCCTGCTGATGACTGGTAACGGCGGCCGGACGTGGCAAAGGCTGGCCGCGCCGGCGAATCCGCAGAGCGTCTGCTTCAGCGACAAGGACTCGGGCTGGCTCGGCGCGAACGGGAATCTGTACAGCAGCGATGACGGCGGTCAACGCTGGACGCTGCGGGCCAGAGGGCCCAGCGGGGCTGGCATCGGACCGGGCTTCATGACCGTGCAGTGCGCGCAGGGTTCCGCGTGGGCGGAGGACATCGGCCCGGGCGCCGCGATGAGCCAGGAGCCGCACATCGGATTCCACGCGGGTCCGGCCGACGTCACCGCGATCTTCGCCGAGCAGTACTTCCCGCACCCTGGCGTCACCGTGACCGCGGACCCGCCCGGTCCGTACGCGGGCCCGATCTCGGCGATCAGCGCGTCGATGGCGGCGATCGTCGACTGGTGCGACGTCTGCGGCGACGGCACGGTGCGGTGGGACCTGGCCACCGACAGCGGTCAGGACCTCATCCGCGAAGGCAACGTGACCCCCATCAACCAGGCGGCCGCCGCCAGTTTCCTGAGCCCGTCGCTGGGCTGGGTCGTCGGCATCGTCGTGAACGGGACGCATCCAATCGAGCGCATCGTCCGCACCACAGACGGCGGCCGCAGCTGGCAGGTCCAGTACTCGGCGAGCTAGGCGAGCTCGGCGGCTAGCCGACGCCGGCCGTGCCTGCCGTGGCTGGGGCGGGAGTTGTCTTCAGCCTGGCCAGTACGGCCAGCACGCCATCGGCCAGGTGCCGCGCGGTCACGCTGTCGGGCGCGAGTGAGACTTCCGCCACCGCGAGCATCATCGCCCCGGTCATCACGATTGCGGCCGCCTCGTCCAGCGGCTCACCGCTGCGCGCGAAGAATTCGGCGTTCTTGCGCACCCAGTCGGCCAGCCGCTGCCGCCACAGCAGCTCGAACCCCGGCGGGCCATCTCCGCGAGCGAACATGCCCGCTAGCTGCCGCTGCTCGATGCACACGTCGAGGTAGACCCGCGCTCCCGCCAGGAACAGCTGCATCGGGTCGACGACGCCGGTGGCCCGGCAGCTACGCACCGCAGCGCGGGTGCGCTCGGCGTGCTCGTGGCTGAGCTCTTCGAACAGCGTCAGGTACAGATCGGCTTTCCCGGAGAAATGGTGATAAAGGCTGCCCACGCTCGCGCCGGCCAGCGCCACGATGTCCGACACCCCGGCCTGCGCATACCCGACCAGCGTGAAGACCTCGCGAGCCGCGTCCAGCAGGGCGCCCCGCGTCGAAGTTCCCCGGTCGGTCCCCCGGCCGACAGGGACGGCCTGATCAGTAGTCATGGCAGTGACCCGTGGTCACAAGCCTGGCAGTCACAGCGCCTGTCATCGCGGCCCGCAATCTCAGTGCATACCCGGTCAGGGCGGCCGGCCACGCGGCCAGCCTGGTACATAGGATTCCACCACGGGCAGCAAGCAGGGAACAGGGAAAGGCGCGTTGGGTGATGAGCGACGATCTGGCGGCAGCCCCGCCCGAGCCGGGTAGGCAAGCCCCCGACCGTAACCTCGCCCTGGAACTGGCCAGGGTGACGGAGGCGGGCGCCATGGCATCGGCGCGCTGGGTCGGCCGGGGCGACAAGAACGGCGCCGACGGCGCGGCGGTCAACGCAATGCGGCAGCTCATCAACACCGTCTCCATGGACGGCATCGTCGTCATCGGCGAGGGCGAGAAGGACCGTGCGCCGATGCTGTATAACGGCGAGCAGGTGGGTGACGGCAGCGGCCCGAAGTGCGACGTGGCCGTCGATCCCATCGACGGCACCCGGCTGACGGCGGACGGCATGCCCAATGCCATCTCGGTGCTCGCGGTCAGCGCCCGCGGCTCCATGTACGACCCGTCGGCCGTGTACTACATGACCAAGCTCGTGACCGGGCCCGAGGCGGCGAGCGCCGTCGACATCGACGCACCGCCGGCCGCCAACGTGGCCGCCGTCGCGCGCGCAAAGAACTGCTCGGCCTCCGACGTCACGGTCGTCATCCTGGACCGCGCTCGGCACGCCGACCTGATCAGCGAGGTCAGGGCGGCCGGGGCCAGGATCAAGCTGCTCACCGACGGCGACGTCGCAGGCGCGATCATGGCCGCCCGCGAAGGCACGGGGATCGACCTGCTGCTCGGCATCGGCGGCACTCCGGAGGGCATCATCGCTGCCTGCGCCATCAAGTGCCTGGGCGGCGTCATCCTCGGCAAGCTCGCCCCCAGGGACGAGGCCGAGAGAACCAGGGCGCTGGACGCCGGGCATGACCTCAGTCGCGTGCTGGCCACCGATGACCTGGTGACCTCCGACGACGCGTTCTTCGCCGCCACCGGGATCACCAACGGCGAGCTGCTATCCGGCGTCAGGTACAAGTCCGGCGGCGCGGTGACGCACTCCCTGGTCATGCGGGCCAGGTCCGGGACCGTCCGCAACATCTACAGCGAGCACGCACTCTGGAAGGTTCGCTCGTACTCCGTCGTGGACTACGGTTAGCCGCCAGCCGCGCAGCAGATACGGCAGGCCGCCGACCCCGGATCCGACGTCTGCGTTAGCAGCCGAACGGATCGATAGTACCGTAGCCTTTCCATGTCACCGGGAAGTCATCGTTATTACTGATGTCACCGGTAACGGACATCACCCTGCGTAGACGGCGGCGACCGCTGGCTTGAGGGAGGAGCCTGGGACAACCTGGCACACTCCGAGCTCCATCTGGGCAACCTCGCCGAAGCCGCCGCCTGCTATCAGCGCGCCCTCAGCCTCGCCCGCGAATTCGGCGACCGCGTCCATGAAGCGGAAGCCCTTACTCACCTCGGCGACTGTCAGCACGCGGCCGGCCAGCCGGCGCAGGCCCGGCAGCAAGCCCTGGCCGTTCTCGACGACCTGCACGACCCCGACGCCGACCAGGTCCGGGCCAGACTCGCCGGCACAAACGCCGATGCGTCCGAGCGGTCATCCGGCGCGCTGCGCTAGCGGGACAGGCCGCCTCGCCGCAGGCCGCCGAGCCACCGGCTGTTCCGCCGGGGCGTGGTCACGCGGATGGTGCCGCCGAACGCCACCGATCTGACCTCCACCACCGGCATCCCGGCGACGGTCGACCGCTGGGTGCGGTTGATCTTGCGGGTCAGCACGGCAGTGCCCTGCAGCTCTACGGCAACGCCCTCGGGCACGATCAGCTCCAGAGTCCCGCCGAATACCGTCGCGTGCACCACGACCCGTGAGCTCTGCAGCAGCGCCTCCCGCAGGTCGAGCACAACCTCGCCGAACAGGGCCACGACCGGAACCGTGGCCGGCACAACCCAGCGGCCATCCCGGCGATCCCGCCCGAACAACGCGAGCACGGGGCTGCGGTGATCGAGCCGGAACGGCTGCGCCGACGGCTCGGCCAGGTCGGATGTCAGCACCGCCAGCTCGCCGAGCGTGCGCGCCGTATAGGCCCGCTCGACCCGCTCGGTGTGCTCGTTCATCGTGAGCCTGCCATCACCGGCCGCCGCGCTGAGCATGGCAATGACCCGGTCCCTGTCCGCGTCGGAGGCACGCAGGTCGCGAGGCTGCGGACGGTCGGTCACAGATCGAAGAGTACCGCTGGCACGCCGCGCCGTCGCCGGGTCCCGAAGCCGGACAGACGCACAGTTAAGTCCACGTGCTGCCGCGATCGCCGGTAATCAGCTGGATTACGTTCCCGGACTCGTCCACGTAATACATGCGACCGTGAATGTCGTCCCAGACCACGACCGAGGGCGCCGCGATGGCCTTGGTCGGGCTCACGTTCTTCCAGCCGCTCCAGGATGTGTCATCCCACACCGCCGCCTGGATGAAGCCGTCCTTGCCAAGACCTGCGACTACTATCTGGCCGTTCGGCCAGCGGCCCGTCGCCAGTCCGCCGGTGATGCTCCCGCCGATGTTCTCCATGTCGGGCTCCTTCGGGGCAGTCGTCTTCTTGCCGAGCGCCGCGAACATCTGCGGCAGTCCCGGGTAATTGGCTACATCACGGTCGATCGAGCCGCTGATGTCGTACTGATGAATGGCCCAGGTCTTCCACGGGGCCGGGACTTGCGGGTGGCCGGCCGGGCTCGACGGGTCGGCGATCCAGAGCGGGTAACCGCCGAGGCCCGCGCAGTTTCCGGCGACCGCGAAGTCGATGAACGTGTACAGCAGCGGAGCGCGGTCGAGTCTCTTCTTCAGCTCGGCCTGGACCGCGACGGCCCAGGCCGCCACCGCCTTCGCGGTCAGGCCATCATTAGCCTCCAGGTCGAGGGCAATCCCGTCGTTGTCGTCAAGCTTGAGCGGGTCGAGCTCGCTGATGAAGTAATCAACGGTCGCGGTGGGGCTCTCGGAGGGATGGCCGAAAAGGTAGGCTATCCGGCCCTTCTTGTTGGCCGCCAGCCATTCCCAGTCGGCCGCCCTGTCCGGGTTCGCATACTCAGGCTGCGTACTTCCTTTGGGCCCCAGCTCGGTAATCTTCACCGCCGCCCAGGAGAAGTTCCCGGCATCGGGGACCCACTGCGTCGGCAATCCCTGATAACCGGACACATCGACGCCCGAGAGGTGTGCGGCAGCGGTGGCATTTGTCAGATTACGCTGTAGATTAACCACGGGGAGACATTACCGCTTCAGCACCCTTGCCGCGCAGCATAAGACCGCCATTCCCGTGAACGTCGC
>JASHOV010000078.1 GCA_030038495.1 Streptosporangiaceae bacterium
ACCTGCGCCGCCTGGAACTGGAGACCCTGGCCAGCAACACGGCCATGCGGCGGACCGCCCAGGCGTGCGGCTTCATGCACGAGGGCATCCAGCGGGAACGCGAGTACGACGGCGACGGCTTCGCCGACATCGTGATCTACGGCCTGCTCCGGCGCGACTGGACGCCGTAGCCGGCTGAGGCCCGGCTGGCTCGACGCGCCCGCAGATCGGAGTCCGGCCCGCGACGGCAGCCTCTAGCCCCAGGGCCGGCCCGTGACTTCCATGCCAGCTTGATGCGGGGGTCATACCCACCTCGCCCATTGTCCGCGCAAACGCATGCGCTGTAAGCCGCCTAACAGTATGCGGGTCGGCGATGAGCAATCCTGTGGTCCGGGCAGGCCCGAGAAGGTGTAGGCGGCTTGGTCGTCGCCTGCGATTGCCGTAGTCAAGAGATCCAGGTCATAAGCACCCAGTTCGGGAAGGTCGTCGATCGGGTGCCAGCGCACTTCCTCGAACTCGCCGTCATTCGCGCAGGCAGTTCCGGCGTCAGCGCGACACCGGAAAGTGATATCGAGATGGCGGGTCAGGTCGCCGCCGTCGTGTGTGATGAGTCCCGACACGGTAACCGAGGTCAGCGCCTCAGGGACGCCGATGATGCCAGTTTCCTCGTAGCACTCGCGGACGGCCGCGTCGGCAGGCTGTTCGCCTGGGTCGATCACCCCGCCGGGCAGGCTCCAGGCGCTGCTATCGGCGTAGCGACCGAGCAGGACATGGCCCTGGCCGTCCACGGTCACGTTGCGGGCAGTTGCCAGCCAGAGCAGCTGGTGGCCGACGTAGGCGCGCAGCTGCGCAACATGCGGAGGAATAGGCATATCAGGACCGTATAGGAGAAAAGCGCTGGCGTGCCAGGCGTCCTGGTTGCCGGCCGGCTCATGCGTACCTCTGTCCCATGGGATGGCCGCTTTCCCCGTGGCGGCGTCAGCGTATACCTGCTCGAATCGCCGTGCTCGTCTCCGCAGAGGTGGGGTCGGCTGGCATGGCCCTGAACCCTATCAGTTCCAGCGCGACCCCAGCGCTATGAATGAGTTCGTATCTATGATCGAATAATGTTATGGACGAGGGAGTATGGCCGGACTGGTGGCGTTACCCGCGGCGGTGCCGGCGCGGTCACGTGTGGCGCCCCGGGACTGTGTCGGTCAGTTGGGTTGTGTGTGTTTGCTCGGATAACGGCGGGGGCGGGCACTTGCGGGTGAGCTGCCGCACGGATGGCTGCCCGAGCGTCTGGTATGACCCGCCGCACCAGGCTGGCATGGAGGTCACGGGCCGTCCTGGCGGGTAGGGCTGTGGCGCTGGGCGGGGATGCTCGAGCGAGCCGTCGAGCAGCGGTAAGCCGGGACACCGCCGGCGGGGGTCTTGCGAGTCCCGATGTTGCGATATATCTTGTCCACGTTCGGCAGAAGGGCAGCCTGATGTCCAGCGCGCAGGTGTACGACACCATCGGAACCACCTACACCGTGACCCGGCGCACCGAGCCGCGGATCGCCGCGCAGGTGTGGGCCGCACTCGGCGACGCCAGGACCGTGCTGAATGTCGGGGCTGGCACCGGTTCCTACGAGCCCGCCGACCGTGCCGTCACCGCGGTGGAACCGTCGGCGGTCATGCGGGCGCAGCGTCCCGCCGGTGCGGCGCCATGCCTGGCTGCCGCCGCGGAGAGCCTGCCGTTCGAGGACCAGTCCTTCGACGCCGCGATGGCCTTCGCCACTATCCATCACTGGCAGGACCCGATCGCGGGCCTGCGGGAGATGCGGCGCGTCGCCAGGCGCGTGGTGGTCTTCACGTTCGACGCCGGTGACCTTGATCGGTTCTGGCTGAATCGTGACTACCTGCCCGAGTTCGCTGACCTCCTGGCCGGCCGGCCTGCGCTAACCGACCTGGCCCGCGCGATCGGAGCCCGGACCGAACCGGTGCTCATCCCGTGGGACTGCGCCGACGGCTTTTACGAGGCCTACTGGCGCCGGCCCGAGGCATACCTGGACGAGAATGTTCGCCGCGGCACATCGATCTGGCCCAGCGTCGGGCCGGATGCTGAGCAGCGGGTCGTGCACGGCCTCGGTGCTGACCTCGCCTCCGGCCGGTGGGCCGAACGCAACCGCGATCTCCTCGATCTCGAGGCAGCCGAGCTTGGCCTTCGCCTGCTTATCGCCTGAAACCTGGCACACTACCGATCATGCAGATCCTCGTCGCCGATCATCCGCTCGTAGCTCACAAACTCACCACGCTGCGCGACGTGCGCACACCGACGTACGAGTTCCGCCGCCTCGCCGATGAGCTGGTCACGCTGCTCGCCTACGAGGCAACCCGCCATCTGCCGGTTGACGCGGTCCATATCGAGACGCCGGTCACCGCGGCCGAGGGAGTCAGGCTGGCCGGCCCGCCACCCATGATCGTGCCGGTGCTGCGGGCCGGGATCGGGATGCTCGACGGCATGATGCGGCTGCTGCCCGGTGCCGAAGTCGGCTTCGTCGGAATGGCCAGAGACGAGCAGACGCTGGTCGCCACCACCTACGCGGCCAGGCTCTCGGCCGACCTGACCGGCCGGGAGATCTTCGTGCTTGATCCCATGCTGGCCACCGGCGGCACCCTGGAGACGGTCATCCGGCTGGTCATCAGCCGCGGAGCGGCTGGTGTTACCGCCGTGTGCCTGCTGGCTGCGCCGGAGGGGCTGCGCCGGATCGAGACCTCGTTCCCGGCCGACGACACACACGTCCCGATCCGGGTCGTCACGGCGGCTGTCGATGCCCGCCTCAACGACCACGGCTACATCGTCCCCGGGCTGGGCGACGCGGGCGACCGCCTGTTCGGCGCCGTCTGATCCCGGCCTGGTCAGCTGCGGGCCATCCCCTCCAGCGTGACCGTCATATGCTTGCGCAGCTTGTCGAGCCTGTCCTGCAGAATCTGCCGGGCCTGCTCGGGGTGCGAGGTCATGTGCTCGCTCAGGCCGGTGACGCCGGGACCGTGCACGAACCGGTGGTGCACCCTGGTCTGGCCGGGCTCGTCACCGGGCGCCAGCTCGTACCGCCAGGTCGAGCCGGGCGACTCCGGTGAGTGACTGGGGTCAAGCACGATCCATTCGAACACGCTGGGCGGCTGTGCCTCGGTTACCAGGCAGGTCGTGGTCCCGATAAAACCGTTCTCGAAGTGGTTGTGCCCCTCGAACCTGGCGCCGGCCCGCGGCGTGTCGCCATCCAGCCACGCGCCGCCCTTGCACTCCGGGCTCCACTCCCCGATCCGCGCCACGTCCGTGATCAGCTCCCACATCGCGGCCGGCTCCTTGTTCACGATCAGCTCAATGTCGACCTGGGCTCCGGTTGCCTCCGACACAGCACACCTCCGTCATTCTGGCCATTCGTCTGGTCTGGCTCCCACGTACCCGACGAACGGCGGGCCCGCTTCTGGACAGCGAACGCCGCCCGGCCGAGAATCCAGCCTTCCGTGCTCGTCACGGCGGGGTCGCCGGCCGGAACGCCAGGTGCCACCGCGCCGGTCACGACGCTGATCATGCCGAGCACGCCGACGACGGCATCGAATTCGTCCTCGCCGGCCGGTCCGGCATCGCAGCCCGCCCGGATGCGCCGCAGCACGCCGGCGTCCCAGTCCACGCCGAGCCGCCCCGCCCAGTCCAGCAGCGCCGGAACGCACAGCAGCCGGTCAGCCTGACGGCGCTTGCTCCACCCGGGCCGGCCCAGGGCGCCGATGTAGCGATAGAACTCCCGCGGGTACGTCTCGGCGACGACGACCGCGGGGCCGGCCAGCAGCGCGGATAGCTCCCCGTCGAACGGCCACAGCGCGACATCCGCGCCCTCAGCCCGCGCGTGCCGCAGCATCGTCCAGCCAGTCAGTGCCGCCTTGCCCACCTGCTTGCCGCCCAGCGTCCAGAACAGGGTCTCGGCATCCGTGCCGTCGCACCTGCGCCGGATCTGCGCGGCCGACAAGCCCAGCGCGGCGTGCAGGTGCGCCCGCCTGGTACCGCCCGGGCGGTCAGGATAGAACGGCCGGCGCAGGCTGATCTCGCTCTTGTCCCCGGCGACGTGGCCGAACTCGTGCCACGGCTCCTCGCCGAGCTGGCCGAGGAATTCGGGGAACGAGGTCACCGCCGCCGCCGCCGCGTACGCACGCGGCAGCCCGAGCGGGAAGTCAAAGCCGATCAGCATCCGCGCGGGCCGATAGCGGCTCAGCAGGCCGGCGATCAGATCGCCGGGAGCGGCGACCGCCAGCGACACGATCCGGTAGCGCGGCCGCTGGCCGACGAGCGGATTCTCGGCCGAGACCAGGCCGGCCGCCGCCACCAGCCGCTTGCGCGGACTTATGCTCCAGTCCGCGTGCGCCAGCAGGTCCGGCGGCGTGAGCTCGGGCATGGACCGAGCAGTTCAGGAACTGCTTTGCTGGGCTGGGGCGGCCGGGCTGTCACGGCCCACGCCGCGGCCGGCTGAATGACGGCCGAGTAGCCAGTACCCGGTGGCCACCACCGCGTAGCCAACGGCGATGAACTCAATCAGCCCAGCCGATTTGCCGGTCGTCGGCATGAACGGCACGCTCAGGACGGCACCCACCACGAGCAGGGCGTTGAACATCATGTCGTAGAAGGAGAACGCCCGTCCCCGGTAGCTGTCATCGACCTGCTCTTGCAGGATCGTGGTGGCGCAGATCGCCACGCCCTGGCCGGCCAGACCGAGCCAGAAGCCGATGACGATGAAGGCCACCTGGCTGAACAGCGTGCCGAGCGTGCCGGTCAGCACGGCCGCCATCGCGAGCAGCAGCGTGATCCAGGCCGGCTTGGTCAGCCGCCTGGTGACCGCCGGGGTGACGAACGCCGCTGCGCCATAGCCGACACCGGAGAAGAAGGTGAGGACCGCGAAGTGAGTCAGTGCCTTGTTGGCGCTCTCCCCCGCATAGAAGTAATTCCGGTACAGCAGCAGCGACATCAGGAACAGGATCCCGTACAACAGCCTGTTGCCCCCGGTGGCGGCGAGCGCGGTCGTGGGCCCGCGGCGCCGGAATATGTACCTCGCCCCGGCCGCCAGTCCAACGGCAACCGAGGCAAGCTCGGCCAGGACGCGGCCGCGGATCCGCGCGATCGCCTCGCGGTCGGGGCCAAGCAGGTCCTTGGCCATGGTGGCGCTGACCACGCCGGCCAGCGCGTAACAGCCGCCGGCCGCCAGCAGCGTGGCCGCGTACTCGCCCTGGCCGCCATGCAGCGCTACATGGACTTCGAGGCCAGCGAGTCCGCCGATGATGGCCATGATCCCGCCAGCGGTCGGCGACACCGAGTTCGCCATCACCAGCTTGTCTTCGGCCACAACGTGCGGCAGGGCCGCGGACAGCGAGGCTAGGAAGAACCGGTTCACGCCGAGCACCAAGAGCACGGCGACGTACAGCGGTACCCCGTGCTCGCCGGAGGCGACAAATGCCGCTGTGACCACTACGAAGACGGACCGCAGCAGCGCGGCTCTGACCAGGATCTGCCGCCGCGACCAGCGGTCGATAAACACCCCCGCGAACGGGCCGATCATCGAGTAGGGCAGGTACAGGACCGCGAACGCGACCGCGCCCGAGGCCGGATCGGTGAAGTTAGTCGAGTTGAAGAAGACGTAGCCGCCCAATCCGGCGGTGAACAGGCCATCCCCGGTCTGGGAGATCAGCCGGGTGGAAAACAGCCGCCGGAAGTTGCGCTCGTCCCAGACGATGCGCAGGTCGTGCAGGAACGAGCTCCGCGGCCGGGAAGCGGGCGGCCCGCTGCTGCCCGTTACCTGCGCGGCGACGGGCTGACGGCTGGGCTCCCGCCAGGACACGCCTTGAGCCTAGAGGTGTGGCCGATGGCCGGCCAGCCCAGCTCGGGTCATGGGTGGCCGGGAACGCCCGTGATACAAGGAAACATGACCGCTCCCGATCTCCCCGATCTCGCCGACGTGCTCGCGGCCCGCGCGCGAATCGCCCCGTACCTGCGGCCCACTCCCCTGCACGGCTACCCGGCGCTGGACGCGCTGACCGGGACCCGGCTGCGGGTCAAGCACGAGAACCATCAGCCCGTGGGGGCGTTCAAGGTCCGCGGCGGTGTGAACCTGGTCAGCCGGCTCGGCACCGACGAGCGGCAGCGCGGCGTCGCGTCCGCCTCCACCGGGAACCACGGCCAGTCGATCGCGTATGCAGCGAACCTGTTCGGCGTGCGCGCGACGATCTTCGTGCCGGAGGACGCCAACCCGGTGAAGGTCGAGTCGATGCGCGCCCTCGGCGCCGACATCGTCTTCCACGGCCGCGACTTCGACGACGCCCGCGAGCGCTGCGAAAAGGTGTCGGCCGCGGAGGGATACCGCTACGTCCATTCGGGGAACGAGCCGCTCCTCATCTCGGGCGTCGGCACCTACGCGCTCGAGATCCTGGAGGACTGGCCGGAGGCCGAGGTGATCGTCGTGCCGGTGGGCGGCGGCAGCGGAGCGGCGGGGACCGCCATCGTGGCCAGGGCGGTCCGGCCGTCGATCGAGGTCATCGGCGTGCAGTCGGAGGCCGCGCCCGCGGCGTTCCGGTCGTGGCAGGCCGGCGAGCTGGTCACCGCTGCGAACACGACGTTCGCCGAGGGGCTGGCGACCAGGACCGCGTTCGACCTGCCGCAGCGGATCATGCGCGAGCTGCTCACCGATTTCGTCCTGGTCTCCGAGGAGACGCTCGCGGAGGCAGCCCGGACGATGATCGAGAAGACCCGCAACCTGGTCGAGCCGGCCGGCGCCGCCGCGCTGGCCGCCGTGCTCGCCGACCCGGCCCGGTTCGCCGGGCGCAGTGTCGCGATCGTCTGCAGCGGCGGCAACATCAGCCCCGCGCAGCTGACCGCGCTGTGGCCGGCCCATCGAGGCCCATAACCGACGTCATGCCCTGGTCATTGTGGTGGCGCCAGCAGGGTTCGGCGGGTGCGCCGACATGCGTTCATCCGAACAGGCCGAGCTGCGGCCGGAGTTTCTCCGCCGCGTCGATCAGCTCAGTCGCCAGCGCAATTGCTGACCGGGCGTCGACCGGCGTCAGCTGTGCGGCGACGATCATCGGGTACTCAATGTCGTTGCGCTGCCGCCGTAGTCCGCCGAACAGGTCGAATGTGCTATCGAACTGGCTCCGGACGGCAACCTCGACGGCGTAGTGGCCGCCGCGCGTGGTGGCGCGCAGTCCCTGCTGCGCGAGCAAGGCGGTGCAGGCGAAACGGGCCGCGTCGTAGGCGAGCGTGAACGCGCTGTCCGGGTCGGTATCGGCTGCGGTGGTGGCCGTGCTGAGAGTGCGGCGTGCCTTCGACAACCACTGCTCGCCATTGGCAGCGGCTCCGGTCATCTTCTGCAGCTCGCCGCCTGCCAGCAGCATCTCGATCTCTGCCTCGCCTCGCTGCCACCGGCTCATGCTGCCCCTCCCGCAGTCCCCGCCGCCTGATCGAGGATTGTCACGTACGGCCTGGACTGAATCTCCCGTATGAATGGCTCGGTCGGCTGCGCCCACTGCTCGGGCGGGCACACCGCCGGGTTGACGCGCTGGCGCAGCCGTGATTCCGCCCGCTCGGCGGCGGCGTACATGGCGATCCGGTCGGGGGCTCCCACCACCAGCACGTCGACATCGTTCGGCGGCTGGCCCCGCTCACCGTGGTAGCGCGCGGCCCACGA
>JASHOV010000079.1 GCA_030038495.1 Streptosporangiaceae bacterium
AGCGCAGCACATCGCCGAGGCTGACCACGTCCCGGTCGGTATTCGGGATCTCGACGCCGATCGCGGACTTGCCTGGGATCGGGGACAGGATCCGGACGTCCGCGCTCTTGACCGCGTAGGCAATGTTCTTGGACAGCTGGGTGACGCGCTCGACCTTGACCGCCGGCGCCAGCTCGATCTCGTACCTGGTCACCGTCGGCCCGCGGGTGAACCCGGTGACCTGCGCATCCACCTCGAACTGCTCCAGGACCGCGGACAGCGCCTCGACCATGCTGTCGTTGGCTCGGGTCCGCGCACGCGGCACCGAGCCCGGCTTGAGCAGCGCCACCGGCGGCAGCGTGTAGCTCGCGTCGGTCGCCGCCGCCAGTGTCAGCTGCTCGGGCTTGGCCGGAGCTCCGGCGGCCGCCGTTGGCGCGGCGCCGGCATCCGGGTCGCCTGCCGCCTGCCCGCCCGATCCGAACCAGTCCTCGTGCCAGCCCGCCTCGGCCGCCGCGTTCCCCGCCGCTGGCGCGGTAGTCCCCAGACGGGAGAACACCAGCGCGTCCGCGACCGGGTCCGGCTCGGCTGCGCCGTCAGCCTGGACTGGCGCCGTGGCGGGCAGTTCCTGAGTCCCTGCGGTCCCGGCCTGGCTCTTGTACACCGAGCCGCCCAGCAGCGGGCTGTCGTAGGCGCGATCGCGCGCGCCGGCCTCGATCGCATCCGTCTTCTTGCGCCCGAGCCGGGTCAGCCCGGTGCCCGGAGCGCCGGCGGTAGCCGCATCCGCCGGCTCCGCCTCCGACTCCCGGCCCGTGCCGTGGACGAAGCCGAGCAGTTCCGCGACCCGCTCCGGCACCCGGTGCAGCGGAGTCCCGGTAATCACCAGCACGCCGAAGCCGGAGATGAGCGCGAGGACCGGCACCGCGCCCCACTTGGTCACGAGGTCGACGAGCGGGATGGCGGCGCCCGCGCCGATCAGCCCCCCGCCGGACCTGATCGCGGCCATGCCGGCAGCGAACCGCGGCGTGCCCGACGCGACATGGGCCAGGCCGAGCCCGCCGATGAGCAGCGCCGACCAGCCGACGATCATCCTTGCGGTAGCCGCGTTGTTGTCCGGGTGGCGCAGGAACCGCCAGGCCAGCAGCGCCAGCAGCAGCGGCACCGTCCAGGCGCCGGAGCCGCACATCGCGGCCAGGAACTTCTCGACCGGGTGAACAGGACCGGCGACGTGCCACCACGTGGCCGCCGCCGCGATGATCGCCCCGCAGAGTGCGGCCAGGCCCACTCCGTCCCGCCGGTGCAACGGGTCCAGGTCCCTGGCGCTGCGGCCGGCCAGGCGCGCTACCGATCCGATCGTGTGCGCGAGACCCATGTAGATGCCGGCCAGCGCGCCGACGACCCACCCGGCCAGGATCACGAACGGGTTGGTCGGCTTCGGCGGGCGCGCATTCCGCCGGTAGGTCGACTTGCCGACCGGCGTCCGCCGGGACTTGTTCTGGTACTTCGCGCTGCCCGTGCGACCGCGGGCCGACGCGGCCGACCGGCCGCGCGTGGTGCTTGCCTGCCGAGTCCGGCTAGCCGTACCGCCACGCGGGCGCGCTGCGCCTTTGGGCGCACGAGTCGCCATGATGCTCACGGTAGCGAGGATGTCCGCCAATGCCGCGGAAGCTGCCGGCGTGTCGCCTCCAATTCCGGCCGGGACAGTTTGACACCAGGAATCTAGCGATCTATTGTGCTAGTCAGCTAGATAAATAGGAGGTTCTCGGTGATCGAGTTCCACCTGGACACCCGGTCCGGGGTCGCGCCGTACCTGCAGCTGATTCAGCAGGTACGCAATGCCCTGCGGCTCGGGCTGCTGCAGGAGGGCGACCGGCTGCCGACCGTCAAGGAGGTATCGGGGGCGCTGGCGATCAACCCGAACACCGTGCTGAAGGCCTATCGCGAGCTGGAGTACGAGGGCCTGGCCGCCGCCAGGCCCGGCGTCGGGACGTTCGTCACCAAGACCCTCAGTGACGAGTCGGTAGCCGCGCACCAGGAGCTGAGCCAGGACCTGACTGGCTGGCTCAGCAAGGCACGGGCGGCGGGCCTGGACGACGAGAGCATCGAGGCCCTGTTTAAGCAGGCACTGTTCCAGCGGGCCCTCAGGTCCGGACTACAGGAGGAAGCACTATGACCGCCGCAGTGGAAGCCCGCGGCCTGGGCAAGCAGTACGGGCGGCGCTGGGCGCTTACCGACTGCACGCTCACGATCCCGGCCGGGCATGTCGTCGGCCTGGTCGGCCCCAACGGGGCCGGCAAGACCACCCTGCTGAACCTGGCCACCGGCATGCTGGAGCCGACCACAGGGACCGTCGAGGTGCTCGGCGGCCGGCCGGCCGGCAGCCCGCAGCAGCTGGCCAGGGTCGGCTACGTCGCGCAGGACACGCCGACCTACTCGGGCCTGAGCGTGGCCGACCATCTTCGGTTCGGCGCGCACATGAACCCTGGCTGGGACGCCAAGCTGGCGCAGGGCCGGATCGAGCAGCTGGGCCTGGACCCGGCCCAGAAGGCCGGCAAGCTGTCGGGCGGGCAGCGCGCCCAGCTCGCGCTGACGCTGGCCATTGCCAAGCGGCCGAAACTGCTGATCCTGGACGAGCCGATCGCGAGCCTGGACCCGCTGGCGCGCCGCGAGTTCCTGCAGATCCTGATGGAGTCCACCGCGGACCAGGAGCTGAGCGTCATCATGTCCTCGCACCTGGTGGCCGACCTGGAGCGCGTCACCGACTACCTCATTGTGCTCGTGGGCTCACGGGTCCAGGTGGCCGGCGAGACCGAGGATCTGCTCGCCAGCCACCGGCTGCTGACCGGACCGCGCAGCGATGCGAGCGCACTGCCCGCCGGCGTGCAGGTGATAACCGAGAGTCACACCGGCCGGCAGAGCACGTTCCTGGTGCGCGGCGGCGCACCGATAACCGACCCGGCCTGGATGGCCGGCTCGATCGACCTGGAGGACCTGGTGCTCGCCTACATGGGCGGCGCCTCGTCCGCCCGCCCGGCGCTGGAGGAAACCCGATGATCTGGATGAGCTGGCGGCAGTCCCGCGCCCAGACGATCACCGCCGGGGCGCTCCTGCTGGCGGTTGCGATCGCACTCGCCATCACCGGCTTCGGGCTGGCCTCTCAGTACAACGGAGCGGGCCTGAACGCCTGTCACCTGAGCTGCCCGCAGGATGCGAGCAATTTCCTGACCGACCTCAGGGGTACCGGTTATCAGTACGTGTTCTACGGCGGGGTCGTCGTTATGTACCTCGTCCCCGCGCTTATCGGCCTGTTCTGGGGCGCCCCGCTGATCGCCCGCGAGCTGGAGACCGGCACCTACCGGCTGGCCTGGAACCAGAGCGTCACCCGCGGCCGCTGGACCCTGATCAAGGTGGGCCTCAGCGGGCTCGCCTCGGTCGCGGTGGCCGGCCTGCTCGCCCTGATGATCAACTGGTGGGCAAGCCCGATCGACACGGCCTCGGCCTACAGCGGGTCGGGCGTGCTCGGCAACCGCATGCAGCCACTGCTCTTCGCCGCCCGCGGCATCACCCCGCTCGGGTACGCCGCCTTCGCCTTCGCCCTCGGCGTGACCCTGGGCGTCCTGCTGCGGCGCACCATCCCCGCCATGGCCGTCACCCTGCTGCTGTTCGCGGCCGTGCAGCTCCTGGTGCCGACGCTAATCCGGCCGCACCTGCTCCCGGCCGACCAGGTCACGGCGCCGCTGAACGCGGACGCCGCCGCCCTGGATATCGCCTCGGACGGCCAGATGACGGTAGACGGGAATCCGAGCGTCCCACCGGGCGCATGGGCCCTGTCCAACACGACAATCACCCCCGCCGGCCAGGTCTTCCACGGTCCCGCCACGGCCGCATGCCTGGCGCCGAACTCACCGCAGAGCGCCTGCAATAGCTGGCTCGCCAGCAAGCGCCTGCGCACGCTGGTGACGTACCAGCCCGACAGCCGGTTCTGGCCTCTGCAGTGGACCGAGACCGTCATCTATCTCGCAGCGTCGGCCGGGCTCGGCGGGATCTGCGTCTGGCGGATCCGCCGCAAGCGGGCCTGAGCCCCAGCCCGACCCGTCACCCGCAGCGCTTCACCTCGGAGGTAATCCCGATGATCTGGTTCACCTGGCGGCAGTTCCGCGCCCAGGCGGTGGTGGCGGCGGCGGTGCTCGCCGTGCTCGCGGTTGTGCTCCTGGTCAGCGGCCTGAACCTGGCATCCGCCTACAACTCCGCGGGCCTGGGCAGCTGCCACCTCGGCTGCCGCGCGGCGGCCAGCCAGTGGCTCAGCACGCTGCGCGGCGGCAGCTACGACAAGCTGTTCGACGCCGGGATCGCGGTCATGTACCTGGCCCCGGCGCTCATCGGCCTGTTCTGGGGCGCACCCCTGATCGCCCGCGAGCTGGAGACCGGCACGTTCCGGCTGGCCTGGAACCAGAGCGTCACGCGCGGCCGGTGGATCCTGGTCAAGGTCGGCATCGGCGGGCTGGCGTCGGTGGCGGTGGCCGGCCTGCTGAGTCTGATGCTCACCTGGTGGGCGAGCCCGATCGACTCGGCCGGTGCCTATAGCGGGTGGGACATAGTCAGCAACCGGATAGAGCCGCTGCTGTTCGGCGCGCGCGGCATCGCCCCGCTCGGCTACGCGGCGTTCGCCTTCACCCTCGGCGTGACCCTGGGCGTATTGCTGCGGCGGACGCTGGCGGCCATGGCCCTGACCCTGCTGCTGTTCGCGGCCGTGCAGTTCCTGATGCCGATCCTCGTCCGACCGCATCTCCTCCCGCCCGACCAGGCCAGCGCGCCACTGAACCCGAACAACACCGCGCAGCTGGAAATCAACCAGTCCAACCAGATGACGGTGCTGGGCAATGTGAGCATTCCGGGTGCGTGGCTGCTGTCCAACAGGACGGTCACCCCGGCCGGGCGCATGTTCACCGGCCCCGCCACGGCCGCGTGCAGCAGCCCGACTGCTCCGGCCAGCGCCTGCACGAAGTGGCTTGCCGCCCAGCACCTGCGCCAGGTGGTGACCTACCAGCCGGCCAGCCGGTTCTGGCCGCTGCAGTGGACCGAGACGGCGATCTACCTCGCCGCCTCGGCCGGGCTCGGCGGGATATGCGTGTGGCGGATCCGGCGCAAGCGGGCCTGAGCTTCCCTAGCCCCCACATCAAGCGCGTGCCCACGGAGGTAGTTCGAGATGAGGACGTCGTAGCGGCCGGCCTCGGCGGCGCCTGTTACTGGCGGGTCCGCCGCCTGGCCTGACTGTCAGAACCCGGTGGCAGCGTGGCAGCCATGACCTTATGGAGGCACCATGGTTGTCATGAGCTTCACCGATCCGTCGGCCGATCCCGACCGGCTACTCACCGTCGACGATCTGGAAGAACTCTACGAGCTCAGGCGCGACGACGACCGCACGCTCGAGCTCGATGACGGGATCCTGGTCGTGTCCCCGTATGCTGCCAAGATCCACCAGCTCGCCGTGACGAAGTTGTCCACGGTTCTCATCCGGGGTTGTCCGCCGAACCTCGAGGTATTGGCAGGCTTGGGGGTCAACATCACCCGATTTCAGCATCGGGTACCGGACATAGCCGTGGTCATCGCTGACTCCTTCGACACGCTGTATCAGGAGGAACCGCCCGCGCTGGTCGTCGAGGTCTCCTCGCCCAGTACCCGGCTCTATGACCGGAACCGGAAGAAGGACGTGTACGAGGGATTCGGCATCCCGTCGTACTGGATCGTCGAGCCGGACCGCGAGCGCCCGCGGCTGATCGTGTTCGAACTGCGTGAGGGCAAGTACGAGCTCGTCGCCGAGGTCACGGGCGACGAGGAGTTCCGGGCCGAGCGTCCGTTCCCTGTCACGATCCGGCCTTCGGCGCTGGTGCGCACCGGACCGTTGCCGTAGCGCGAGGCCTCAATCGTCACCCCGCGGGCATGACGAGCGTCACGCCGAGGTCGGGACGCGGCTCACTGTAGCCGGGCTATGAGCGGCCCTAGCGTCGAGGTATGACTACTACAGACGTTCAGCTCCAGGGCAGTTCCACCCGCCTCGGGGGCCTCGACCGCAGCAGGCTGGGTGCGCTCCTGCCCGTCGCGGTCTTCGACATCGCCGGACCAGTCGCGGTCTACTACGTGCTGCGCGCAGCCGGAACGGCCGACGTCACGGCGCTCATCGTCAGCGGCATTCTGCCGGCCATCGGCGTGGCGATCTCGGTCAGCCGGCATCGCCGCATCGACGCCATCGGGCTGCTGGCGCTTCTCGGGATCGTGGCCGGCACCAGTGCCGGGCTCGTCAGCCACAGCGCCCGGCTGGTGCTGATGGAGGGCTCGGTGCCAACGGCGGTCTTCGGGCTCACGTGCCTCGGATCCCTGCTGACCAGCCGGCCGCTGATGTACCGCATCGGGCTGCAGGCACGCGGCGAGGACACTGCCGGCGGCCGCAGGATCCGGGCCCTGTGGGCACAGCCTTCTGGCCAGCACGCCTTCCGGGTCATCACGCTGGTCTGGGGCGTAACGTTTCTGGCCGAGGCAGCTATCCGCGTTCTGATCGTCGAGACCGTGTCGGGCGGCAACGCACTGCTCATGGTCAAGCTGATGCCGTACGTCGTGCTCGTGGGCATGGTCCGCTGGCTGGCCTTCTACACCCGGCGGCTCCGCGACGAGGCGCGGCTCCCATCAACGGGAGCCGCGCCTTCGGCGTCTTCCGGCTAGCTTGTATCGCGTTAGATTGACGATCGTCGTATATGCGCAATACTCTTGAGGGAACAGGGCAGCGTCCGACGGGAGGCAGCAGTGCGGATCGCGGTCGCCGGCGGCGGGCCGGGCGGGCTGTACTTTGCCGCACTGGCCCGCGAGCTGCTGCCGGACACCGATATCACGGTCTGGGAGCGGAACGCGCCCGACGACACGTTCGGCTTCGGCGTTGTGTTCTCCGACGAGACGCTGGGCGGCATCGAGAACGCCGACCCCGTGATCTACCGCCAGATGGAACGCGAGTTCGCCCGCTGGGACGACATCGACGTGCACTACCGCGGCGAGGTGATCACCAGCGGCGGGCACGGCTTCGCCGCGATGAGCAGGCGCCGGCTGCTCGACCTACTCCAGCGTCGCTGTGCCGAGCTGGGCGTGACCATCCACTTCCGGGCCGAGGCGCCCGACGTAGCCGCGCTGGCCGCCGAGTACGACCTGGTCATCGCCTCCGACGGCGCCAACTCAGCGATCCGCAACCGCCGCAGTGCCGCGTTCCGGTCCGAAATTGACTTTCGCAACTGCAAGTACATGTGGCTGGGTACCGACCTGGTCTTCGACTCCTTCAAGTTCTACATCGAGCCCACGCCGTACGGCGTCATGCAGATTCACGGTTATCCCTACGACGCCACCGGCAGCACGTTCATCGCCGAGATGCACGACGACGTGTGGCGGGCGGCCGGATTCGAGAAGCTAGCCGGGGCCGCAGCCCGGCTCGCACCCGGCCAGTCGGACCTCGCCTCGGTCGAGCGAATCGGCGAACTGTTCGCCGGGGTCCTCGGCGGCCACCGGCTGCTCGCCAACAACTCCCGCTGGCTCAGCTTCGGCACCCAGAGCTGCGGTAGCTGGCGAGATGGGAACGTCGTACTGCTCGGCGACGCCGCGCACACCGCGCACTTCTCGATCGGCTCCGGCACCAAGCTGGCCATGGAGGACGCGCTCGCGCTCGCCGCCTGCCTGCATGAGCACAAGACTCAAGGCATAGACGCGGCGCTGGCGGCATACGAGGCCGAGCGCCGGCCGGTCGTCGCCTCGACGCAGCGGGCGGCCCAGGCGAGCCTCGAGTGGTTCGAGAACCTCGGGCAGTACACCGGCCAGGAGCCCGAGCAGTTCGCGTTCAACATCATGACCCGCAGCCGCCGGGTCACCCATGAGAACCTGCGTCTGCGCGACCCCGAGTTCGCCCAGCGGATGGATGCCTGGTTCGCCGGTTCCTGCAAGCGCCGCGGTGCCGGACCGGGTGACGTGGTCCCGCCGATGTTCCAGCCGTTCCGGCTGCGCGAGCTTGAGCTGGCCAACCGGGTGGTGGTGTCCGCCATGGACATGTACTCGGCGGCCGACGGCACGCCGTCGGACTTCCACCTGGTGCACCTGGGCGGCAAGGCCCTCGGCGGCGCCGGGCTGGTGATGACGGAGATGGTCTGCGTGAGCGCGGACGGGCGGATCACGCCGGGCTGCGCGGGAATGTATTCCCCCGACCACGAGGCGGCCTGGCGGCGAATCACCACGTTCGTGCACGGCTCGTCCCGGGCCAGGGTCGGGCTCCAGCTCGGTCACTCCGGCCGGAAGGGCTCGACCCGGTTGATGTGGGAGGGCATCGATCAGCCGCTGCCCGAAGGGAACTGGGAGGTCTGCGGGCCGTCCCCGCTGCCCTACCTGGCCGGGGTCAACCAGGTACCGCGTGAACTGGGGCGGGCCGAGCTTGGCCAGATCAAGGCCCAGTTCGTGGCGGCGACCCTGGCGGCCGACCGGGCCGGCTTCGATCTGGTCGAGCTGCACTGTGCCCACGGCTACCTGCTGTCCTCGTTCATCTCGCCCGTCAGCAACCAGCGCACCGACGGCTACGGCGGCTCTCTGGCGGCCCGGCTGCGCTACCCGCTCGAGGTGTTCGCGGCGATGCGCGCGGTCTGGCCGGCCGGCAAGCCCATGACGGTGCGCATTTCCGCCGCCGACTGGGTGCCGGGCGGCATCACCGGCCCGGATGCCGTTCAGATCGCCCGCGCATTCCAGGCGGCCGGCGCGGACGCCATCGACGTGTCGACCGGGCAGGTCACGCCGGACGAGCAGCCCGCCTTCGGCCGCTCGTACCAGACGCCGTTCGCGGACGCGATCAGGAACCAGGTCGACATCGCCACCGTCGCGGTCGGCGTGATCTCGTCCTATGACGACGTGAACTCGATCATCCTGGCGGGCCGCGCCGACCTGTGCGCGCTCGGCCGCGCGCACCTGTACGACCCGAACTGGACACTCCACGCGGCCGCGGCGCAGGGATACAACGGGCCGGGCGCGGCCTGGCCGGTGCAATGGCAGGCGGGGAGCAGGCCGCCTCAGGCCGGGCGCGCCGACGGCCCGCGGCCGCGGCTCGAGCTGATCCGGCAGGGTGAGACGGGGACGCGGCATGCCCGCTGGCGGCCAGGTCTGCCCCGGCTGGGGAACGGCGACTAGGAGGGCATTTGAGTATCGAGCGCGTGAACCCGCCGTCGCTGGCGGCCCCGTCCGGCTTCTCGCACGCGGTCGCGGTCACCGCTGGCCGGCTGGTCTTCCTGGCCGGCCAGACCGCGCTGGACGGCTCGGGCTCGATCGTCGGCTCCACGGTAGCCGAGCAGTTCGAGCGGGCGCTGGCGAACCTGCTGACGGCGCTCGCCGCGACCGGCGGCTCGCCCGATCAGCTGGTCAGCCTGACCGTCTACGCGGTGGACCTGGCCGACTACCGGGCCCACGGCCGCGATATCGGCGCGGTCTGGCGGCGGCTGGTGGGACGTGACTATCCGGCGATGGCGGCGGTCGGCGTGTCGCGCCTGTGGGACGCCGCCGCCCTGGTCGAGGTCCAGGGCTTTGCCGTAGTTCCGTCGGCCGCGGCTACTTCATCCGGCCGGCGAGGTAGTACTGCGACGACTCCCGGCGCCAGATCAGGATGACCGCGCCGAGCCCGAGGATCCAGCTGAGACCGACGAAGATCGCCGACCCGCCTGCCCGGCTCACCGAGATCACCAGGTAGAGCGTGTTGATCGCGAACAGCACCGTGGCCGTGATGCGCGCCCAGTGACGGCCGCGGCCGTTGGCCCAGGCCATCCAGACCCACAGCGCGATGCCCAGCACCAGGATGAACAGGATCACGCCGATGTAGAGGTTCTCGGCCGTGTGGATCTGCGCGGCAGTCAGTACGGCCTTACCGTTGGCGCGGTTGGTCGCGTTCGCCTTCACGAGGGCCTTGTGCACGGCGTTCCTGATGCTCGAGCTCACGACGAGGATCAGGATCGCGCTCAGCGCGCTGAGCGCGGCGCCGCCGTACATGAGCCAGACAGCGATGCGCACGGGCCGCGGCTGCGGCGGGCGCTGGCCGATCTGGTCTCCTCCGCCCGGATACGGCTGGTAGGACGACCCACCGGTCGGGTAGGGCTGGTACGACATGGCCACTCCTAGGTCAAGATCCCCGTCGCGTTGGTCCGGGCCGGTAAACCTCTTATGTCTGCACAGATCCGGCCGGAACGCAGCGCAGCTAACCAACCGTACACCGGTAGGCGGGCGCTGCGGCACGCCGAAGCGGGTCACTGGCCATGATCCCAGTTATCGCCGTTCCGCGTGGCCACGGCGGGCCGGACTAGCCGCAAATCTCCCGTGCGTACTCGCCCGCGGGAGCTGCGAGCCGGGCCCGGATCTGGCCGAACAGCTCGGCCGCCATGGCCCCGCGCCAGTCGGCGGGAAGCAGGTCGGGCGGCAGGCCCGGATCGAGGAACGGCAGCCGCCGCCACGCGGTCAGTACCCGCACGTAGTCAGCGAACGCCTGGCCGGAGTCCCCCCGCCCGTCCTGCCACCTGGTCAGAACGGGGTCAGCGGCGTCGATGAAGGCTTGATACAGCTGCCCCAGCCGGTCCAGGTCCCACCACCGGCCGATCTCCTGCCCGATCTCGCCGAAGGCCAGCTGGCCGGCCGTGAACAGCGTCACGTATCCGTCCAGCCCGTCGCTGGCCAGCACGCTCCGGGTCTGCGTCGCCAGATGAGCCGGCGCGATCCAGACCCCGGCTGCCACCGATCCGAAACCGAGCCAGGCGAGCCGGGAACGCAGCGCGTGCCGGCGGGCCCGCTGGTCCTCGGGCACGCTGAAGACCGCGATCAGCCAGCCGTCCTCGATCCTGGCCCGCGGCCGTTCGAAGATCCGCATGTCCCCCTCGGTCAGGATTGCCTGCCCACGGCCGGTCAGGCCGTATCCGGCGGCACCGCCAGCCCGCCGTGCCTCGAGCAGGCCGCGCTGCTTGAGCCGGGAGATGGCCGAGCGCACCGCGGGCTCGTCCACGCCCAGGCCGGCCATCAGCCGGATCAGGCCCGCGATGCTCAGCCATCCGCCGGCATCCCGGCCGTAGAGCCCGTAGATCGTCACGATCAGCGGGCGTGGCTGCGCGGCCAGCGCGTCGGCCGAGGGCTCCACGCCGGCGCCAGTCACTGGAGGAACCTCGTCACGGGGAGAACCTACAGGCCGGGCCTAATCCCCGTCCGCCGCTTCATTGACTATCGTCACAAGAACGGCATACTGAGACCGTCCCGCCGGGCAGAATGCCGAAGGAAGGTCCGGACATGCAGCTCTCGCCGTCCGCGCACGCTGACACGTTCTGCCGCGACAACCTCCCGCCGACAGATCAGTGGCCCGACCTGGACCTCGGCCCGGCCGGACTGGACTACCCGGATCGGCTCAACGCCGCGGACACGCTGCTGGACGCGACGATCGCCGCGCACGGAGCGAGCCGGCGGTGCCTCCTCTCGCCGTCAGGGGCCTGGACGTACGGCGAGGTCGCAGCCCAGGCCAGCCAGGTCGCCAGGGTGCTGACCGAGGACCTCGGGCTCGTGCCCGGCAACCGGGTCCTCCTCCGCGGACCGAACAATCCGTGGCTCGCGATCTGCTGGCTCGGCGTGCTGAAGGCCGGCGGAGTCGCGGTCACCACGATGCCCATGCTCAGGACCGCCGAGCTCACCAGCATCTGCGAGATCGCCCAGGCTGACCTGGCTCTCTGCGATCACCGCTTCATCGAGGAACTCGCAGCCGTCGCCGGGGTACGCATCGTTCCCTTCGGCGGGGGCGGGGCGGACGACCTCACGGCTCGCGCCGCCGCCAAGCCGACCGCCTTCGCCAGCGTCCAGACGGCCGCCGACGACGTCGCGATCATCGCCTTCACATCGGGAACGACGGGTCGCCCGAAGGCGGCCATGCACTTCCACCGCGATCTGGTCGCGACCGCCGACACGTACTCCGCGCGCATCCTGGAGCCGACGCCTGCGGACCTTTTCGCCGGCAGCCCGCCGCTGGCGTTCACCTTCGGGCTGGGAGCAGTGCTGCTCTTCCCGCTGCGCGCGGGCGCGGCCGCGCTGCTGCTGGAGAGGGCCACCCCGGCCGAGCTGGCCGATGCCATCGCCGAGTACGGCGTCACGATCGTGTCCACCGCGCCCACCGCCTACCGGGCCATGCTCGCGGCCGGCAAGGCCGATCGGCTGCGCGGCCTGCGCTGTCCGGTATCGGCGGGCGAACACCTGCCCGAGTCCACCTATCAGGCGTTCTACGACGCGACCGGCGTCCAGATCGTCGACGGCATCGGCAGCACGGAGATGCTGCATATCTTCGTCTCCGCCACGCCCGGCCAGATCCGGGCCGGGTCGACCGGAACCGAGGTCCCCGGCTACCGCGCGGCCATCCTCGACGCCGAGGGCAGGCCCGTGCCCGACGGCGAGCCCGGCCGCCTGGCGGTCAAGGGTCCCACCGGCTGCCGTTACCTGAGCGACCCGCGGCAGCAGCAGTACGTGCAGGACGGCTGGAACATCACCGGCGACACCTACGTGCGTGATAGCGACGGTTTTTTCTGGTACCAGGCCAGGTCCGACGACATGATCATCTCTGGCGGCTACAACATCGCCGGTCCGGAGATCGAGGAGGTACTGCTCGGCCATCCGGAGGTCGCCGAGTGCGGTGTCGTCGGCATCCCGGACGAGGCTCGCGGCCAGCTGGTGAAGGCGTTCGTCGTCCTGCGGCCGGGAGTGGCGGCGGACGGGGCCAAGACCAGGGAACTGCAGGACCTGGTCAAGGAGCGGATCGCGCCGTACAAGTACCCGCGCGCAGTGGAGTTCGTCGACTCACTGCCCCGC
>JASHOV010000080.1 GCA_030038495.1 Streptosporangiaceae bacterium
TCGGCGGCCTGGCTCCGCCGCCCGGGTACCAGGCGGCACCCCGGCGGCGACGTGGCCGGGCCTGGGTTGCGATGGTGCTGCTGCTTGTCATCGCACTGTGCGGCCTCGCCGCCGGCGCCGCCGGCGTGGTGCGGCAGTTGCTGCCCCGCCAGTTCTCGGTTGCGCAGCAGCGGCAGATCACCGCCTGGGAGATATCCAGGCGGTGGCGGGCCATGTCGGCCGGGCAGATCTTCCCTGCGACCGCCCGTTACCAGGTTCCTGCGGTTGCGCTGTACTCCGTCGAGCCGCTGTCGCTCGAGGCAACCAGGCTGGGTATCGCGTCTCAGGGCACTTGCGCGGCCGCCGTATCGAAGGCCGCCGCCGCGGTCCTTGCCGCCGGCCACTGCGCGGCCATGCTGCGGGCCACCTACATCGACGCCTCGGGCAGCATGCTGGTGACGCTCGGCGTCGCCGTCCTGCCGGCCAGCGCCGCCGCGCACGAGGCGGCCAGGGAACTGTCTGCCGCGGGCGATCACCTGGTACTGCGCCCGCTCGCGGTGGCCGGGACTCCTGCTGCCTCGTTCCGCGATAATCAGCGGCAGCTGTCGGTTGCCATCTCCGGCGGCCCGTACGTCATCCTGGCGACCGCGGGGTTCACCGACGGCAGGCCGCACCTCGAACTGGCCGGCGACCCGTACTACAAGCAGGAGATGGACGGCCTGGTGACAGGCCTGGCCGATGCGGCCGCCAGCCGCCTCGCCGCCTCGCCGCCAGCCCCCAGATGCCCTGGGGCGCCAGGATGCTGACCCGGCGACGGGGCCAGCGCCTTCCGGCGATCGCCCCGGCCAGCCGCAGGTGGCTGGCGGCGGTCGGCGTAGTCGTGGGCTGCCTGCAGGCGGCCGGGTTGCTGCTCGCCGCGCCGGCACACGCCGACGCGGTCCGTGACAGCGAGATGTGGGTACTTGACGCGCTGAACGTGCAGCCGGCCTGGGCCGTCACACGGGGCCAGGGCGTGACCGTGGCGGTCATCGATAGCGGCGTGAACGGCGCTGTCTCCGACCTGACTGGCGCGGTTATCCAGGGGCCGGACCTGACCGGCGTCCACACCTCGCCGTCCAACCCGAACTGGGGGGTGCACGGCACGTGGATGGCGTCCCTGATCGCCGGGCACGGGCACGACGGTGGCGGCAGCGGCATTATCGGCGTGGCGCCCAAGTCCAGGGTGCTGTCCATCCGGGTGATCACCGACAAGGGCGATCCGAACTTCGAGGCCTACGAGCACGAGTCGGTCAACCAGAGCCAGGACGAGCTCGCCTCGGCGATCCGGTACGCGGTAACCGACCACGCCGCCGTGATCAGCATGTCCCTCGGGTACAGCCTGCAGAGTCGGCAGGTGCGGTCCGCGCTGCAGGACGCCTACGGCCACAATGTGGTCGTGGTGGCGTCGGCAGGCAATTCAGCGGGCGAGGCGCCTCGCGGTCCTGGCGGGCAGGCGCCGTACTCGTTCCCTGCCGACTATCCCGGCGTGCTTGCGGTCGGCGCGCTTACCCAGAGTGGCCAGCCCGCCGGCTTCTCGAGCAACAACCTGTCCGTGCAGGTTGCGGCGCCGGGCTCGGCGGTGCCCGCGCAGGGCCGCGACGGCAGGTACTGGATCGTCACAGGGACCAGCCCCGCCTGCGCCCTGACCGCCGGCGTGGTCGCGCTGATCAAGTCCAAGTACCCCGATCTGTCCGATCCGCAGGTGATCAGGGCGATCACCAGCAGCACGACGCCGAGCAGCCGGCCGGCCGGCGGGTACGACGACCAGGTCGGATTCGGCGAGGTCAACGCCGGCGCGGCCCTGGTTGCGGCCGGGCGGATCGCGGCCGCGGCGCCCGCGTCGGGTGGCCCGCGGCCCGCAAGCCACTTCGGCGGCGGCGTCGGCGCCATTCCGGCTCCGCCGGTCAGGCCGCGTGGCGATACCGACCTTGTGCTCTACTGCCTGCTCGGTGCGGTCAGCCTGGCGCTGACGGCAGTTGCGGTGTCCCGGCTGTTCACCTTGCGCTACCCGCTGACCGCCGACGCGGCGCCGGGCGGTCCCAGCGATGCCTACCCGCCGCACGTGCCGGCTGGCCCGCCCGGTCGGCACGCGGCCCCTCGCCGATTCGATACCGGCCGACCGGAGGCAGGCTGGCCGGAACGCGATCCGGCGGAGTGATGCCAGCCAGGCGCGTCCCGCGCGCGCGCTCCGATTCCGCCGGCCCGATCGATCGACCAACGCGGGCCGTTGACGACTACGCGAGCAGGGTCCTGGATGTCGTCGACTCAATACCGCGCGGTCAGGTCATGTCCTACGGCGATGTCGCGGAGTTCCTCGGCGCGGGCGGTCCACGTCAGGTGGGCCGGGTGATGGCGCTGTGGGGTGGCGGGGTCGCATGGTGGCGGGTGGTGCATGCGGATGGCGCGCTGCTGGCCGGCCATGAGCGCTCGGCGCTCGCGCACTACGAGGCTGAGGGCACGCCCCTGCGCCGCACCGGCGGGGACGGGGCGCAGCGGATCGACATGCGCCGCGCCCGCACTACCGCCATCGTCGGTATTCGCTGACGGCAATACCGCTGCCATTGTCGGTGGCGTCTGCTGGAATCGAACGCGAGATGGACATCGCGTCGCCCGTATACCGCCTCGTGCGCGAGACCGGCCCGCTGCCGGACCCGCCCGGGCTGGATGCTGCGCAGCGCCGGGTGATCGAGCACGAAGGCGGCCCGCTGCTGGTGCTGGCCGGCCCAGGCACAGGCAAAACGACGACGATCGTCGAATCCGTCGTTCACCGCGTGACCAGCCGGGGGCTCGACCCGAGTCGCCTGCTCGTGCTGACGTT
>JASHOV010000001.1 GCA_030038495.1 Streptosporangiaceae bacterium
GGTGGTCACGGTCATGGGTCACGTCGACCACGGCAAGACCAAGCTGCTCGACGCGATCCGGCACAGCAACGTGGTCGCGCACGAGGCGGGCGGCATCACCCAGCACATCGGCGCCTATCAGGTCGACACAGTGGTGGACGGTCAGGACCGGAAGATCACCTTCATCGACACCCCTGGCCACGAGGCGTTCACCGCCATGCGGGCCCGCGGTGCCGAGACGACCGACCTGGTGATCCTGGTCGTGGCGGCCGACGACGGCGTGAAGCCGCAGACCACAGAGGCGCTCAACCACGCCCAGGCGGCCGGCGTTCCGATCGTGGTCGCGGTCAACAAGGTCGACAAGGAGGGCGCCGACCCGCAGCGGGTCCGGGCCCAGCTGACCGAGTACGGCCTGGTGGCCGAGGAGTTCGGCGGTCAGTCCCTGTTCGTGGACGTGTCCGCGCGCAACAAGACCGGCATCGACGCGCTGCTCGAGGCGGTCATCCTGACCGCCGACGCGGAGCTGGACCTGCGGGCGAACCCGAACCAGCAGGCCCAGGGCACGGCCATCGAGGGGCACCTGGACAAGGGCCGCGGCCCGGTCGCGAACGTGCTGGTGCAACGGGGCACGCTGCGCGTCGGCGACTCCATCGTGTGCGGCGAGGCCTACGGCCGGGTCCGGGCCATGCTGGACGAGAACGGCGAGCAGGTGCGCGAGGCACCACCGTCCCGCCCGGTCGAGGTGCTCGGCCTGACCGGCGTGCCCGACGCCGGAGACAGCTTCATCGTCGTCGACGACGACCGGGTGGCCAGGCAGATCGCCGAGCGGCGCGAGGCCAGGGAGCGCAGCGCGATGTTCGCGCAGCGGCGGCCGCGGGTCACGCTGGAGGACCTGGAGTCGGCGCTCAAGTCCGGCGAGCGCGAAGAGCTGCTGCTCATCATCAAGGGCGACGTGTCCGGCTCGGTGGAGGCACTGGAAGACGCGCTCTTGCAGCTCGATGTCGGCGAGGAGGTCCAGCTGCGCGTGATCGGCCGTGGCGTCGGCGCGATCACTCAGGACGACGTCAACCTCGCCATCGCCTCCGAAGCGGTCATCATCGGCTTCAACGTCCGGCCGGCCGGCCGGGCGGGCGAGCTGGCCCAGCGTCAGGGCGTCGACATCCGCTACTACTCGGTCATCTACCAGGCGATCGAGGAAGTCGAGGCCGCGCTCAGGGGCATGCTCAAGCCGATCTTCGAGGAGGTCCAGCTCGGCACGGCCGAGATCAGGGAGGTCTTCCGGGTACCGCGCGTGGGCAACGTGGCCGGCTCCATCGTCCGCTCCGGCACGATTACCCGCAACAGCAAGGCGCGGCTGATCCGGGATGGCGTGGTGATCTCCGACAACCTCACGGTCGATTCGCTGCGCCGGTTCAAGGACGACGCTACCGAGGTCCGGGAGGGCTTCGAGTGCGGTATCGGCATCGGCTATAACGACGTCAAGGTCGGCGACACGATCGAGACGTTCGAGCTGCGCGAGAAGCCCAGGACCTGACGGGGCGACACAGAGGGCGGCGACACTCGGGAATGGGGCCGGCGTGTACGTAGGCGCCCTGACCCTGGACGTTCTGCTCGGCGACGTCAGGTCGCTGAAGCAGAAGCGCTCGGTGGTCAGGCCGATCATCGCCGACGTGCACCGCCGGTTCCCCGGCGTGGCGGTCGGCGAGACCGGGCACCTTGAACTGCACCGCCGCGCCGAGATCGGCATCGCCGTGGTCAGCTCGACCGCGGCGAATGCTGCGGCAGTGCTGGAGGCGTGCGAGCGCTTCGTGGCGGGGCGCCCCGAGATCGAGCTGCTGACCGCGCGCCGGCGGCTGCTGACTGTCGACGATGAGTTACGGGCGACGATGAGTGAGGGGCGAGGGCGAGTGACGGGAGTGACGGCATGACAGTGCCACGCGGAAACCAGGCCAGAGCCCGGAAGCTCGGCGATCGGATTGTGCAGATCGTGGCGGAGATGCTCGAACGGCGGATCAAGGACCCCCGGCTCGGGTTCGTGACCATCACCGAGGCGAGGGTGACTGGTGACCTGCGCGACGCAACGGTCTTCTACACGGTCTACGGGTCCGACGAGGAAGTGGCGGAAACGGCCGCGGCGCTGGCGAGCGCGACCGGGCTGCTCAGGTCGGAGGTCGGCAAGCAGACGGGGATCAAGCACACCCCGTCGCTGAGCTTCACCCGCGACACCGTGCCCGACACCGCCAGGAACATCGAGGACCTGGTTGCGAGGGCACGCGAGGCCGACGCCGCGGTGGCCGCAGCCCGCGCGGACGCCGTCCCGGCCGGGGACGCCGACCCGTACCGTCAGGCTGCCGCCGACGAGGATGACGACGAGTACGACTTCGCCGATGATGACGACGACGACGACGACGAGGACGGCTTCGGGGATGGACCGCTCGGGCACTATCCGCCCGGGCGCAGCATCGGCCAGCGGCGCTGACTCCCGTGCCATCCGGCCCGATTACTGCGGCTGACTGGACCCGCGCCGCCAAGATTCTGGCCAGTGCTGGTAACGACCGTTCCGACCAGATCTGCCTCGCGTGCCACGTGCGGCCGGACGCGGACGCCCTGGGCTCGATGCTAGGTCTGGCGCAGGCGCTGCAGACCCGGGGCCGGAGGGTGATCGCCTCGTTCGGCGACTCCCCGTTCGAGGTGCCGGCGATCCTGCGGTTCCTGCCCGGCCTTGACCTGCTCAGGCCGCCCGCCGACGTCCCCGCCCGGCCGCAGGTGATGGTCACACTCGACGCCGCGGGTATCGACCGGCTGGGCGCGCTCGCTCCCGCGGCGGCGGACGCGGCCGAGCTGATCGTGCTGGATCACCACGCGTCCAATACCGGCTTCGGCACCGTCAACCTGGTGGACCCGGCCGCCGCCGCGACGGCCGTGCTCGCCTGCGAGCTCATCGACCGGCTGGGCATCCCCCTGACCCCCGACGTCGCGCTCTGCGTCTACGCGGGCCTGGTCACCGACACCGGCTCGTTCAAGTTCTCCTCGACGACGCCCGGGGTCCACGAGCTGGCCGCGCGTCTGCTTCGCACCGGCATCGACCCGGCGCTGGTCTCCCGCCACCTCTACGACACCGCCCCGTTTGGCTACCTCGGAATGCTCGCCAGGGCCCTCGACCGCGCCCAGCTCGACGCTGAAGCGTGCGGCGGCCTGGGCCTGGTGTGGACGACGGTGACCAGAGCTGACCGCGGACCGCTGCCGATGGATGCGGCCGAGTCCGTCATCGACGAAGTGCGCAAGACGGCTGAAGCCGAGGTGGCCGTGGTCCTCAAGGAGGACGACAGGGGAGACTGGCAGGTCTCCGTCCGATCGAAGGAACTTATCGATGTGGCCAAGGCCTGCACTGCGCTGGGCGGAGGTGGCCACGCCCGGGCCGCCGGGTTCTCCGCTTCCGGCGGCCCGGACGCGGCCGTCTCCGCCCTCAAGGTCCTGCTGGACGAGCGATGACGACGGCGAGCGGACTGATAATCGTCGACAAGCCGAAGGGGATCACGAGTCATGACGTCGTCGCCAGGATCCGCAAGCTCGCGGGCACCAGGCGCGTCGGGCACGCGGGCACGCTGGACCCGATGGCGACCGGCGTGCTCGTCGTCGGCGTCGAGAAGGCCACTCGCCTGCTCGGTCACCTGGCCCTGAAGGACAAGGAGTACACGGGTACGGTCCGGCTGGGCCAGAGCACCGACAGCGACGACGCCGAGGGCAGCCCGATTGCCGCCGTTCCCGCCCTCAACGTCACTGACGCCGAGCTGCTGGCCGCGGTCGGCGGCCTGACCGGGGACATCCTGCAGGTTCCGCCGGGGGTAAGCGCGATCAAGGTGGGCGGGCAGCGGTCATACCGGCTGGCGCGCGCCGGGGCGGCGCCGGAGCTGGCGGCCCGCGCGGTGACCGTCAGCGAGTTCGCCGTCGACGGGGTCCGGCGCGCCGGCGAGGTGATGGACGTCGACGTCCGGGTAACCTGCTCCAGCGGCACCTACATCCGCGCGCTTGCCCGTGACCTGGGCACGGCGCTCGGCGTGGGCGGTCACCTGGCCGCGCTGCGCCGCACCCGGGTGGGGCCGTACCGGATCGGCCAGGCCAGCACGCTCGAGGAACTCGCGGAGCGGCTTGAGCTGACCGCGATCGGCGACGCGGCGGCGGCCGCGTTCCCGCGCCGGGAGCTGTCGCAGGACGAGGCGCGGCTGATCGGGCACGGCGGACGGCTGCCCGCCCTGGGCAGCGGCGCCGCGCCGGTAGCCGCGTTCGGGCCGGACGGCGCGCTGATCGCGCTGCTGACCGAGGAAGACGGGCGGGCCCGGTCACTCGTCGTGTTCGAGCCGGCTGGAGGCTAACGTGGCTTGGGTTACCGCCGCAAGACGCACCCGAGTATCGGGGGGTTTGTAACACATGCAGCGATGGCAGGGCCCGGCGGAGGTGCCTGACGACTGGGGTCCATCGGTGGTCACCATCGGCAATTTCGACGGTGTGCACCGCGGTCACCAGCGAGTCGTCTCGCGCGCCGGGGAGGTTGCGGGCGCGCTCGGGCTGCCGCTTGTGGTCGTGACGTTCGATCCGCATCCCGAGGAGGTCGTGCGTCCGGGCTCGCACCCGCCGTTTCTGTGCACGGCCCGCCGCCAGTCCGTGCTTCTGGCCGGCCTGGGCGTCGACGCGGTGTGCGTGATCGAGTTCACCCTGGAGTTCTCCCGCCTCGGGCCGGACGAGTTCGTCCAGATCGTCCTGGTTGACCGGCTGCATGCTGCCCGTGTTGTCGTCGGCGAGGACTTCAGGTTCGGCCACAAGGCCGCAGGCGATGTCGCGCAGCTGGCCGAGCTGGGGGAGAAATACGACTTCAGCGTGGAGGGCGTGCCGCTGCTGGCCGACGACGGGGTGCGCATCTCCTCCACCGAGATCCGGGCCAAGCTGACTGCGGGAGACGTGGCCGGTGCCGCACTCGACCTCGGCCGTCCGCACCGGGTCGAGGGCATCGTGGTGCGCGGGCACCGGCGCGGGCGCGCCCTGGGCTTCCCGACCGCGAACCTGGAGACGCTGCCGCACACCGCGATCCCGGCGGACGGCGTGTACGCGGGCTGGCTCGTCGCGGTGGATGACGACGGCTCCGATGGCGAGCGCTGGCCGGCCGCGATCTCGGTGGGTACCAACCCGACATTCGACGGGCGGGAACGAAGCGTCGAGGCGTACGCGCTCGATCGGGACGACCTGGACCTCTACGGCGCGCACATGGGCGCGGACTTCAGCCAGCGGCTGCGCGACACGGTGAAGTTTGCCTCGGTGGGCGAGCTGGTCGCGCAGATGCACGGCGACGTCGACGCGGCCAGGGAACTGCTGACCGCGGACTGACTGGCGGATTCGCGGCCGCGATGAGGGCCAGCACGTCGGGTTACCGTTCCGACCGCATGACGCTGCGTTACCGTACCGTCACAGACCCGGTAGCAGGCCGGTCGGCCAGGACGAAGGGTGGCGGGATGGCTTTTGGGCACGGAGAGCGGCCGCACCCTGGCGATGCCAGGGTGCCGGCCGGCTCGGCGAACGCGACGAACGAGGAGCTTATCCGGCAGGGGTACGCGGCCTTTGCCGACGGTGATCTGGACGGTGTGCGGTCACTGCTGGCCGAGGACATCGTGTGGCACAACGGCGGCGCGAACCAGCTAGGCGGCACGTACTCCGGCCGGGAGCAGGTCTTCGACCTCTTCGGCCAGCTCATGGAGGTAACCGACGGTACGTTCCGGCTCGACGTGCACGACATCCTGGCCAACGACATGCACGGCATCGTCCTGGTCACCGTGCACGCCGAGCGGGGCGGACGGACGCTCGCCATGAACGAGGTGCACATCTGGCACATTGAGCACGGGGAGGCCGAGGAATTCTGGTCGTTCGCCGAGGACGCCGCCGAGATGGACGACTTCTTTGGCTGACAGCCGCGTCGTCACCAGGCGAAGGTGGGCGCCGGCAGCCACCAGAAGTCGTTGGGCCGGACTGTGACGGCGAGCCGGACGCGCGTGGCCTTGCCGTTGACGACCTCCTGCTGGAGGCCCATGCACTGGGTTACCAGGTCCGCACCGTCACTGCTGGCCCACAGCACTCCGCAGATTTTCTCCGACTGGTTGCCGTTCCAGGCCGGCCCGAGCGTGATCGAGTGCAGCACCCTGCCGGTGGCGACGGAGTACTCAACCACCTGCCTCGGCTGGTGCGACTGGTCCACGACGATCGCGACGGCGCCGTCAGTAGTGAACATGCCGACCGCGAAGCCGCGCGCAGCCGGGACCAGCGTTGAGTCCGCCAGCAGGGCGCCCGGCGAGTTGCTCCTGACCGGCTCGGCGGTGTCGAGCACGCGGAGGCCGCTGCCGTCGCCACCGGGGCTGGCCAGCCAGCTGAACGCAAGCTGGTCGGCCGATGGCCAGTACTGCAGGTTCAGCGCCCCGCCGGACTCGCTGAAATTGTCCAGGAGCGCACCGGTGATGAGGTTGTAAACCTGCAGGCGCCAGTTTGCGCCGCCGAACCCGCTCGTGTTGAGCGCCAGGCGGGTGCCCTGCGGGTTAACCGTCATGTGGTAGACGTGAGTGCCGGGCGGCAGTGACACTCCGGGCATGACCGGTGCGATCCCGGCGGCGCCCGCGCCGACGCGCAGGATATCGAAGCTGGTGGGTCCCTGCCTGCCCTGCTGGGCGAGGACGAACAGCCGGTCGCTGGACGCGGCCGCGACGGCGAAGAACGAATCCGCGTCAGGGTCAGGCCCGAGCGGCTTTGAGGCGAACACAGTCAGGCCGCTGGCAGCATCGACGACCCGCACGAGCTGTTCGTGGTGGCCGAAGACCAGCTCGAACGGCGCCGCGCGCGGGGCCGTATACCGCTGGTGCACGAACGGTGTCGGCGGCTGGTAGCTCCGCTCGTGGGGCGCCAGCGTGGATTGGTTCGCCTCCTGGAAGCCGGTGAACAGCACGCAGGCCAGCCCGGCCATCGCGACCGCGGACGCGGCGACGGTGAAGCGCCGGGCCGACCGGCGGCGGGCGCGCCGTCTGAGCTGCTCGACGTCCGGTGCCGGCGTCACCCGCAGCGGCTCGGCCCACTGCTCGAATTGCTCGCGCAGGTCAAGGTCGTTCATCAGACCACCGCCTCGGGATGGTGGGTCAGGCGCTGCTCCAGGTGCCGCCGCCCGGCGGCCAGGCGGGCCTTGACCGTGCTGGCCGGCAGCCCGCACTCGCGGGCGATCGTCTCGACCGGCAGGTCGGCCAGGTAGTGCAGGACGACCACGATCCGTTCGCGCACCGGCAGGTCCGCCAGGGCGGCGCCGAGTGCCGTGTACTTGAGGTCGTCGCCGGGCTCGGGGCCCGCCGGCTGGGGCTCGGCGGCCATCCGGACCGAGATCAGCAGGCCGCGCCGCAGCCGGCGCCCGGAGTCGATGGCCAGCCGGATCGCTACCCGGCGGACCCAGGCCTCGGGCAGGTCGTAGCCGCGCAGCCGCGACCACCGGGCCAGCGCGCGGGAATAGGCCTCCTGCGCGATGTCCTCGGCCTCGTGCCTGCTGCCGGTTATGGCGGTGACCATGGCGACCGTCCGGCCGTAGCCGACCTGGTAGAACTCCTGGAAGTCGTCGCCAGCAAGCACGGGCCATTCCTCCCGTAGTGGACGCCACTACGACGGGGTTACCGACGTATACACGCCGGCGACCGCAGCTGGGATGGCGCATATGGTAACATTTTGGTAACGCCGTCGGTAACGCTCTCGGTAACGCTCTCCGGGCTGGTAACGGCCTGGACGGGGACTGGCGCGTGGTAACGTTAAGGGTCGGCCGGAGCATCCGGCCCGGTTAGCTGCGCCCTCAAGCGGCTGACCGCCCTGGGCGGGCGCGATCTCAACCGTGACCTGACCTGGGCTTCGACCCGGATTTAACAAGCTAAAGGGAGCAACGTGCCGCTCGAAACTACGGTGAAGCAGGAGATCATCGCTGGGCACGCGACCAATGAGGGTGACACCGGATCGCCGGAAGTCCAGGTTGCGCTGCTGACCAAGCGGATCTCTGACCTGACAGAGCACCTCAAGGTGCACAAGCACGACCACCACAGCCGTCGCGGGCTGCTGCTGCTGGTCGGCCGCCGTCGGCGGCTGCTGCAGTATCTCGCGAAGAAGGACATCAGCCGCTATCGGGCACTGATCGAAAAGCTCGGTCTGCGCCGGTAGGCAAGCGCGCGGCACCCGCCGCGCGCTTTTTGATAATCGAAAACCGTCCCGCGGCTCCGACCGGGAGCGCTGATAGTGCGTCCAAGGGGCCGGTCCTCGGTAGTGGTTCTCGGGTCACGGCGGCCGCCGTACGAAAGGATGGCGGCGGCGCGGGGCCGAGGGCTTCGATCGAAGACCGGCCGGCAGGCTTAGCAAGCCGGCCCTGGCGCTCCGAATAGCGGCGGACAGGCGCGGGACCTCAGTCAAGGAGGTCACCCGTGGAGGGTGTCTACACCGCCGATGTCACGATTGACAACGGCTCATTCGGCACTGTCAACATCAGATTTGAGACGGGCAGGCTGGCCAAGCTGGCGGGCGGCTCGTCCGTCGTCTACATGGACGACGAGACCATGGTGCTGTCCACCACCACCGCGTCGAAAGCCCCGCGGGAGGGCTACGATTTCTTCCCGCTGACCGTCGACGTGGAAGAGCGGATGTACGCGGCGGGCCGGATCCCCGGCTCATTCTTCCGGCGTGAGGGCCGGCCGTCCGAGGACGCGATCCTCACCTGCCGGCTTATCGACCGGCCGCTGCGGCCGTCGTTCGTCAAGGGCCTGCGCAACGAGGTCCAGGTCGTCGAGACGATTCTGGCGCTGCACCCCGATCACCTGTACGACGTGGTCGCGATCAACGCCGCGTCGTTGTCGACGCAGCTCGCCGGGCTGCCGTTCTCGGGCCCCATCGGCGGCGTCAGGGTCGCGCTGATCAGGGGCCAGTGGGTCGCGTTCCCCAAGCACAGCCAGCTTGAGGAGGCCACCTTCGACATGGTCGTGGCCGGGCGCGTCCTGGAGGACGGTGACGTCGCGATCATGATGGTCGAGGCCGAGTCCACGCCGGGCACCCTGCGGCTGATCGCTGACTCCGGTTCTGGCGCCGTGGCGCCGACCGAGGAGACGGTCGCCAGCGGGCTGGATGCGGCGAAGCCGTTCATCAAGCAGCTGTGCGACGCGCAGCTCGAGGTCGCCAGGCACGCCGCCAAGGAGACCGCCGAGTTCCCGCTGTTCCCCGACTACGGGCAGGACGTGTTCACGGCGCTGGAGGCGGAGGTCGGCAGCGACCTGGCCCAGGCGCTCACGATCGCGGGCAAGAACGAGCGCGGCAACGAGACCGACCGGATCAAGGCGCTGGCCACCGAGAAGCTCGCCGCTCAGTTCGAGGGCCGGGAGAAGGAGATCAGCGAGGCGTTCCGGGCGCTGAACAAGAAGCTGGTCCGGCAGCGGATCATCCGGGACGGGCTGCGCATCGACGGCCGCGGGCTGGAGGACATCCGCCAGCTGTCGGCCGAGGCGGGCGTCGTGCCGCGGGTACACGGCTCGGCGCTGTTCGAGCGCGGCGAGACGCAGGTGCTCGGCGTTACGACGCTGAACATGCTCCGGATGGAGCAGATGATCGACACGCTCAACCCCGAGCGCACCAAGCGCTACATGCACAACTACAACATGCCGCCGTACTCGACCGGCGAGACCGGCCGGGTGGGCTCGCCCAAGCGGCGCGAGATCGGCCACGGTGCGCTGGCCGAGCGCGCCCTGATCCCGGTGCTGCCGACTCGCGAGGAGTTCCCTTACGCGATCCGGCAGGTATCGGAGGCCATCGGCTCGAACGGCTCGACCTCGATGGGCTCGGTCTGCGCGTCCACGATGTCGCTGCTGGACGCGGGCGTGCCGCTGAAGGACATGGTCGCGGGCATCGCGATGGGCCTGATCCACGAGGGCGGCG
>JASHOV010000081.1 GCA_030038495.1 Streptosporangiaceae bacterium
TCGAGAGGACGCTCGCCCGCATGGACCTGGACAGTTACCAGCACCTCAGTTTCGAGCGCCGGCCGCACGGCCTCCTGCTCATCACCCTGAACCGGCCGGAGGTGCTGAACGCGGCCCATGAGGAGATGCACGCCGAGCTCGCTCGGGTCTGGGCGGACATCGGCCGGGACGAGGAGACCAGGGTCGCGGTGGTCACCGGCGCGGGTCGCGCGTTCTCCGCGGGCGGCGACCTGGCGATGGTCGAGCGGCAGATGGGCGACTACGGCCGGACGACGCACATGCTCGCCGAGATGAGCGACCTGGTCTACAACATGGTCAACTGCGAGAAGCCGATCGTGTCGGCCATCAACGGCGTCGCGGTCGGGGCCGGCCTGGTCGTCGCGCTGCTCGCCGACATCAGCATCTGCGCGGCCGACGCGCGGCTCGGTGACGGGCACGTGCGGCTCGGGGTCGCGGCCGGCGACCACGCCGCCATCATCTGGCCGCTGCTGTGCGGGCTGGCCAAGGCGAAGTACTACCTGATGACTGGCGAGATGGTGACGGGCGAGGAGGCCGAACGGATCGGCCTGGTCTCCAAGACGCTGCCGAAGGACGAGGTGCTCGCCGAGGCACTGCGCGTCGCCGATCACCTGGCCACCGGCCCTCAGCTGGCGATCCGGCTGACCAAGCGCGCGCTGAACGGCTGGATCCGCGGCGCCGGGCCCATCTTCGACCAGTCGGCCGCCTACGAGATGCTGACGTTCATGGGTGACGACGTCCGCGAGGGCCTCGCCTCGCTGCGGGAGAAGCGCGCCCCCCAATTCGGCTAGCGGTTCGGCTAGCTACCGTCCGGTCGTGGTATCACCGCGCGCCCGGCCCGGTGCAGCCCGCGCGTCGGCGGCGACGTGCGGCGCCCGAGTACGTAGAGCACCGAGCCGACGGCCAGCGAGATCAGGGTGATCCCGCCGACCCACCAGAACCAGGTGCCGTAGTCGATTGCCACGCTCCCGATCTTCAGCACGCCGGTGTCATTGGTGATCAGGGCCGCGTTCCAGGACCCGGACAGCGTCGACACGATGCCGATGAACGCGGCGATGCCACCGACGATCGAGCACGCCCAGAAGACGGCCGGATGCGCGATCCGGCGCTGTTCGAACTGGGAACGGTAGCGCCGCAGGATGATCAGCACGTCGATGAAGAGCACCACGATCGAGATGCACCAGATCACCGTCACGGCGGCCTGCAATATGTCGTAGATCCTGGTTTCTGAGCTCACCGCGCTGCTGGCGCCGCCACCGACCAGGCTCGGCACGAGCACGTACGCGATCAGCGCGAACGCTCCGGCGATGATCGTCTGCACCCACACCGCCACGTCGGGCACCTTGTTCCTGTTGACGTGCGACATCATCGCGGGCAGTCGCTGATCCAGGCCCGACACGAAGATCAGCCGGGCGAACGAGTAGTTGTACACGACGGTGATGAACAGGAAGAACAGCGCCAGCACGATCGCCGTTATCTTCCCGGGCACCGAGCCGAACGCCACGCCGACCGCCTGGGCCACGGCCGGCGGGTTCGCCGCCGACTTAGCCGGCACCGTCACCATGACGGCCCAGTTGGCCAGCAGGTAGGCGATGATGACGACGGCCGAGCCCCACAGCAGGTAGCGGGTCACCGACCGCGTCTGACGGATCTCGACGCCCATGTTCAGCGGCACCTCGACACCGAGCAGCGCAAGCACCACGAGACCGAAGAACGTCCAGTTCGTGAAGTTGATGCCCAGCCCCGCGCTCGGCTTGTAGGCGGAGAAGTCCCACGGGTTGACCACCGCGTGGTGGCCCCTGGCCAGGAACACGATGCCGGCCGCGAACATGGCCAGGATCGCCAGCCCGTACAGCACGAACACGACGTTGACAACCGTCTGGGTGACGCGGAAGCGCAGCACCGCGAGCACGGCGGACAAGATGATCATGCCGACGATGACCGCGCCCTGCTCCTGCACCGACCAGCTGGCGGTGGAAGGGAAAGCGTAGTTGATGAACCCGATGGCAGCCGTGCCCGTCGCCACCATCACGAGCACTCCCGGCCACCAGGCGCAGAAGCCGGCGAAGAATCCCCAGAACGCGCCGAACGCCTTGTGGGTCCACAGATAGATAGAGCCCTCGCCGGGAAACATCACGCCGAGCTGCCCGGTGGCGATCGCGCACGGGATCAGGAACACGACGAAGCCGATGATCCACCAGCCGAACGAGGCCGGGCCCGCGCCTTGCATGACCGCCGAGTTCGTGATGAACAGCACGATGGCGACGAAGATCGCCACCATGTCGAACGTGGTGAGCACCTTGGGCAGGATGCCGCCCGCCACGCGCTCGGAGATAAGGAGTTCGCTCTGGTCGGCTGTGGTCATGGCCGGCTCCTCGGGCCCAGGTCGTGAACGGCGCAGCTCGTTCCTCCTTTCAGGCGTAACACCGGACGGCTGATCCGTACAGATGCGCGCCGCGAGAATGTCATACCCGCTCGATACTGTGATCGAAAGACATCGGCGGGGCTGGCGGACGACCGGCCGGGAGGACGAAAGGCGAAGCGGCGGCAATGGGCAGCGCTAAGCACGATCGGCATCGGACGTGGGTGGACTGGCCCGCGGCCCGCCCGAGCAGCGAGCCCGGGATCACGGACGTTATCGGCGCCGGATTCACTCACCGGCCCGAGAGCCGGTTCGCCACGCCGCACGCGGGCGCATTCGAGGCCGGCGGACGGGCTGACCTCATGCCGCCATGCTCGGTCCTGGCGGAGCTAACCGGCCAGGCACTGGACGCCGATATGCGCCGCCTGACCGACGACGAGCTAGTGGGCGTCGCGCGCGCCGCCCGCCGCACCGCATCCTGGCAGGCGGCCGTCGAGCTGGCGGCTATCGACGAGCTCGCATCCCGCCGCCGGGCCGAGGTACACAATGCCGGGCCGGCGTCCGCCGAGCGCGCGGCCGCGGAGATCGCGGTGGCGCTGACCCTGCCCGACGGCACGGCCGCCCGGCTCGCGGACTTCGCGGCCGGCCTGGCCATGCTCGACGACGTGTTCGAGTGGCTACGGCGGGGCGAGATAGACGTCCGCAAGGCCGAGATATTCGTCCAGGAGCTGTCGCCACTGCCCTGGCTGCAGGCCTCGATCATCGCCTGCGGGCATCTGCAGGCCGCGACCGAGATGACCAGCAGCCAGCTGCGCGCAGCGCTGCGCCGTGCGGTGCTGGCCGCCGACCCGCAGGCCGGACGACGCCGCCAGCGCGAAGCCCGCAAGCAGGCCCGGGTGGAGTGGTGGAACGAGCACTCCGGGAACGGGGCAATCGCCGGACGGGAGCTGCCCGCAGCCCAGGCCATGCTCGCCGACGAGCACATCACCACGCTCGCGAAAGGCCTCAAGGCCGCGGGCGCGCCCGGCACGCTAGATCAGATCGCGGCCGCGGTTTTTGTCGCGCTGCTGACCGGCCAGCCGCCCGACACCCTGCTGCCGCCCCCGCCCGAGCAGGCCAGGCCCGGATCCGGCGATCCGCCGCCCGGCCCACCGCCGCCCGGCACGCCGGCTCAGCCCGTGCAGTGGCCGTCCGGCCCGCGCGGGACCCTGCACCTGACCATGCCGCTGAGCGCCTGGCTGGGCCTGACCAATAACCCCGGCGAGGCCGGCGGCTACGGCCCGGCCGACGCGTGGACCTGCCGGGATCTGGCCGGGGAGATGGCGACCCGGGACGACACCAGATACTGCCTCACGATCACCACCCAGGACGGCCAGCCGCTCGCCCACGCGTGCACGAAATCACCGCCACCGCGGCCCGGCCCGGGACCGGCACCACCCACCGGCCCGCCGTTCCCGCCCGGGCCCGCACCCCCGCTCGCCGCCGACGGCCCGGTCGCGGCCTGGCTCGCGAACCTGCGGCTCGAATGGCTGCAGCGCGGGACCTGCGATCACTCCCGCCAGACCGCGGCGTACCGGCCGAGCAGACTCCTCGACCACCTCATCAAGATCCGCAATCCGACCTGCACCGCCCCGGGCTGCAGAAGGCCAGCACAGCGCAGCGACATCGACCACGTCATCCCCTACCACCTGGGCGGGCGGACCTGTGAGTGCAA
>JASHOV010000082.1 GCA_030038495.1 Streptosporangiaceae bacterium
GGCCGTGCCGTCCGCCAGCGCCAGCTCGGGGACCAGCGCCACGCCCTGGCCGGCGGCCACGAGCGCGAGCACGGTCGCGAAGTCATCCGCGCGATGGCGGATCCGCGGGCTGAAGCCGGACGCCTGGCACAGCCGCTCGGTCATCAGGTGGCACAGCGTGCCGGGGCTGGCGGCAATCCACGGCAGCCCGGCGCACTGCCGGACCGCGTCACTCGCCGGCCCCGGCACGGGCAAAGCGGCGGCCAGGTAGATCGTCTCGTCCAGCAGCGGGCGCGTCTCTAGTGCCGGGTCCGGCTCGGCGGGCACGTAGTCGTACTCGTGCACGAGCGCGATGTCGAGCGCCCCGGTCCGCAGCGCGTCCGGCACCTGAGCCGGGTCGAGCTCGGTCACCTGCAGCTCCAGCCGCGGATGCTGGCCCCCGAGCGTCACCAGCGCACCGGGCAGCAGCGTGCGGACGGCGGTAGGGAACGCCCCGATCCGCAGCATCCCGGCCAGCTCGGCCCGCTCGGCCGCCAGCGCGGCCGCGGCCTCCTCCAGCAGCGCCAGTACCGGCTCGGTCCGCGCGGCCAGGCCCGCACCGGCGGGAGTGAGCTCCACCCGGCGGCCGACGCGCCGCACCAGCGGCACGCCCGCCTCCCGCTCAAGCGCGCTGAGTTGCTGGGACACGGCCGAGGGCGTGTAGGAGAAAGCGTCTGCCACCGCTGCGATCGTGCCGAGCCTGGCCAGCTCCCGCAGCAGCCTGAGCCTGCGCACATCAAGCATTAGCTAAGCTTACGCGTAGTACAAGAAACGTGAACTAGACCTGCATAGTCGTTACCCGGCAGCATCGTCGCCATGGACGCACTGCAGAGACCGGGAACGACGGCACCGCTGGCCGGCCTGTTCGTACCGCTGATCACGCCCTTCGACCGGCACGGCGACCTCGACGCGGCCGCCCTGGAGGCGCTCGCGCACCGGGTGCTCGACGACGGCGCCACCGGGATCGTGGCGCTCGGCACCACCGCCGAGGCACCGACCCTGACCGACGAGGAGCGCGGCCGGGTGCTGGATATCTGCGCCGCCGTCTGCGGCGACCGGGCCGCGCCGCTGATCGCAGGCGCCGGCGGAAACGACACCCGCCGGACCACGGCGGCCCTCGCCGGGCTGGCCCGATGGCCGCAGGTCCGGGGCGCCCTGGTCGTGGTGCCCTATTACAACCGCCCCGGCGAGGAGGGCACGGTCGCCCATTTCCGGGCACTGGCCGCCGACAGCCCCGTTCCCCTCATCGTCTACAACATCCCCTACCGCACCGGCCAGCGCGTCGGCTGGGCCGCCATGCGCCGCATCGCGGAGCTTCCGGCGGTCATCGGGGTCAAGCACTCCCCTGGCGCGCTTGACCCCGACACGGTCGAGATGATGGCCGGCCTGCCGGACGGGTTCAGCGTGCTGGCCGGCGACTGCGTGCTGATCTCGCCGCTGCTGGCGCTCGGGGCGGCGGGCGCGATCAGCGCGTCCGCGCACGTGTGCACGGCCCGCTACGCCGAACTGGTCGGCCTGTGGCGGGCCGCCGAGGTCGCCGCCGCGCGGTCGCTCGGGCACCGGCTGGCACCGCTGTCGGCCCGCCTGTTCGCCGAGCCCAACCCGACCGTCATCAAGGCCGTCCTGCATGAGCTTGGCCACATCCCCAGCCCGGCCGTGCGGCTGCCGCTGCTGCCCGCTCACTCGGGCTCGGTCCGGGATGCGCTGGCCACGGCGACGGCCGTTATGCCGGATCCCGCCGTGGCCTTGTAGGTTAGGAGCCGACCACGGCAGCGCGGAGGGAAACGGCATGAGCGGCGGGGTGGCGCACCTGATTACCTCAGGTCCGGTGCTGCTTGCCATTCCGGTGGCGGCCGCGGCCGGCGCGGTCACGTTCCTGTCGCCGTGCTGCCTGCCGCTGGTGCCCGGTTATCTCTCCTACGTGACCGGTATGACGGGAACGGCGGCCGACGCGCCCGGCCGCACCGGCACCGCCGGCGTTCCCGCGGAAACGGCGGCGGACACCGCCGCCGGTGGTGGTAGCGGCGGCAGTGTGGCCGTCACGGCGGCGCCCGTTCGCGCCCAGGTGCGGCCGCGCAGCCGGGTCATGCTCGGCACGCTGCTGTTCGTGCTGGGCTTCTCCGCGCTGTTCGCGGTCGAGGGCATCGCGGTCAGCAGCATCGGCGACGCGCTCCAGACCCACGCCGACGGCCTGTCGAGAATCCTCGGCGGCGTGATCATCCTGCTGGGGCTGATGTTCATGGGTGCCTTCGACCGGTTCAGCTTCGCCGGCCGGATCTTCCGGCCCGCCTACCGCCCGCGCGCCGGGCTGGCCGGGGCCCCACTGCTCGGCGTCATGTTCGGGCTCAGCTGGACCCCGTGCATCGGGCCCACGCTCGCGGCGGTGCTTGTGCTCGGGGAGAACAGCGGCACCGCGCTGCGAGGCGGACTGCTCGCCTTCGTGTACGCGCTCGGGCTGGGCATCCCGTTCCTGATCGTCGCGTTCGCGTTCCAGCGCGGCGTGTCGATCTTCGGCTTCGCGCGCAGGCACGCCCGGCTGATCACCAGGATCGGCGGGCTGATGCTGATCACGGTCGGCGTGCTCGAGGTCACCGGCGTGTGGGCGAACGCGATCCACTGGCTGCAGACCCACTGGCTCAGCGGCTACACGACTCCCCTCTGAGCCGGCTAGCGGTACAGCGCCGCGATCTCCTCGGCCGGGACGGGCAGGCCGGAGCTGAACCGGAGCGAGGCCAGCGTCGGGGTGTCCGACGCGATGATACGGACCTGATCGAGGCCGACCTGGACGTCAGCCGGATGGGCCGCCAGATACTCGCGCGCCGCGCTGACCGCCGCTGTCACGCGTTCCGGCTCCGCGCCGGCGTAGTGCCCGACGACCAGGTGAAAGTCGTCGTCGACGTCGGACGGAGTCCGGTGATAGCGATGCAGCACCCCCGCGGCAGCCACGTCGCGGCGCAGTTCGTCCAGCGGCCGGGTACGTCCCTCCGACTCCAGCGCGACCGCGGGCCAGCCCACCAGGACCAGCGCGCCGGCCTGGGCGCTGAACGAGCGCTCGTGCAGTGGCCGACCCTGGCTGGCGAACGGCTCGGGGGCGGCGTCCGGGCCGAGGCCGCCGAGGCGGATCGTGATCGGCTCGGCCAGGTGCGCGCGCAGGATTTCCTGAACCCTGCCGAAGTCCATCGCCCGCCTTTCGCCCCGGTATTCCAGGTAGTCCTGGTTGACGACGCCGCCCTGTCCATCTCGCCAGCCGGTCAGGACGACGAGCGTTCCGTGCACCTGGTCGAGCGTGTACGGCACGAAGGCGGTTCCCAGCCGGGCGGCCGCCGTTCCCTGAATCGATGCCAGCAGATTCCGCAGCGGTTCCGGCTTAGGACCGTACAGGGAGATGGCGGAGACCAGCTCCGGGGTCACGGCCGGGGCGCCCGTGGTCACCTGGGGGGTAGCGGCGGCCGGACGCGGGATGGCCGACCCGAGGTGTCCGGCGGGCTGGCGGGCGGCCGTTCCGCCAGCGCTGCCAGCGCCATCGCTACCGCCCGCTCCAGCTGGGTGTCGCGGCCCGCCGCCCAGTCGTCGGGCGAGATCAGCACCTCGACATCCGGGTCGACGCCGTAGTTCTCCACCCCCCAGCCCAGGCCGTCGAACCAGAACGCGTACCGCGGGATCGTCATCTCGGTGCCGTCGACAAGCTCGTCGCCGTCGTCGATGCCGATGACGCCGCCCCACGTCCTGGCCCCGACTACGGGTCCCAGGTTCTTCAGCTTGATGGCGGCGGTGACGATGTCACCGTCGGAGCCCGCCCACTCGTCGGTGAGCGCCACCATCGGCCCGCGCCGCGCGTCCATCGGATAGCTCCACGGTCGCATGTCCCTGGGCAGGTCCCAGGCGATGATCTCGCGGGCCAGCTTCTCGATGACCAGCTGGGAAGTGTGCCCGCCGCGGTTGCCGCGCACATCCAGGATCAGTCCGTCACGGCGCATCTCGGTGCGCAGGTCCCGGTGGAAGTCGGCCCATCCGCCGCTGACCATGTCGGGAACGTGCAGGTATCCGAGCCGGCCGGCGCTGCGCTCGCGGACCTCCGCCCGCCGCCCGGCGACCCAGTCGTGGTAGCGCAGCCGGGACTCGCCCCGCATCGGCGTGACGACCACGCGCCGCGGCGCCCCGTACGATCCGGCCGAGTCTGATGCCGCCCCGATCGTCAGCTCGACCGGCTTTCCGCTGGTCCCGGCCAGCAGCGGGCCGGGACCGGCCGGGCCGACCGGCTGGCCGTCGACGGCGACGATGCGGTCGCCCGCGCGCACCTGCGTGCCCGGCCCCGCCAGCGGCGATCGCGCGAGCGGGTCGGACGACTCGCCCGGCACCACCCGCGCGATCCGCCACCCGCCCTCGGCGTCACGGTCCAGGTCGGCACCGAGCAGGCCGACCGCGCCGTCGCCATTCCCGGCGCCCGACGACGCCGCGGTCACGTACGCGTGCGAGGTGCCGAGCTCGCCGAAGATCTCCCACAGCAGGTCGGCGAAGTCGGCGGCACTGGCCATCCGGTCGGCCAGCGGCAGGTACTCGGCGAGGACGGCGTCCCAGTCCACGCCCGCCATGTCCGGCACCCAGAAGTCGTGCGCCATGATCCGCCCGGCCTCGCGGACCGCGTGCCGCCACAGCTGGACGGGATCGGCCCGGAACCGCGCCCGCGATCCGTCCACCTCGACCTGGTCGTCGGGGTTGTCGGGGTCGGCCTTCCTGTCGGCCGGGAGCACGGTGAGCTTGCCGCGGTCGCTGACGACCAGACGGCTGCCGTCGCCGCTGACCGCGAACCAGTCCACGTCGTCGCGCAGTACGGCGGCCCGCTGCCGCTGGAAGTCGAACCGCTCCAGCGAGGCCCGCGGCGCGTCTTCGTCCGGGCGCGCGCCACCCTGCCCGAGGTTGCCGGACACCGGCTCGCAGAGCCAGGCAAGCCCGCCCTTGACCGCGCGCAGCGACGAGTAGCGCGATTCCGGGACCGGCAGCGGCACGATGCGGTCGACGATCCCGTCGAAGTCGATCGCGACCGGCTCGGGCCCGGCGTCCGCCTCAGGTTCCTTGGCCGGCTCCTTGCCCTGGGTCGGCAGCGGCGGGCCGTCGCCGATACGGCGGCCGCCGGACTGCGGCGCGAACGGCGAGGGCGTGGCGCCGGCCAGCGGCAGCAGATACGGACGCGCACCGAGCGGGAACGCCAGGTCGAAGAAGTGCGCGTCGTAGATCGGGTCGAAGCTGCGCTTGGACAGGAACGCCAGGTACTGACCGTCCTCGGTGAACGCCGGATCGCTGTCGCTGAACCTGCCGTCGGTCACGTCGCTGATATCACCGTCGGCGATCCTGGCTATCCGGATCCGGCTCAGCGGCTGCGGGCCCGGCTGGACCCAGGCGAGCCAGGCCGAGTCGGGCGACCACGCCAGCCCGCGGATCTCACCGTCGTCGGAGCTGGCCAGCTCGGTCACCGCGCCGGATTCGACGTCGACCAGCCGGAGCTTGCCGTCCCGCGCGGCCGCCGCCACGACCCGGCCGTCCGGAGAGGCTGCGAGCCGGGACACCATGCCAAGCTCGCCGGCCGCGATGACCCTGGGCGGCGCCGACTCGCCATCGGCATCGCCGCCGATCTCCAGCGCGTGCGCCCCGTCGGCATCTGTCACCCAGACCACGAGGCCGTCCTTGCCGAGCACGCGCGGCAGCCGGGCGCGCACGCCCGGCGTCACCGACAGCGCTCGGCCGGGGCCGTCGCGGTGCGTGAGCCAGTGGATTGTCCCGCGCACCTCGACCGCGCTGCCCTGGCCGGTCTCGTCGACCGACAGCCCGCCGATGTGGTCGGCGGCCGAAATCAACCGGGGTGCCCGGCCCGCCACCGCGGACGCGATTTCGATCTCGAGCCGCCGCGGGCCGTCTGCCTCCAGGCCGTCAAGCAGCCACAGGTCGCCTCGGCTCATGTAGATAATGCGCGTACCGTCGGTACTGGCCTGCCGGGCGTACGGACCGTCGTGGTCGGTGTGCCGCCGCAGGTCGCCGCCCTCCAGATCGACCGAGTAGATGTTGCCGGTGCCCTCGTGGTCGGACAGGAACGCGAGCCGGCCGCCGACCAGCATCGGGCTGGCGAAGTGACCGGCCAGGCCGGCGGCAATCCGCCGGAACGGCTCGTCGGTGTCGCGTTCCGGGCGTCCGACCCCGCCGGTCCGCAGCCAGAGCCGGCCCGCCGTGCCGCCGCGATAGCGCTTGCGCCAGGCCGGGTCGCCCGTCCCGCCGGTGAGCAGCGCGACCGCGGCCGGCTCGAGGGCTACGTCGGACAGCACCCCGAACGGCAGTTGCCGTGATCCCGGCGCAGCCTCGTCCGGGCTCACCGCGTGCGCTCGCTGCCAGAAGGTGAACGGCTGGCCGGCGGCGGTCACCGCGAGTATCTCGCCGTCCGGGCTCCAGCCCGACACCTTCGTCCGGGGCTCACCCCAGTACGTCAGGCGGCGGCTCGCGCCGCCCGTCACGTCGGCCAGATAGATCTCGGCCGCGCCGTCGTGCAGGCCGGCCCACGCGATCCAGCGGCCGTCCCGCGACAGCCGCGGCCAGGAAGCCACCGCATCGTCGGCCGATAGCCGCCAGGCTCGGCCGCCCTCGGCCGGGGCGAGCCAGACGTCGTCCTCGGCGACGAACGTCAGCAGGTCGCCCTGGACATGCGGAAAGCGCAGATATGCGGCTGAAGTCATTGGCTGATCATATGATCGCGCCGTCCTACCCGGCGCGCTCGGGAGCCTGGCCGACCGAAGCTGGCGTTCCCGCGGGAACGTCCGCGGAGCGCGGGAGGCCAGGCCCCGGCGGCCAGCCGCCCGCGCCCCGTGGATCAGCGCTCGCCGGGCCTGGCCACCGGCGTCACCTGCACGATGGCGTCGGCCTCGACGATGCTTCCCTTCGGCGGCCACGGCGCTGTCGCTGGTCCCTTGACGGGCCGGGCCGGGTTCGTCCCCGTGCTGAGGATGCGTAGCCCGGTGACGGCGAACGTCTGCGGGTTGAACAGCAGTTGCTCGATCCCGCCGTCGTCGGACACGCCGATCGCCGGACGCCCGGCCGCATCGGTGATGCCCGGCTGCACGCTGACTCCCGGCAGGTCGGCCAGGGCACGGAACACGGCGGCCTCGGCCGCGGGCGGCTCGCCGTCGACGGCGTCCCACATCAGCTCGACGAGGTAGTCGAACTGCACCTGGCTCGCGCCGGTCGGCGCGTACAGCTGGATCGGCGAGACGATGCCGGCCGCACCGACCCTGGCAACCTGCGCGGCGATGACGGCCAGCAGCGCCTTCGGGCTCGACGGCAGCGAGGCCAGGGCACGGTAGGCGGTCAGCGGCGTCGCCTCGCTGTTGAACTCGTCCAGCCCGCTGCCCCGCGGCGGCGGCGGGCTGGCCAGGGACTGATGCACGATCAGCCGCCCGCTCTCGTAGTAGGCGCTGTAGCCGCCGTCGAAGGTCTGCCACTCGCCGTCGATCCCGGTCGCCGCCGGGACCTGGCCGTACGAGTATCCGATTGTCCGGGTGTAGAACCACTGGCCGGGGGCGGGCTCGGCAGCGCGGTTCTCGGCGGCGACCATCGCCGCGGAGTGCAGGATCCGCGCGGTCAGCGTGAGCCGGACCGGATTGGCGGCGGTCCGCCCGGCCGGCGCGCCTGCCGGGCGCCCGGATCCGCTGACCGCCAGGATCGC
>JASHOV010000083.1 GCA_030038495.1 Streptosporangiaceae bacterium
GAGCGGCCTACGTCGTACAGCGGCATCTCGTGATGCTTGCGCCCAGAGAGGCGTTCGACTTCCCAGTAACGGATTAGCGTAATGGTGGCGTCTTCGACTTTCCATAGCGCGACGCACTGGTCATGACGGTACGTCGTGAAAGCCATCAGGTCCGCAGGGCTCAGATAGGCGGAGACAACATAAGCCTGCTTGCCATCGCCGGTCACCCCGCACGCCTATCCGCAGCCACGGGTTCTCCCCTCCACCGTCAGTAACGGTAAGAATTCGCAGACAACCGACATAAGTCAGCATAATGCCGTTCGATCCCATGGGCTCGGTACGACTGCAGAATTCCCCACTGACCACGACGATGAGCTCGGCGAGCCGGGCGTCCGAAAACCCGTGCGATACCAGCGTGATGGATGGCTCCTGTCGCGCTCCATCGGCTACCGCTCGAAACGATCGCCGAGTACCACTGGGCGCGCGACGCCGCCGGCCTGGCGCTGGCCACGCTGGACGGGCTGGCCAAGCCGGTCCTTGAGGTTCGCCAGCATTAGGGGCTGCGAAGACTGCCCGTGCCGATCCGGGCCGCCCATCCCGAACGGTGGCCGACGCTACCGCGATGACAGCGAATTCAGCCGCGAAGACTCCCGAGAAGCACAGGCGCGTGCGAGTTCCATGGTCGGCCAGACCAGCGGCGACAACATCCGCCTTGCCAAGCCCTCTCCAGGATGAGAGTGATCCCCTGAACTAATCAGCCGGGCAGGTCTGGTGGGTTTGCAGCGATGCAAACATCGAGACGCTCATTGATGGCTGGCAAGGAGCCTTCAGCGCACCCGCACGCCGCGACGGAAAACAGCAGCCACCCTCAGAAGATCGTTAACATCGACCAGCGGATCGCCGCTTACCGCCGTTAGGTCCGCGTCGTATCCGGAGGCAATTCGACCTTTGCGATCGGCCACTCCGCATGCCAATGCCGCGAGTGATGTCAGGGAACGAAGCACGTCGGCACAGGTCATACCGGTCCGCAACAACCGTTCCGCGCCGTAGGGGAGAACGTCGTGAGGGACCGCCGGACCTATGCCCGCGTCCGAAGACAAAACGAGCCGGATTCCGGCCTGCCACATTGTCCGGTACAGCGAATCGACGTCGCGCAGCCACGCAAGCCGCGTGTTACTGGCGTCCAGTTCAGGTGCCCGCTTGAATGCTGCAGTAACCGAGACGTACGTCCCAGCTGCGGCCATGGCGTCGACAACGGCGCGGCCAAGAGGAAACCCGTCCGGTGTGAGGAACAGGCAGTGCTCGATTCCGTCGAAACCGGCACGCACAGCTGCGGCCACTCCCCGCACGCCCTTCGCGTGACCGGTCACAGTGAGTCCCAGTCCGTGAGCCTGCTCCACGACGGCACGGAGCTCGGCAGCGCCGTATTGCAGCTCGTGACTCACCGATCCCGGCGTGAGCGATCCCCCCGTCACCATCACCTTGATTACGTCAACACCACGCGCCGCATGGAGCCGCACAGCAGCACGCATCTGCTCGACGCCACGCGCCTCACAGCCAAGAAACCAGCAGTGACCGTGCGGGCTCGTAATGGGCGGCCCCGCTACCAGCAGCTCAGGTCCAGCAGCGGGCTCGCGTGCCAATTCCTCCTTAAGCGCCAGCAGAACAAAGGAACGGTCTCCCAGATCACGTACGGTTGTGATCCCCGCCATGAGCGCTGATCGTGCGGCTAGGCGAGCTCTTGCCAAGACCTCCTCGTCCGACCGGCTGGCAAGGTGGATCACCGAATCGTCGGTCGCGTCCAGAACCAGATGCTGATGACTGTCGATCATGCCGGGCAGCAACGTCACGTCTCCTAGGTCGATAACTGGCGTGTCACCCAACCCAGCAGCGTTTGCGAACACACTTACGATCCTGCCGTCCTCAATAAGCACCAATGGATGCTTGAGAGGTGACCCGGACGTCCCATCGAACAACCTCGCTGCCCGCAAGCCGTACATGACGCCTCACGGACCTGTAGCGCCACGCCGCAAGATCGGCCGTCCGCGGAAGAGCGCTGGCGACGCCCACCGCCGCACGTCGGCAGCGTCGCCCGAGTTGAATTCGCTGCGCAATGCTTCAAGACTGCAGACAGCCCGCAGGTCGTCGCCGGGCCTCAGAGGGCCAAAGGCCAGCATGTAGGCGAACATCAGCGCTCGGAGTAGATAATCTCGCGCAGCAGGGTCAAGATCTGGGTTGACCAGCCGGTAACGGCCGAGAAGCTCAGCCGAGGCCGTGAGTGTCGCAACCATTCCTCTCCGGCAGATCTTCGCTCGGTATTCGTTCGGCCCGGAACATATCCATCTCCCGGGCCCTCCTATGCGGTGTGGCTCTGAATAGTGGCCGCGATTTCTCCGATAGTGCTGCTTTCAATGAGCTCGTCCGGGCTCAGCGCGTCGGCGCCGAACTCGTCTACGGCCCTGGCGATAAGCCGGACAAGGATCAGCGAAGTGCCTCCGACCTCGAAGAAGTCGTCCTCCGGTTTCGCTACTTCCAGTCCCAGGGCCGCGCATGCCTCAGTGACCCAGGCAATGAGATCCACCCGGACATCGCTGTCAGTCACGTGCTTCACTCTCCATGCGACGGACCGGGTACCGGAACCCGGTCACTGTCTGCTCCACGAAACGGCTGTGGTCAATTCGTCAAGCCCGTCCTGCGAGTCGGACAGACGCGCACCGACGTGGGCAGGTAGCGGGCGGCATAGCCCAGCCGCATTCTGTCAGTTCCCCGGAATGCGGATGGGAGGCGTGCATCAGAGTCGACCAGAAGATGACGAACTGACCCTGGCGCATCCGGCGGTCTGCCGTCCGTAGACGACGTTCTTTGTATTCAGCAGTTTCGGCCGGAACGACCGGCGATTCCGCTCCATCTCTGCTTCCCCGCAAAGATCGAATGGCCCGATAAACCCATCGCGATCAAAAGCCTCGAGTTCGTCCGGGCTGAGGGAGAAGCTTCTCGACTCCACTAAAGTCCTTGGCAAAACGCATAGTGGCGGGCATTCATACTATAATAGGCGTGGATAAGACGTCACCTATATAGCTGGATACTCAAGTATACCCCCTGTATCATCCGATTGACTAGACACTGACCGTGATGTCTAGTAGGGCCTACGGCGCCGGCTTAATAGCGGAGAGCGTGTAGGTCATCGGCATCCGCCATGGCCGGTCGCGCAAGCGCCACTCGTCACTATCCCCGACGCGTTCCATTTCGCCGGGCAGGGCCTCGAAGGGCACGCTGTCGTGCTCCACCAGAGCGGTAATCAGCAGTCCGGACGCGATGGCTGCCATCACGACTTCGCCGAGGCCGTGGTTCCACAAGTGCACGGGCATGCGTTCGATCTTGGCGTCGGTCTCGACATAAGTGCCGCTAATGATCCAGGTGGATGGCTCTGGACGCTCGTAGTAGGTCTGATCGATCACGAGCTGTCCGGCTGGCATCGGGTCGGCGAGCGCTGACACCAACGGGTGCTGCTCGCGAATGAACAATCGCCCGCCTGGAGCCAGCAGATCTGCGACGGTATCCGCCCACGTGCTGATGCTCGGCAGGTAGTGGAGCGCGCCGATGCCGGTGTAGACGAGGTCGAAGTTGCCGTGCCCGAGTACCGAGGCAGCCTCGTAGACTTCGGCCTCGACGAACTGCACCGGTACCGCGGCCCGGCATGCAATGTCGCGTGCATACGCCAGCGAAGCCGGCGAGAAGTCGAGCCCGGTCATGATCCCACCGAGCCTAGCCAGCGAGATCGTATCCGTGCCGATATGGCACTGCAGGTGCAAGCCACGGACGCCAGCTATGTCGCCCAGCAGGGCTCGGTCGAAGCGCACAACTTTGCTGATGAAGGTCGGATCTGCGATGAGCTTCTCCACGCAGTAGTCCGGTGCCGCGGCATGCGCGGCCGCCCTCGCATCCCAGTTCGCGCGATTCTCGGCAATGTAGTTAGTCATCCATCTCCGATCAGCGTCTCGACCGCGGCGGCGATCTGCGAGGCTCCCGCATAACCGCCAACGAAGCCCCGTACCGCCTCGTCTTGGGCCATCTGCAGAGCCGTCCTGTCTTGATGGGCGCGTGTCATCCCGTCGGCAATCCCGGACACCATGCAGTGCCAGGCGTCACCGCGCTCGGCGTAGCACTTGCGCAGCTCATCGGCGATAGCCGCGGTCTCGGCCAGTTGATTGTTGTCTCCCGGACCAGCCGCGTCTGCGTTGAGGAGTGTGTGCGGGAACGTGTCCGAGCCACCACACCGGGACAGCGCGCGGAAGTTCGACAGGTGGGCATAATGCTGTTCCGGTAGGAAGATCACTGGTGTTCCGTATGCTGCGCTCTCGAGCACCGTCGTCAGGCCCGGCGGTGTCAGGCACGCGATTGCATGATTCATCGCACGCAAGATGCCCTGATGATCAAGAGGTATGAGCTGAATCCGGTCGGGCACGCTGCCCGCGGCGCGCGCAAGCACATCCGGGTTCCCGGCCAGGTCGATGGGAACATCCAGCTGGCTCGTGGCCGCAGCTTCGTCCAGGAGGCGAGCCACGATCGTCACCCATTCGAGGGCCAACTCCATCGAATACAACGGGTTCAGCATCCCGCTTGCGGTGGCCAGCCAGCGTGTTGGCCGGGCCGGCGCGCGATGCGAGAGATCGACGACAGCGTCTACCAGGCTCACCGGCTCGATGCCCGCCATGGTGCTCACTCGGGCAGCAGCGCCCGGTGCCCGCTGGGCGCACGCGACGGTGCTCAGGTAGTACGCAAGGTACTGACTGTCATGCATGGGAACGTTGCCGAGCGACTGCAGGGTCCCGGCAACACCATCAGCGGACCGAAGCAGATCTGCTGCAAGTTTCTGCAGGTCGGCCTCGTCGTCCGGTGACCACTGCCAGAACCAGTAAAGGCTATCTACGTAGACGCACGGCACGTTATGAAGCCTTGACCACAGCGTCAAATGAGGGTCCATGACACTGATCGCGGCGTCGTACCCGCCGGGCGCGATGGCCGCAAGGTGCGACATTGAGTCGGCAGCCATGATTGAGCGGAATGCCTCCGCATTCGACTGCGCGAACGTGAGCGCGGACATCTGACCGACAAAGTGGCACTCGATCCCGCGTCGGCCCAGCTCGACGCAGATAGCATGCAGCTTCGATGCGGGCCCGAAGCCGAACGCCTCCGCGGTCACCAGTACTTTGGGCATGACCTACGTCCTCACGTGTCGATGTGCTGGCCCAGTACCGGCCGCGCGCCACTTGCCTGGTAGAGGTCTGTCAGGAGCGAGACCATTCCCACGGCAACCTCGGGGCCCTCGTCAAGGTCTCCGTGACCCGTTGCCGCGCGGGCGAAATCCGCGATCTGCGCGCGATGCGAGATGCCGTAATAGTCGATGCCGGGAGCTGGCTCCGACCTGATTTCGCATCGGGCAGCAGCAGCGCGGTCTTCCAGTTCCCTGTTGCCTTCAGCCCGTCGCAAAGTGCCGGGGTGGTCAAGGTCAAAGCAGACGCTTCCCTGGCTGCCGACAAACTCCAGGCGGCTACGCCAGGTCGTTGAACTCGCTACCGTCACATTAAGCGTGACGGGAGTCTCGCCCGCGACGAGCAGCGCGCTAAGCGTGTCCTCCGTCTCGATCACCCTGCCCAACTGGCTCCGGCCAACGACGGCGGCTTTGACCACCAGCTCGCCGCAGAGGAAGCGGGTGACATCGAGGCAGTGGTAGCCCTGGTTCGCCACGGCCGAGCCACCCTCGCCCGCCCAGGTTCCGCGCCAGTAGCTCTGCGTGTAGTAGCTAGGCTCCCGCTGTGCCTCCAGCGTGACCTGCACATAGACCAGCTCACCGAGCAGTCCCTCGTGCAGCCAGCGGCGCACCTCCCGCACCAGCGGGTCGTAGCGGTGCTGCGAGACAACCGACAGCACCAGGCCTCGGTTATTCGCCAGGGCGACGAGAGCCTCAGCGTCGGGCACACACAGGGCAAGTGGCTTCTCCAGCAGGACGTGCTTGCCCGCTGTCAGCGCTGCCGTGGCGAGAGCCGCATGTTGCTCGTGATCCACCGCTATTGAGACGCTCGTGACGCGCGGATCAGCCAGCACGGTGGAGGCCGATCCGGCGACGCCGTCGATGCCGAACCTGGCAGCAAATTCTGCTGCGAGGTCCTGCTGGCGATCACAAGCCCACAGCAGCTCCCAGTTTCCGAGCGAGCGAAAGCCATCGACGTGATTGGGCGCGACCCGCCCGCAGCCTATGATCCCGTGTCCGGGATTCATCGGTACTCGTTCATGAAATCGATGTATCCGGGAAGCACCTGCTCCGGCTCAGCGATACCAGGGTTCCAGTACTTCTCCCACTCGAAGGACGCCCAGCCTTCGAATCCTCGGCCGCCGACCCAGCTCAGCACGTCTCGGACAGGCAACTGCCCGTGACCCATCGGAACATAGGTCCAGGAACCGCCTTCGTTGACCATGTCCTTCACCTGCAGGTAAAGCAGCCATGGACGGATGTTCGCCCACGTCACCTCGGCAGACTCACCCTCGAGGTACGGGTTTCCCAGATCCCACTGGACACCGGCTTCCGCACAATCCAGGCTGGCGAAGACATCGGCCAGGAACTGGCTGCAGGACATGCCGCGGATGCCAGGAGCATCGCGCGAATCATGCAGTTCCAGCGCCAGCCGGACTCCGGTATCGCGAACGTCCGGCCGCAACTGATCGAGAGCCTCGCGCAGCCACTGGTCGGCGCCGGAGGCGGGCGGGAAGGCACCCGGAAACACCCGGAGGAACTCGGCCCCGAACTCGTGTGCCATCCGGAGCATCTGCCGCGTCTGCGAGAGGATCTCGGGTCGGCCTGACGCTGGGACGGCGAGGTCGATGCTGGTGTCGAGCGCGGCCACAGCCAGACCGGAGTTCCGGCACGCTGCGCCAATTTCACGGGCGGACGTCAGTGGCAGGTTGTGGTCGACGAACTGGCCGTCGACCAGCCGCCATTCGATGCCGTCATACCCGAACTCAGTCGCCTTCTTGATTGCCTCGGGCCAAGTCCAGCGAGGGCAGGCGAGGGTACTGAACGCAAGCTTCATGCGCCACTCCATCCGATCTGGGCGATGGCCGACGCCCGGCAGTGCTCAAGCACGGCGATCTGCCTGCGGACGCTTTCGACGGTCACGAGTGGCGGAGCTCCCAGCCGGATGGATCCATACAGACGCCGGTAGAGACGTTCGTGGCTCGCCGAGTACACCTCAGTCGCCAGCCGGCATTCCCCTTCGCGCCACGGAAGTTCCTCGCTGTTGTAGCTGCGGCCCGGCGTTGGCTCCTCGCTCACCTGCCGTGATGGCAGTAGCTCGGGGTCGATGTAGCGCCAGCGAAGCTGACTGGGGCCTCCGGTGAGGGTGCCTCGCGTGCCGAACACCAGCCACTGGTCCTGCGGATACGCACAGGCGTTGCTGAATTCGAGGTCCATCAGCGGTTTGCCCGGCATCGCCAGAATGATTTTCACGTGGTCTTCCGCGTCACCAGCCGTTAGAGGGGTTCGCGTGAGCCTGCAGGTAACCTGCGGCTCCCCGTCGCCGAGAATTAGGAGCGCCTGATCGACGATGTGGCTCGCATCGTTGTAGAGCAGGCCGCCGCCGTACTTCGATAGCGTCTGCCAGTCCCATCGCCTGCGGAATCCGTGACGGCGTATGTTGACCTGGATAATGTCGCCTAGCTGGCCGGACTCGATGATCTCCCGGACTTTGATGAAGTCCGCGGTAAAGCGGAGATTCTGGCTGCTGATCAGCAGCCGGTCCGCGCGCTGGGCGGCAGCTATCATCTCGTCGGTCTCGGCGACCGTCAGCGACTGCGGCTTTTCCACCAGCACGTGCTTACGCAGGTCCAGCGCCTGCACAGCGTGGGCATGATGGAGCGAGCTGGGCGTCGCGACTACCACCAGATCCACTTCAGCCGACGCGGCGAGGTCCGCGACATTCGGGTAAGCGCGGCAACCGAAGGCGCTCCGAGCAGCCTCTGCTCGTTCCTCGCTTGAATCGGCGACGGCGACGATCCGGAAGAGATCCGGCAACTTGCTGATCGTTGCGGCGTGCAGATCCCAGCCCGACCGGCCTAGGCCGACGATACCGACCCGGACCGGGCCGGTATCCGCCGCCGAGCTAATCATGCTGGTCGCCTCTCGGTGCGGATGGGTTTGGCCGCCGTTCGAACGCCCGGGTCAGCGAGGCTGCATGCAGGCTGTGACCCCCACATCATCGCATATATCATCATCTCGCGACGTCTTCCTCCGGCGGGGTCTCCGCCTCGCCGTGGCCTTGGGCGCGAGGCTCCCGCAGGTACGTGCGCAGGTCAGCGAGCACTTCGGCGGCAGGTGCAAGCTCGGGATAGCGAACCCGGTCCCAGCTGACCGAAATCCAGCCGTGATACTTAGCGCCACCCACATACTTCAGCGCGAACGCCACGGGAATCTCACCCTGGCCAAGGAGAGTCGGCAGCCACTCCGATCCGCTTCGGCGCATGTCCGCTAGTTCCATATACGAAAACCACGGCCAGATGTGATCCCAGGTTTGGTCGGCGCGCTCGCCCTCAAAGTAGGACTCACAGACGTCCCAGCGAACTTTGACGTCGCCAGCCTGCGCGAGCCACAAGGCCTGGTTGACAAAGGCGCTGAGGCTGATCCCCCGCCGCGCCAGGCCCCAGCCTGGCGCCGACCGCAGCACGACGACGAGCTGAATTCCGCTATCAGCGGCGACCGCTCGCGCCGCTCGCACGGCTTCGCTGAACCTGGCAAGGGCATCGGCGTCGCTAACCGGAGTCCGCGCTGCCGCGGGACGAACCGTGACCCGGTCCGCCCCGAGGTGTGCCGCAAGGTCGGCGAAGCGCCGCAGACGGTGGGTGCTCTCCTCGAGACCGTTATCGGGGCATGTCGGCAACTCGACTCCGCAGTCCAGAGCGGGGACGCCCAGACCGCAGGCCGTGGTAGCGTCGCCGATTTGCCGGGCCAGCGCGGGAGAGAGATCAGGAGGCGCCAGGCGGCCGTTGATGACACTCCACTCGACGCCGTCAAATCCGAGTGCCTGCGCCTGAACGAGCACGTCGTGCCAGTCCAGCTCCGGCACTGCTGAGGTATTGAAGGCTAGTTGCAAGGACCCTCCGGCTGTCATAGGTGGCGAGCGGCTTCAGCTCAGTCATGCCGGGACCGGTACCACTCGTACGTCCGCCGCAGGCCGTCCGCCAAAGTAACCTTCGCTTCCCAGCCGACGGTCTTCCTGATCAGTTCGACGTCCGGCAGCCGCCACTTGACGGATCCCTGCGGCGCCGGCTCGGCCCGAATTCTTGCAGGCCGCCAGTCGCTGATGGCAAACAGCTGTTCGGCGAGATTCTTGATCACCGTCGACTGCGCGGCGCCGATGTTGTAAGTCCCGCCGTCTGTATCGGGCGAGACCATAACGTCATGAATGGCCGCAACCCCGTCGTCGATGTAGCAGAACGAGCGGCTCTCGTGGGCGCCGTAGATAGGGAACGGGTCGAGCCGATCGAGAATCCGGCCTATGAGCTGAGGCACGACGTGACGCGACCCAGCTCGAGGCCCGTAGAAGTTGTGCGGCCGCACGATTACGGCGCGGAAGTCGTGCTGGATCGCCGAGTGAATGAACAGCTGCTCCCCGACGATCTTGGAACCCGCGTAGGCCCAGCGCGGGTTGTGGACATCAGATATTACGAGGGGAACGTCGTCTGGCGTCGGCGAGGGAAGTACGCCGAATGCCTCGAGCGAGCCGGCGTAGGTTTCATTGGACGACGTAAACAGTACTTTCCCGTTAACAGTGTTTCGGCGAAACCAGTCCAGGCAATAGATGGCGCTCAGTATGTTGACCCGCAGCACGTCGCTCGGTATCTGGTAGAAGAGGCTCGTGCCGTTGATCGCGCACAGATGATAGACATAGACATAGTCATCTGGCAGGCGCGTCCAGCTCTCCGAGATTGTCAGGTCTAGCTGGATGAACGTCACCTTCGCACACCCAAGCAGCCGATGCCACTCAACGTCGTCAGCGCCCGGAGCATTCCGGTCGACGAGCGTCACGTCATCGCCGGACAGCACGTGCCGCGCTGCGAGGTGAGCGCCGATAAACCCGGCCGACCCAGTTATCAGGACTTTACTTCCAGACACCACGGAACTCCACCAGGGTCAAGGTGCCAAGACGCGCAGCTGCCGAGTTTTGCGCCATTGCAACTATTGCACTGGGCGACTTTAGGCACACGTCACGCCGTTGCATCCGTCAGGGACTGCGCGACGAAGGCGATGTCCGCATCCGACAAGCCCAGGAAGGTGGGCAGAAACATCGACTGCCGGGCCACCTCCTCGGCCACTGGGCAGCTGGACCGCCACGGCGCGAGCACGGGCTGCTCAGACAACGCAGGCCACAACGGCCGAGCGTCAATGCCGTCATCGCGCATGCGGCCGACGACCTTGTCTCGGTCCTGCACGGTGGCGACATACAGCCAGCATGACCAGTCCGCCCATGTCGCCCTGGGCCTGGTAGTGCAATGAGCATCGGCAAGCAGCGCGTCATATTTGCTGGCCACCTGCCGCCGTCCGGCCACGAGCTCGTCCCAGCGCCCTAGCTGCGCCAGGCCGATGGCTGCCGTCAAGTTCGTCATCCGGTAGTTCCGGCCGAGAGTCTCGTGTACGTAGCGCGACTCGGGCCGCATTCCGTGGTTCGCGGTCGTTCGCATCCATTCATGGAGGGCCGCAGAATCGGTGCATACCGCGCCGCCCTCGCCAGTGGTAATCGTCTTGTTCGCATAGAAGCTGAACACGGAAATGTCTCCGAGCGACCCGACCGGCCGTCCCTTGTAGCTCGCTCCGTGCGCTTCGCAGGCGTCCTCGATGACGGGGAGCCCGAAGGTGAGGATCTCGTCGTAGTCTGCCGGGTGGCCCAGCACGTCGACCGCGATAATCGCCTTAGTGCGGCTGGTGAGCCTTCTTGCCACCTGGTCCGGAGCCAATGTCCAGGTGTCCGGCGTGACATCGGTAATCACCGGTTCCGCGCCGATCGCCAGCACGGACATAGCCGGCGACGCGAATGTCAGGGCCGGGACGATTACTTCGTCCCCTGGGCGAATATCAAGGGCACGCAGCGCCAGCTCCAATCCAAGCGTGCCGTTCGCGACCGCAATGGCATGTGACCGGTCTACCTGCTCGGCGAGCCGCTGCTCAAACATCCCGATCGATGGACCCGTGCCCGAAATCCAGCCTGCGCGTAGCGCCTCCAGCACGCTATCCGACTCTGACTGCCCGATATCGACACTCGATATAGGTATCATGCGCCGCCCTTACTCGCGATATCTGCCGTGGCGACAGAGGGAACTAATGTCGGCCTTGGTTCTGCTCCGAGTCGTCCCGCACGATGCGCATCAATATTTCGCGCAAGCCCCGGCGGGTCTGGTGCCAGTCGAAATACTGCTCGAGCGGAGGCCGCCCATCAGGCCACGCGGTGTCAAAAGCCTCCGCCAGCACGTGCGGCCGCATGCCGCCCGAATATGTCCGGACCCAGCATGCGCCCAGCATCTCCGGCCACTCCAGATACTCTGCCCGGTGCGGCAGAACGACGGGCCGGTCAAAGGAAAGAGCGAGCATCGCAGTGCCTGATGTGGTGGCAAGCGACGTCGCGATTGCATAGAAATCGCAGGCTCGAAGGTAATACTGCAGCTGCTCGTCTGGGATGTATCGAAAATCAAAGCGGACCGATTCAACCCCGGCGGACTCCTGCCGGAGACAATTTTCCAGGCCCTGGGACACCGCCTTTCCGGCAATGACCAGCATTGTGTCATCACGTTTGGCAGCGACTTCGCGATAGGCCCGGATCAGGGATGCATGGTTTTTGTAAGGCCGTACCATCCCCAGCGAGAGCGCTATTCGCGAATCTGTCGGCAGCTGCAAGTAATCGCGCGCTTCGGCCCGCGAGAGCTGGCTATCGGGATAAAGGCCGCGAGCGTGGCCGAGCGGCACCAGCCATTGGCCTGCGCCGCGCAGAACGGGGTATTGCCGGATGAAATCATCCAGCACCGTCTGGGTTCCCGCGATCAAGTGATCTGCGACCAGCGAGAACGCCCGGAAAAATAGGTCGATTAGACCGAGCTGATCGACCTCATGCGCGAGCAGGTTATTGGCATGCCACACTACCTTTGCACCGCGGGCCTTGGCGATGCAGAGCAGAGCCACGAATCTAAGCGAGTCGAATCCCATCCGAGCCAGCCCTGCCTCGCGTCGCACACTCCACTCGGGCCAGTAGATATAGATGACGTCCCATCGTTCCCGCAGGACGAGGTCCTCGGAGTAACTCGCGATGCGGAACTCGGCATCGTGACTAAGATCCTGAAACAGCAGTGGCAGTTCCGGGCAGCCGCCGGCGAAGCTATCGAGGAGCGGAACGAGAATCTTAACTTGCCGGTCACCCATCGCGATCCTTGATTTGTCATCGGCCAGTAGGATCCTTGCGGCCACAGCGAGCGTTCACATTCCGCGTGGCAGCAATGGCAAGTAAGTTGCACACGCCGGGCGAGATATCCCCATCACCCCAGACGCTGCCGGATTCTTGGGCTGGAAAAGGCGCCGCGGCGAGTAGGAGAAGCGACAGAAATTCAAGCGCGCATACCGACGAAAACAAACGGGTAACCAGGCAGTCAGCGGGGTCAACTGGTCTCGGCGGACATGACATGACTGACTGCTCGGTCTCCGGCTGAGAAGTCTATCGAAGCTACTTGGTTTAAAACGCTACCAGTATGTAGCGTTAGTTGCAACAATCCTTATTCATTGGCTTTTGCATGGCTATGCGTCACGCAGCGGCAGTGGGCTTAATCGGTCGCGGCCTGTGTGCGTTCCGTGACCAGGACGGCCTATCGCTCACTGATGGGCCATCATGAATGTGCTCACGGACGCCTTCGGCATCGTGGCGATCTCGTCGTCTCGGCACTGGCCGGTGCCGCAGTCCGGAAGCTACTGGGTCGGCGTCAGCCCATCCTGGCGAATGCGGCCCGCCAGGCCCCGGATGTCGGCCAGATCGGCCGCGGACCTCGGTCTCTCGGTAGCGACGGTGACCGCGAAGCGTGACGTGCATGAACCCGCGCCGGGCGGCACCACGCGGTACCGTCACGCGAGCACCGCGGTGACCGGGGAGGTCTACCGGCACCAGCTCTAGCCGCTGATCACCAGAGGCGCCGAAACTCTGAACACCATCTTTAGTCGCCAGAACCAGGCGAGGTCCGCCGGATCCAGTGGCTCCCTGCTTGGCTCCCTCAGACCTATGCAAGATCGAAAGGGACCCCGGAGTGACCTCCGAAGTCCCTTCTGACCTGGACAAACTTTGGGTCGGGGTGGCGGGATTTGAACCCACGGCCTCTTCGTCCCGAACGAAGCGCGCTACCAAGCTGCGCCACACCCCGCAGACTGCCCGAGAAGTCTAGCTGATCCCTGGCAGCAGCGTGAGCAGCGTAGCCTCCGGTCGGCAGCAGAGCCGCACCGGGGCATAAGGGGAAGTTCCCAGGCCCGCCGAGACGTGCAGCCAGGGCCGGTCGGCGTCGCCGGCGGCCGGATGGCGGTGCAGGCCGCTGACGCGGGCCCTGTCTATGCCGCAGTTGGTGACCAGCGCCCGGTTAACCGGCAGGCAGACCTGGCCGCCGTGAGTGTGACCTGCCAGCAGCAAGTCGAAGCCGTCGGCAGAGAACTGGTCAAGCACCGAAGGCTCGGGCGAGTGCAGCACTCCCAGCCGCAGGTCGGCGGCCGGGTCGGCCGGGCCGGCGATCTGGTCGTAGCGGTCCCGGCCGATGTGGGAGTCGTGGACTCCGGCGACCTCGATGTCGTGCTCGCCGACCTTGAGGCGGCCGCGGCGGTTGTTGAGGTTGAGCCAGCCTGCGGATTCCATGCCCGCGCCAAGCTCAGCCCACGGCAGGTCGGCGACATCCCTGGCGTGCTCGTGCTTGCTGGTCCGCCACAGATACCGGGTCGGGTTCTTCGGGCGCGGCGAGTACAGGTCGTTCGAGCCGTAGACGAAGACGCCAGGCCGGTCGAGCAGCGGCCCGAGGGCGTCGAGGAACGGGCCGACCGCCGCCCGGTGCGCGATGGAGTCGCCGGTATTGACCACGAGGTCGGGCTCGAGCGCGTCCAGGGACCTGATCCAGGACATCAGCCGGTGCCGCCCCGGCGTCAGGTGCGAGTCGGAAATATGCAGGACGCGCAGCGGCGCCACGCCCGCGGGCAGCACGGGGACCTCGTACTGCCGGAGGGCGAACCAGTTCCGCTCGACGACGGAGGCATAGCCGAACGTGGCCGCGCTGGTTACCAGGGCCGCTTTCATCAGGCTTCGTGCGCGCATCCACACATGGTGCCATGTCCGCGGGACTGTCCGGGACGCCGCCACGGGGTGCCGGCCGCATAGCGCGGCACCGGCCGGGGCAGGATGGACCCCATGCCCACGCTGAAGGAACAGCTGCGCGGTGACCTTACCGCCGCGATGAAGGCCAGGGACGAGGTGCGGACCCGCACCCTGCGCATGGCATTGACTTCCATCAGTAACGAGGAGGTCGCCGGCAACTCGGCCCGCGACCTCAGCGACGACGAGGTGCTGAAGATCCTGGGCCGCGAGGCAAAGCGGCGCCGCGAGGCGGCCACCGCGTTCGCCGACGCCGGCCGGACCGAGCAGGCAGCCGCCGAGCGCGCCGAGGAAGAGGTAATCGCGGCCTACCTGCCCGCCCAGCTAGGCGACGAGGAGCTCAGGGCGATCATCGCGGCCGCCATCGCGGACACCGGCGCGTCCGGCCCCTCCGGCATGGGCCAGGTGATGAAGGCCGTCACGCCGAAGATCGCAGGGCGGGCCGAGGGCAGCCGGGTGGCCGCCTTGGTCCGCGGCATGCTCTCCGAGCGCTCGTAGCCGCGGCACCCGGCCCCGCGGATGGCGCTAGGCGGCGTCCGGCCCGGTGGTCATACTCGCGGCGGCGGCGTGGGCCTGCCGCCAGGGC
>JASHOV010000084.1 GCA_030038495.1 Streptosporangiaceae bacterium
ATACCGGCCAGCAGGATCGAGCCGGTGCCGCTGCGGGTCACCGGCACGTCGCCGCCGCGTCCGGCACTGGACCCGAGGAGGTAGGTCAGCGCGACGGCACCGGACGCCCCGGCAAATGCCGCGGGCGGCAGCAGCGCCTGGCTGCCGCCGGATACTACGACGATCGTCGCGCCGAGCCCGCCGCCTGCGGCAACCCCGAGCAAGTAAGGATCGGCCAGCGGGTTGCGGAATACGCCCTGGTAGGCGGCACCGCCGCCGGCCAGCATGGCGCCGACAAGCACCCCGAGTAGCACTCGGGGAAGGCGCAGCTGCCAGACGATCGCGCTGTCCAGCGGCGACACTGCCAGCCGCGGATGCCAGGGCAGATGGTCCACGAGGGCGGCCGCGACCTGCGACAGGGACAGTCCCGCCGGGCCGACCGCGACGCCAATGAGGACCGCGACGAGCAAAACCGCGCTGGCCAGCAGCACCGGCCGGGTAGCGCCGCGCGCGCGCTCCTGGGGGGTCGACACCGGGCCGGCCAGAACGGGAGTGACCGGGCCGGCCAGAACGGGAGTGACCGGGTCGGCGGCAGTGACCGGGTCGGCGGCAGTGACCGGGCCGGCGCGCCCGGCCGGCCCGGCTCCGGCCCGGCCCGCTCGCGGTGCGGGACTGGCCTCCGTCACGACGATTCGTGCTTCAGGGCTGTCGCCACGTCCTGCAGCAGGTCCACGATGCGGGGCCCCCAGCGGGATGCGATGTCGGCGTTCAGCAGGATGAAGTGCTTGTCCTTCACCGCGGTCAGCACCGACCAGCCCGGTCGGCTGGCAACGGTCGCCGCGTCCTGACCGCCGCCGGTGGGCCCGGTGTCGCTCAGGATGATGTAGTCCGGGTTGGACTTGAGGATGAACTCGGCGGACAGCGATGGGTACCCGCCCGAGGCCGCGGCGCCGGTGGCGGCGTCGGCGATGCTCTTCATGCCCAGGAGCGAAAGCACGCCCCCGATGAACGTCGACGACGTCACCGAGTAGTACGGGTCCGTGGACACCTCGTAGTAGTAGGTCAGGGGTGCAGAGCGCTTCGGCTGGCTCGCCAGGATCTTGCTGACCTGCGACTTCAGACTCGTGACCTCCCGCTCGGCCTGGGCGAGGTGCCCGGTAGCGCGGCCCAGCTGGTCGAACTCGGCGTACTCCTGCGACAGATTGGCCGCCGCGGGCAGGTCGAGTACCGGCACCGACAGCGACTGGAGCTTGGCCGTGACGTCGTCGATGTCGTTGGAGATCACGACCAGATCCGGCTTGTAGGCCGCGATCGCCTCGACGTTGGGCTCGTAACCAGAGAGCTTGGTCATCGGGGCCTGCCGCGGGTAGTCGGAGTCGTCGTCGACGGCCTTGACCTGGCTGCCCGCGCCGATCGCGTAGAGCATCTCGGTGGCCGTCGGGGACAGCGAGATGATGGAGACCGGCCGCGTCGGCACGTGAACCTTGCCGGCGAAGCTGGTGATGGTGGCCGGGAAGCCGGGCGAGCTGGCATTGCCCGAGCCTGTGTTGGAGCTGGCCGGGGAACTGCCGCATGCCGCACATGCGATGGCGATTGCGAAGACAACGGCCGCCGCCACCAGGGCTGGCAGCTGACGGGTACGAGCCGGCATGATCATCCTTCGTCGGTGCTGGAGGACGAAGTGCGTCCGCTGCGATACCGACGGGTATCGGAACGAGCCGCCCTTCCTCCGAGGACAGGTCGTCGGCGTAGGCCAGGCGGCCGGGCTCGTCCTCAGGGGAGAGGCATTACCGTTGCGGGACAGCGCCGGGATCTCACCGGCTTCGCTGGTCATACACCAGCCCGGGTGGAGTCCCGGGACGCCGGTAGCCTACCGCAGCCGGAGCGGCGATTTGGCGCGGTTGCGGCCGCGCGACCGTCGGCAGAAAGCTCAAGGCCCCTCCATCTCATACATGGAGAGGCCCGCTGCCAATTCTGTACAGCTCAGGCGGACCGGCCCAGCACCGACACGCCGGCCGGGCAGACAGGCCCCGTTCCGGCCTAAGTAACGGGCCGTGACGCGGCGGGCGATATGCAGGCAGACGGCGGCGGCGTGGGTACCCCCGAGCTCACGTCGCCTCGTCTGCACCCGGCGTCTGGTCCCGCGGCAAGCCGCGTGACCGGCGCCGGTTGTGTTTGCGGCGGGCAAGGCGCACGGTCCCGCGGGAAGCCGCGTGACCGGCGCCGGTTGTGTTTGCGGTGGGCTAGGCGCCCGGCCGGCTGAATATCCCCGCGTTCGCGGGCCGGCCGGGCGCGCTGGCGCGCCGGGTGCCGCGCCGGCGGTACCCGCCGACTGCGTTGCCCGGTAGCGTTCCGTCTATGAGTGACACCGTGATGCCGACGGGCGCAGGCGCCGCCCGGTCTCCGGCCGCGCCCTTCGGGCGCATGCTAACGGCCATGATCACGCCATTTTCTGGGAACGGGGCAGTCGACTACGACGGCGCCGGCCGGCTGGCCGCGTACCTGGTCGATGAGATGCGAAACGACGGGCTGGTGGTCAGCGGCACCACCGGCGAGTCGCCCACGACTTCGGACGCGGAGAAGGACCGGCTGCTCGCGGCGGTGCTAGAAGCGGTAGGGGACCGCGCGACCGTCGTCGCGGGCGTCGGGACGAACGACACCGATCACACCTGCGAGCTGGCCAGGTCCGCCGAGCGGGCGGGCGCGCACGGTCTGCTGGTGGTGACTCCTTATTACAACAAGCCCCCGCAGAACGGCCTTATCGCGCATTTCAGCCGGGTAGCGGATGCGAGCGGGCTGCCGAACCTGCTCTACGATATCCCCGGCCGCACCGGCACGCCGATTGCCGTGGAGACGCTGGTCCGGCTGGCCGACCATCCGCGGATAGTGGCGGTCAAGGACGCCAAGGGCGACTTCGGGGCCGGATCCTGGGTGATGGCCCGCACGCCGCTGGCGTATTACAGCGGTGATGACATGCTCAACCTGCCGTGGCTGTCGGTGGGCGCGGTCGGCTTCGTCAGCGTGGTCGGGCACGTCGCGGGGGACCGGCTGCACGAGATGATAGGCGCCCATGCGGCCGGGCAGGTGGCCGAGGCGCTGCGGATCCACCGTGAGCTGCTGCCCGTCTACACCGGCATTTTCCGCAACCAGGGCGTGATCCTGACCAAGGCCGCCCTCGGCCTACTCGGGCTGCCCGCGGGACGGGTCCGGCTGCCGATGGTCGATGCCACCCCGGCCGAGATTGAGCAGCTCAGGGAGGACCTGATCGCGGGCGGTGTGAAGCTCAAGTGAGTCACCCGCACCCGGAGCTGGGAACGCCGCCGGCGCTGGCCCCCGGCGGCATGCGAATGGTCGCGCTCGGCGGGCTCGGCGAGATAGGCCGCAACATGACGGTCTTCGAGCATGCCGGGCGGCTGCTGGTCGTGGACTGCGGAGTCCTGTTTCCCGACCAGGATCAGCCGGGCGTCGATCTGATCCTGCCGGACTTCTCCGCGCTCGAGGGCAGGCTCGACCTGATCGACGCGGTCGTGCTGACCCACGCGCACGAGGACCACATCGGCGCGGTGCCGTACCTGCTGCGCCAGCGCGCCGATATACCGCTGGTCGGTTCCCGGCTGACGCTCGCCCTGGTCCAGAGCAAGCTCACCGAGCACAGGATCGTCCCGGAGGCGATCGAGGTCGTGGCGGGCGAGCGGCGCATTTTCGGCCCCTGGGCGCTGGAGTTCCTGTCGGTCAACCACTCCATCCCTGATGCGCTCGCGGTGGCGATCAGGACCGACGCCGGCCTGGTGCTGCACACCGGCGACTTCAAGATGGATCAGCTGCCGCTGGACGGGCGGCTCACCGACCTCGGCGGATTCGCTCGCCTCGGCACCGACGGTGTCGACCTGCTGCTGGCCGACTCGACCAACGCCGAAGTGCCCGGCATCGTCACCTCCGAGCGCGACATCGCCCCGGTGCTGTCCGACGTATTCGACGGCGCGGAACAGCGGATCATCGTGTCCTGCTTCGCCTCGCACGTCCATCGCGTGCAGCAGGTCATGGACGCCGCGGCCGAGCACGGGCGCAAGGTAGCCCTGGTCGGCCGGTCGATGGTCCGCAACATGGGGGTGGCGCGCGACCTGGGCTACCTCAGGGTGCCGTCCGTGCACGGCGGGCTGCTCGTCGACCTCAAGGAGGCCGAGGAGATGCCCCCGGACCAGATCGTGCTGATCTCGACCGGGTCGCAGGGCGAGCCGATGTCCGCACTCTCGCGGATGGCAGGCCGCGACCACCCGATCCGGATCGCCGAGGGCGACACGGTGATCCTGGCCTCCTCGCTGGTGCCGGGGAACGAGTCCGCCGTGTCGCGGATCATCAACGAGCTCACCCGCCTCGGCGCCAGGGTCGTGCACAAGGGGAACGCGCTCGTGCACGTCTCCGGTCATGCCCCGGCCGGCGAGCTGCTGTACGTGCTGAACCTGGTCCGGCCGAGCAACTTCGTTCCCGTGCACGGTGAGTGGCGGCACCTCAAGGCGCACGCCGACCTGGCCGCGCTCACCGGAGTCCCGCAGAGCAACATCGTGATCGCCGAGGACGGGATCGTGGTGGACCTGGTCGACGGGCAGATCTCGGTCGTGGGCAAGGTGCCCTGCGGCTATGTCTACGTCGACGGGCTGTCGGTCGGAGAGATCACCGAATCTTCGCTCAAGGACCGCCTGATCCTCGGCGACGAGGGCTTCATCTCCGTCGTCGTGGTCATCGACTCGACCAGCGGCAAGCTCGTCGCCGGGCCCGAGGTGCATGCCCGCGGCGCCGGGATCGACGACGCCGGCCTGGCCGAGGTAGTGCCGCTGGTGGAGGAGGTACTGGCCAGCGCCGCCCGCGAGGGCATGAACGAGGTGCATCAGCTCCGTCAGCTTGTCCGCAGGACCACGGGCAAGTGGGTGAACGAGAATTACCGCCGCAGGCCGATGATCATTCCGGTGGTCGTCGAGACCTGATCCCGGACTAGTTCAGCGGCTGCGTGGTCCATCCGGCGGGGTCGAGCCCGAGTAGCCGGAGATGGGATCGGAATAGCGGGACCACACCCGGAGCGAAGCGGCCGGTCTCCTCAAGGCGGACGTCGGTGCCATCGTCGCCGCGGGCGCACAGGGTATACATCCCCAGATGGGCTGGACCAGGGGTCTGCGACAACAGGACGCGATGACCGGCGACGTCAGCTGCCTGACCCTCGCAGTACTCGCCGGCACCCGGCGCCGCGTTCACCTCCAGTTGCGCGGTGGCGGCGACCCGGACCGAGAAATCCGAGGTCTCAGGCCCGGCCGGGCCCGGGAAGTAGTCCGAGTCTGCGACCTGCCAGGAAGCCGGGACGCCGACCAGCTGGACCGGGTATCTGATCTTTGCCGGGGCCACCAGCCTGATGGTCCGCGCCACCGTGAACACGCTGGCCGAAGGCGCACTCAGCGTGGCCCAGCCGCCCGCGAACTGATAGGCCAGCAGGCGCGGGCCGGTGCCATCGGCATTGGTGAGGATCGGCTCGCCGGGGAGGTCGGGGCCATAGCCCCAGTAGGCGGGCCGACCGTCTACCTGCTGGGCCCGGGCGGTGATGCGCATGACCGACTGCCCGCCGCAGACTAGGAGCCGGCTCCGGAGCTGACACGCGCCGCGCGAATATCCGCTCCATCGCCAGCTGTATCCGGCCGCCTGGCTGCCGGTGGCGTTCGGGGTGGTGCTGTCGGCTTCCAGGGTGATGAGCCCCGGCGTGGTCGATCCGAGCGTGAACGAGGCTCCCGCGGGCAGCCATCCGAACGCGGCATACGCCTGCAGCGGGCTGAACCGCCACGGGACCAGCGGCGCTGGCCGTGGCTTCGCTGCCGCGCCTGGCCGCGGAGGCCGCGGAGGTCGCGGGCTGACCTGGCCGGGCGCGCTCACCACGGCAAGCGCGATGGCAGCAACGGCGCCCGCGGCGAACATCGGCATGACGATCGCGACGGCGCGCCGGCGCCTGCGGCGGACAGCCATACCGTCCTTGGCCGCCTGGGCGATGCTGGCGCGCACGGGCGGCTGAGCCGCGGCTGTCCGCTGCTCGAACAGCTCTCGAAGTTCCTGCTCAAGCATTGTCGGCTACCTCTCGGGACTCGCCCACGCCGGGCGCGGTGCACGGCCGGCTAGCCGCCATGCCGGAGCCGGCCGCCATGTCGGAGTCGGCCGCCATGTCGGAGCCGGCGCCGATGATCCGCCGCAGCGTGGCCAGCGCCTTGGCCGTCTGGCTTTTGATCGTGCTCGGCGTGCAGCCGAGGGCCTGTGCCGACTCGTGGACGTTCAGGTCGCAGTAGTACCGGAGCACCAGGACCGCCCGCTGGCGCGCGGGCAGCGCCCCCACGGCCGCCCACAGGTCAAGGGCACCGTCGTGGTCAGCTGACGCCGCTGCGGTCTCGATCGGCTGGTCGGTCAGGCTTACCCGCCTGGCCCAGCCCGTCCGTCGTTCGTGCAGGAACTCATGGACAAGGATTGCCCGTACGTATGCGTCCGTGCTTTCCGCGCCGGATGCCTTGGCCCAGCAGACGAAGGTCTTCGTCATTGTGGTTTGCAGCAGGTCGTCGGCCTGGTGCCAGTCCTGGCACAACAGCAGTGCAAGCCGCCTAAGGGATGGCATCCGAGCCGACATGTAGTCGGAGAACTCGGCGCCCGAGTCCGGTTTCATCCTGGATGTCTCTCCTGGAGAAATGCCATCACTCCCTATAGAGGGGTCCGGAACCCGTTGCGGACGCCCTGACGGCCATCCGGGTTCGCTTGGTCGTTCGCCGGACAGCGGGCAGCGGGGTCAACGAGAATTACCGCCGCAGGCCAATGATCATTCCGGGGTAGTGGAGACCTGATTCATGCACGGGGGGACCGGGCGGCCCGCCCGCGATCGCCGCAACTGGCGATGGCAGGCAGCCGCCTTATCGGGGGTTGCCGCACTCGCGGTCGTCGGCGTCGGCGGATACGTGCTGGTGGCGCACGATGACGCGGGCACGGCCCGGCCTGGTCGGGCGGCTGCGGACCGGTCATCGCTCACCGGCCGCCGCGGCACGCCCCCACCCGGCGCCGAGCCTGTCGCCGACACGCCGTCGAAGACGGTCACGATCACCTGGGTTGGTGACATGACCTTCGGCACGCTCGACCAGTGGCCGGCGGCCGGGCCGGGCTCGCTGATCGGCGGTGTCGCGCGGTACCTGCACAGTGACCTGACGATCGGCAACCTGGAGACCGCGATCGGCACGCTGCCGATGTTTAAGTGCCTGCCCGCGGAGACTGACTGCTTCTCGTTCGAGGCTCCTCCGGATACCGCCAGGGCGCTGCGCCGGGATGGCTTCAGCGCGGTCAACGTCGCCAACAACCACACGCTGGACGCGGGTACGGCCGGCGAGGCGTCGACCGACGCGGCGCTGCGGGCCGCGGGTCTGCGCTGGGCGGGCCGGCCGGGCCAGATCACGTACCTGACCCGGAACGGCATCAAGATCGCGCTGCTCGGATTCGCGCCGTGGCCTTATGACGCCGATGCCCTCGACATACCGGCGGCCGAGGCGCTCGTCCGCACCGCGAAACGGCACGCTCAGGTCGTCATCGTCATGGAGCACCTGGGCGGCGAGGGAGACGACTACCGGCACGTCCGGCCGGGCGAGGAGTATTTCCTCGGTCAGGACCGGGGCAACTCGATCGCGTTCACGCACGGGGTCATCGACGCCGGAGCCGACCTGGTGATGGGATCGGGCCCGCACGTGCTGCGCGGGATGCAGTGGTATCACCATCACCTGATCGCCTACAGCCTCGGCAACTTCTGCGGTTACGACACGCTCGGGCTGGACGAGTACACCTCGATCAGCGGCATCCTGCACGTGACGCTCTCCGCCAGTGGCGCCTTCGTCCGCGGCTCGATCACGCCGCTGCGGCTGGTCGCGCCGGGGATACCGGAGCGCGATCCGGC
>JASHOV010000085.1 GCA_030038495.1 Streptosporangiaceae bacterium
AGGATTTTGTGCAGCTCAGCGCGGTGAATAGTAAGCGCAGTGGTGCCGATCCGCGTCTCCAGGTCGGTGCCGTCACCATCGATCCGCGACAGCCACCGGCCCCGCGCGGTACGCATGCCGATCGCGAGCATGGGCAGACCGCCGCCGCGTACGGCGTCACCGAGACCGATCGCGTCGAGGCAGCGCAGCCCGTTGGACATCAGCGTGATGCCGGCGCCGATCTCGCCGAACCTCGCGGCCCGCTCGAGGACTGTGACCCGCCATCCCACCTGCCGCAGTGCCACGGCAGCGGTAAGCCCGCCTATCCCGCCACCCACCACGACCGCCGACTTGCCGTCCATCTTTGAGTTCGTACTAACCATGACCTCGACACCTCGCTTACGGAGCTTCTCGGGCGCCGGGCGGTTCGATCGCCTGCCGCTCGGGTCGGACAAGCCGTGTCCCGGCTCTGGCCGGGTGGTCATAGGCGGCCTCCGCTGGCTACATCTGCCCTTACCTAGTCCGACGAGACACCGCACCGGAATGTGAGGTCGGCAGGTGGAATAGCCCCCTAATCCGCAAGCCGATCAGGCGACCGGCGAGGAGGTCAGCGGACGCGCACCCTGCCCGGCGGCAGCGAGGCGAGCAGCAGATGCCTGCGGTTGGCCGCGCGCCTGGGAACGCGAAGCCTTAACCAGCGATCAGCCTCAGCCGCCCTCGGTCGGGACCGGAGTCCAGGTAATGCTCATCGTCCACTGCGTCGACGCGCTGTCAGTGGCGGCGAACGGACCGATGAGCTCAATGCCTTCGTCCTGCGACGCGCCGAGGCCCGCCCAGCACTTCCCGTGCGGGTCGAACTCGTGGTCACACTCCGGCGTGCCGCTCAGCCCGGTCCCGCTGGCGCCGTCCGCGCTGAAGTTCCGCAGGATGTACTGGTCGGTCCCGGGCAACAGGTTGTCGTGGCCGGTACAGCTTGCCTGCGGATTGGCGCCCACCTCGCACAGTGACCAGTCGTCGCCGCCATCGGACGGAGTCGCGTCCGACCCGTTGACGTAGACGAAGGACGCGATCCCTGTATTAGTAATCTTGATGGGGTAGATGCCGATCGGGGTGGCCTCCCCGACCCAGCACGTCCCGTTCGGATAACCGAGCCGATTGCCGACCGACGCCGTGTTGTTGCCGTTATTGCCGCCGGTGCAGCCGCCGAACGTAGCGTTTCCCGGCGAGATCGTGATCGAGCGAACGATGGGAACGGTCCTGAGGGACAGGTTCAGTGTCGCCGCGTTCCCGCTGGGCTGCGAGGGCACATCCGAGTACCCGCAGCCGGCCATCGCCAGCCCGAGCAGCAGCACGGCGGCCTGCCGTGCGCTACGCGATATCTGCATTTTCTTGTCCCTCACTCACACTGCCCGGAGCCTGCCTGCGCTCGATACGGATGCGCAGGCCGGAAGAGAGGAACCACAAAACCGCGACCGCGACGACCAATCCGCCCAGCGCCGGCCAGGCCCAGGACGGGAAGATGAGCCACGGATGCGGCGCCGCACCCGGCGCGATGGTGAAATCCAGACCGGTCGCGGCCGCGACGCCTAGGTTCGCGTTCCCGGCGGTGAGGTTGCCCGAGCCGCGCGCGACCACGTCGCTAAAATAGCGGCCGGGCCTGGCGTTCGCGGGCACCGACAGCTGCAGCCCGATCCGCGCGGACTGGTTGTGACCGAGTCGCACCGCACCGCCGCTGACGTGGATCCAGGACGGCGCCACTGTCAGGCCGGTGCCGGGCGAGATGCGCTCGATCTTGAGCGTGACCGACTCCTCGTCGGAGCCGGTGTTCACCACATAGACGGCCGGCAGCTGGTAGCTCCCGCCCGGATGCGCGGCGGAACTCAGCCGGACCGGCCCGGCCTGGATCCCGATGCCGATGCTCGCCTCCGCGACCGACGCCGGGAGAATGAGCACCCCGACCAGAACGGCCGACGCTAATAGCCGCAGATGGTGTCTCGTGAGATGCATGACCATCGGAATATACGTCCTGTAACTGGCGGGTACTGATATCTCACCATGCGTCACTCAGACTGTAACTGATCACTACGCGACCACAAAGCGGTCGCGCTGCCCAGCGCCCGCCTCCATCTAGACAGGTAATTAGCTATCTGCCATACTAAATTGCCCGCCGCCGGAATGCGCAGCACGGAGATGCAATGTCACTGGCCTACGTGATCGTCGATGTATTTACTGACACGCCGCTCCAGGGGAACCAGCTTGCGGTGTTCGAAGACGGGTCGGCACTCAGCGACGGCCAGATGCAGCGCCTGGCCAGGGAGATGAACTTGTCCGAGACCGTCTTCCTGCTTCCGGCCGAGCACGGGGGCGATGCTCGCATGCGCATCTTCACCCCGAGCGCTGAGCTGCCGTTTGCCGGTCATCCCGTCCTTGGCACGGCGTTCGTCGCGGGCGAGGCGCGGCAGCTGACGAGCGTGCGGCTCGAGACCGCCGCCGCCGCCGTGCCGCTGGAGCTCACCCGTTCCCGCCAGCCCGGGAGCAGCGTGACCGGCATGGGCCCGATCACCTTCGCCTGGATGCGCCAGCCGATCCCGGCCTGGGCGCCGTTCCCCAGGGCCGCGGAGCTGCTTGCCGCCATCGGAGTCACGGAATCCGGCTTGCCGGTCGAGGCCTACACGAACGGGCCGACGCACGTATACGTGGCGCTGCCCGACGAGGCCGCCGTTACCGCACTCAAGCCCGACATCACCGCGCTGGCTGAGTTCGCCGGAACGTCCGCGTACTGCTTCGCCGGCTCTGGCCGGCACTGGCGGAGCCGGATGTTCGGGCCGGGACTTGGCGTCGCGGAAGACCCTGCGACCGGATCTGCGGCCGGCCCGCTGGCCATTCATCTGGCCCGCCACGGACGGATAGCGTTCGGCGACGAGATCGAGATCAGGCAGGGCGCCGAAATCGGCCGGCCCTCGGTCCTGCGCGCTCGGGTGAACGGTTCGCCGGCCGGCATCGACAGCGTTGAGGTGGGCGGCGCGGCGGTGATCGTGGCGCGGGGTGAATTCAGCCGGTGGTAACCGCCGGGCCCCGGCCTGTTCGACAGGCATTTAGCTATATGCCACACTTGGGCCATGCTCGATCCGGATCTGTTCAAGGCGCTCGCTAGCGACAAGCGGTTGCAGATCCTCGAGTGGCTGCGCGACCCAGAGGCGCATTTCCCCCCGCAGCAAGACGGTGACCTGGTCGAGGACGGCGTCTGCTCGTGCTTCATAGCCGACAAGCTGGCAGTCAGCCAGCCGACCTGTGGCGAGCATCTGAAAATCCTGAGCCGGGCCGGCCTGCTGCGGAGCAAGAAGATCAAGCAGTGGGTCTTCTATCAGCGCGACGAGGATCGCATCGCGAAGGTCAAGGACCTGCTCAGCAACGACTGGTGAGACCGAGACGCCCGGCATCGACCGCCCCGGCCAGCTCACTGCATCGATGCGCTGTCCGGAGGCGGAACGGCGCGCTCGCCGGGGACCGTGGTCCATTCGGTCGCCGTTCCCCACGGGCGGCCCGGCGATGACTCACCCGATGACGGCGTCCATCTCGACGGCCGCGCCAAGCGGCAGCGCCGCCACGCCGATTGCCGTGCGGGCCGGATACGGCTCACGGAAATACCGTTCGTACACCGCGTTCATTGCAGTGAACGTGCTCATGTCGGTCAGGTACACGCCGACGCGGACTACGTCGTCGAGTGTCTTGCCCGCGGCCTCGAGCACAGCGCTGAGGTTGCGCAGCACTTTGTCGGTCTGCACCCCGATGTCACCGCTCACCAGAACGCCGGTTGCCGGGTCCTCGGCTACTACCCCGCTCAGAAAGGTCAGCCCGTGACTGCGGACGGCCGGCGAAAACGGGCCGACGGGCGGAGCGCTTCTGTCAGGGACGACCGCATCTCGAGGCATGCCAATAGTATGGCAGATAGCTAATTGCCTGTCTAGACTGACCTGCGGGCCGGCATGACACCGGCCGGGGCGACCACGCGGCGGGGCGACCACGCGGCGTGGCGAGTTCGCTGTCGCGTTCGCGCCAGGCCACTTTCCGCGGATTTCCGGCGGCCGACCTTGACGTATCCGCGTTGATGGTGGTACTTCCGATTTTGGCGTTTGCGAGCGCTACCGCCTCCACCCGGGCGCGCAGCCGATCCGCCGCGTGCCACCCGACGACCCGAGGACGATCATCATGGCCAGTCGCTGGAGTGTGCCGCGGATAGGTTCCCTGCTCGGACTGGTCACGATGTCGGCGGTGGGCCTGTCCGCGCCGCCGGCATCGGCCGCGGCCGAGCGCACCGGTCCTCCGGCCGTGCTGCGCGTCCAGGCCGCACCGCGCATCCCTGACGGCGACCGGCCGGCCGGCGCCGTTCCGGCCTTGGCCAGGATATCCGGCACGGTGGTGCTCAAGCCGCGGAACAATGCCGCGCTGGTCCGGTTCATCGCGGCCGTGACCGACAAGAGCTCACCGTTGTTCCACCAGTACCTACCGGCCGGCGCCTTCGCCGACCAGTTCGGTCCCCGCCCGTCGAGCATCGACGCCGTCCGCGCCCAGCTGCGGGCGGACGGCCTGACAGTGACCGGTGTCTCCAGCGACGGCCTCCTGGTGTCCTTCAGCGGGACTGCCCGCCGAGTCGAGGCGGCCTTCGGCACCGGCCTGGAACGCTACAACCTTGGTAGCGGAAAGACCGGGCAGGCGACCACCTCCCCCGTGTCACTGCCGCGCAGCATGGCCTCCTCGGTGACCGCGGTGCTCGGCCTGAACGCCCTGGTGCAGCCGCATCCGGTCGGCCTGGAGCGCGCGCCTGCCGCCGACCGCGGCAAGACCCGCGCGGCCGCGACTGCCTCGTTTCAGCACCCGGCCGGCTCCCCTGACGCGTGCCCGGCCGCGAAGGCAGCGGCGCTTGCTTCTGGCGGGCTGACCGACGACCAGATCGCGCATGCCTACGGCGCCTTCGGGCTCTACGGCAGCGACGACACCGGCACCGGGCAGCACATCGCGCTCTACGAACTCGAGCCCTTCGCCCCCTCGGACATCAAGGTCTTCGACACCTGCTACTTCGGCAAGGCCAGGGCGGCCGCCATGATGAAGCGGTTGCACGTGATCCCGGTGGATGGCGGCCAGCCACCCGGATCGGGCAGCGGCGAGGCGCTGCTGGACGTCGAGGACCTGTCGGCGATCGCGCCGGGCGCGACCATCAACGTCTACGAGGCCCCGAGCTACGGCGAGAACGGCGTCGACTACGACCCGGTCGACAACTACGCCGCGATCATCGACTCGGACCAGGATCAGATCCTCAGCACCAGCTGGGGGCTGTGCGAGCAGGCCATCCAGGCCGGCCAGCCGGGACTGCAGCAGGCCGAGAACCTGCTGTTCGAGCAGGCGGCAGCACAGGGCATGTCGGTCTTCGCCGCGGCCGGCGACAACGGCTCGGACGACTGCAACACCGACGAGACCTCGACGCCGGTCGCGGGCCAGAACCCGCTTTCTGTCGATGACCCTGGCAGCCAGCCTTATGTCGTCTCGGTCGGCGGCCTGAGCATCGACTCGGCCAGCGAGCCTCCGGCCGAGCACGTGTGGAATGACGGCTCCACCGGCGGCGGGGGCGGCGGCGGGATCTCGCAGTCCTGGACCATGCCGAGCTGGCAGCGGACCGCGACGGTGCCCGGCATCGCGCTGCCTGGCAGCGCCACCTACGCGGCGGCCAGCAAGGTGGAGCAGGAGTTCGGCTACCCGGCCAACTTCTGCGAGTCGACCGTGCCGGGCGCGACCTCCTCGACGCCATGCCGCCTGGTGCCGGACGTGTCCGCGCAGGCCGACGAGTTCACCGGCGCGATCACCGTCTACCAGGCTGCGTACGGCGGATGGGGGACCACCGGCGGCACCTCCTCTGCCACCCCGATCTGGGCAGCCACCCTGGCGCTTGCGAATGCCTCGCCGACCTGCCGGTCGCAGGCCGCGACCCGGAGCGGGGTCGGCTTCGTCAGCCCGCTGCTCTACGCGGTAGCGAGCAACCCGGCGCAGTACAAGGCAGCGTTCACCGACGTGACGGCGGGCAACAACGACATCTACGGCCTCGACAACGGCAAGGTGTTCGGGGCGACCCGCGGTTATGACCTCGCCTCCGGCCTCGGCTCGCCCGAGCTGACCGGCCCCGGCGGCACGGCCGGTCTCGCCTACGACCTGTGCAGCCTGGCCAGTCAGCCAAGCCGGCCGGTCGTCAGAGCCGTCGCCCCGGCCATCGGATCGACCTCGGGTGGCCAGCGCGTCGTCATCACCGGCACCGGATTCACCTCCGGCGGAAAGCCGTCTGTCACCTCGATCGAGGTCGGTGCCGCGCAGCTGCTGCCGGGCCAGTTCACCGTCCGCAGCGCCACGACCATCGTCGCGACCATGCCCCCGGCCAGTGCGGTGCGGCCGCCGTCCGCGCCGGCGCCGCAGGACGGCGCCGGGCCGGCCGAGGTGATCGTGACGGTCACGGGTGACGTGTCCAGCGCCGCCGGCCCGGGCTCGCTGTTCGAGTACGTGGACACTAGCCGGGCCAGTGTCGTGCCGAGCGTCACCGGCGTGGTGGCCACCTCGGGCTCGGAGTCCGCGCCAGCGCCGGTGACGATCCTCGGCTCGGGCTTCACCGGGGCGACGTCTGTCACCTTCGGCGGCGTTGCCGCGGCCAGCTTCACCGTGAACAGCGCGAACCGCATCACCACGACGCCGCCGGCGTACTCGGCAGGCACCGCCTGCGCACCGCTGCCCAGCACCGGGGTGTACGCGGGAGAGAACGCCTCCAACGACATCTGCCAGGTCCAGGTCCGGGTCACCAACCCGAATGGAACGAGCGCAACCGGAACGATCCTGCCGCCGGCCGAGGGCGCCGTCGACGTCAACAGCCTCGGCGTGCTCGTGCCACCAGCCGACTGCAACTGCGAGACCATGCAGGCGCCGACGGAGTACGACTACGTTCCGGCGCCAGCGGTTACCTCGATCTCCACGTCGGCCGGCGCGGCTAACCTGGCCAGCGAGAACGGCGGCACCGTGGTAACCGTCTACGGCAAGGGATTCGACCCGCTGGGCATCGACTGGGCCGACTTCGGCAACCCGGCTGTCGAGAACTCGATGGACACCAGCTATGTGTTCGTCACCGGCACCGAGATGCAGCTCGTCGCGCCGAGCCAGACGGAAACGACCGGCGTGTATCGCGTTCCGTTCAGCATCAAGACGCCCGGCGGGCAGTCGACGCCGGTCAGCGCTGCCTACGCGGGCATACCGAGGGTCACCAGCGTGGTGAACACGGCCAACGGCAGGAACCTGGACGGCACCTACGGCGCGCCGGCCACCGGCGGCGCGCCGGTGCGGGTCAGCGGCCGCGGGTTCGCGGGCCAGCTGATCGCCCCGGTCGAGTTCAACGGCGTCGGCACGGCCAACTCGAACGGCACGCAGTACACGTTCACCGTGCACGGCAACACCAGCCTGACCACCCAGACGGTCGCGCAGAACCCGGCGCTGGTCAGCGTCCAGCTCTGCACCGTCACCGGCTGCAGCTCGGACAGGCCCGCGAGCCACCTGTACGTGTATCCGCTCGGCAGCCCGAGGGTCACCTCGGTGTCGCCGAGGTCGGGACCGGTCAAGGGCGGCACGAGGGTGACCATCCGCGGCCAGAACCTCGGCTGCACCCTGCAGGTGTACTTCGGCAAGGCCAGGGCCACGTCGTTCGCGCAGATACCGACCTTCCTGTACTGCGGCTCGACCATTGCACTGAACGCCACCTCGCCGCGCGGCAGGGGCCGGGTACTTGTGACCGTCGATACCGCCGAGAGCTTCTTCACCGGCACCGGGCGCAGCACCAGCAGAGCCAGGTTCAGCTACAAATAGCCGGGCCTCGCCGAGCTTGCGTAAGAGGGTTGACGACGTGACCGCTGGTGGTCACATTTGTATGCAGTTCAGTGCGCTCGGGCGGGGAACTGGGGCGTCGTGGCAACAGGTGGGCAGAATGTACGGCTGGTCGTTACGGAACCAGCCGCGTCTCGCGGCATGGTGCTGCCGTTGTCCGAGCCGGAGCTTGTGATTGGCAACTCTGATTCGGCCGATATTGTCCTAGCGGACGAGTTCGTCAGCCGCCGGCATGCGCTTATCACGATCGCGGATTCCGGCACGGTGACGATCCACGATCTCAACTCGACCGGCGGGACGTTCGTCAATGACGAGC
>JASHOV010000086.1 GCA_030038495.1 Streptosporangiaceae bacterium
GGCAGCGGCAAGTCGACGATCCTCAAGACCGTCTACCGCGTCCACCGCCCGGCGGCCGGCCGGGTGCTGCTGGACGGGACCGACCTGCTCTCGCTCGGGCACAAGGACACCGCCCGCCGCATCGCGGTGGTCACGCAGGAGTCGGCGAGCGAGTTCGACTTCACCGTCCGGGAGATGGTGATGATCGGCCGGACGCCGCACAAGCGGTCGTTCGAGCGCGACACCGACGCCGACCATGAGATCGTCGACCACGCGATGGAGCGGGTCGGCTGCCAGCAGCTGGCTCCGCGCCGCTTCAACACCCTGTCCGGCGGCGAGAAGCAGCTGGTCCTGATCGCCAGGGCGCTGGCGCAGCAGGCGGACCACCTCATCCTGGACGAGCCCACCAACCATCTCGACATCCATAACCAGGTCGAGATACTCGAGCTCGTCTCCGGGCTCGGCGTCACCGTGCTGGCGGCACTGCACGACCTGAGCCTGGCCGCCCTGTTCTGCCAGGCCATTCACGTGCTGCGGGCGGGCCGGATCGTCGCCGCGGGCGCACCTGCCGACGTGCTCACACCCGGCACCATCCTGCAGGCCTACGGCGCCGACGTGCTGGTGATCGAGCACCCCGATACCGGAACGCCGCACCTGATCCCGCGCCGCATCCAGCCCTTAACCAGCCGGCGCTCCGCCGACACCGCGACGCCGACCGGGCCCGCCGGGCCCGACCTGACCAGCTAGTCCGAGAGGAACGCGATGCACCGCTACACCCGCAGATCAGATCTGGGCATCCGGCCGCGTGCCTGGCGCGCCCTGGCCGTGCCCGTCGCGCTTCTCGCGGGGGTCAGCGTCCTCGCCGCCTGCGGCAGCAGCCCGTCCGGATCGTCCATCTCGGCCAAGAACGGCACGTACCCGGTGACGGTGACCAGCTGCGGAACCGCCGAGACCTACACCAAGGCCCCGACCCGCGCCGTCGCCAATGACATCAACACCACCGAGGACATGCTCGCGCTGAACCTGGAGCCGCGCATGGTCGGGACGTTCGGCGCGGTCGGCGACGGCCCGGTCAGCCAGCCGATCCCGCCGCAGTACCAGGCCGGCTTCAGAAAGGTACGGGACGTATCGGCAGACAACTACTTCACCCTGGAGCAGCTCATCGGGCTGCGCCCCGATTTCCTGTTCGCGGGCTGGAACTACGGGCTGCAGACGGGCACCAACCTGACGCCCCAGTACCTGTCGAAGTTCGGCATCAAGACTCTGGTGCTGACCGAGTCGTGCGCCTGGGTCCAGCACAAGACATCCGTCAGCATCGACGACACCTACACCGACCTGCGCGACCTCGGCGCGATCTTCGGGGTCGAGTCCCGCGCCGCCAAGGTCATCGCCAGCATGAAGGCACAGGTGGCAGCCGCTCGGGCCAAGATCGCCGGTCTCAAGCCGGTGACGGTGTTCGACTACGACAGCGGCGAGGCCGCGCCGTTCACCGGGCCGGGCCTGGCGATGGTGAACGCCGAGATCGGCCTCGGCGGGGGGACGAACATCTTCGGCGGCCTCAAGCAGAGCTGGACGTCGGTTTCCTGGGAGCAGGTCGTCGCGGCGCAGCCGCAGTGCATCATCATCAATGACTACGGGACGCCGACGGCCGCGCAGAAGGAGAAGTTCCTGGAGACCTTCAACGACTCCAAGAACCTTCCCGCGGTGAAGCACCATTGCTTCCTCGTGCTCAGCTACGACGAGGTCACTCCCAGTCCCCGCAATGCGGAGGCCGTCGAGGCGATAGCGAAGTGGCTGCACCCGTCGGCGTTCGGCCTGCCCGCCGACGGCTCATGATCGTGTCGGCCCGTCTCGGCAGCTAGCGGAGAGGATCGCGAGCGTAGTGACGACTGGTTCGGTGCTGGTGGCCGGCACAATGTCGGATGCGGGCAAGTCCGTGCTGACGGCCGGCATCTGCCGGTGGCTCGCTCGCCAGGGGGTCAGCGTCGCGCCGTTCAAGGCCCAGAACATGTCCAACAACTCGGTGGTCGCACCCGACGGCTCGGAGATCGGCCGCGCGCAGGCGATGCAGGCCGCAGCCTGCGGGGTGCCCGCCGAGGCAGCGATGAATCCCGTGCTGCTCAAGCCCGGCAGCGACCTGACTAGCCAGGTCGTGCTGATGGGCCGTGCCGTCGGCGACACCGCGGCGGGGGAGTACTGGCGCGCCGGAGCGGGCCGCGAACGGCTGCTGGCCACGGTCCTGAGCGCCTATGACGACCTGCGGTCGCGGTTCGACGTGGTTGTCTGCGAGGGCGCCGGGTCGCCGGCCGAGATCAACCTGCGCCGCGGTGACCTGGTCAACCTTGGCCTGGCCCGGGCGCGGGACCTGCCGGTGATCGTCGTGGGTGACATCGGCCGCGGCGGTGTCTTCGCCGCGCTGTTCGGGACGCTGGCTCTGCTGGAGCCGGCCGACCAGGCGCTGATCAGCGGGTTCGTGATTAACAAGTTCCGGGGTGACCAGTCGCTGCTTGAGCCCGGCCTGGCCGAGCTGACCGCGCGGACCGGCAGGCCGGTGCTTGGCGTCGTGCCCTGCCTGCCGCAGACCTGGATCGATGCCGAGGATGCCGTGGTCACCGAGGATCGCTACGGACCCGAGGAGACCGGCCAGGACAAGGAGTCGGTGCGGGTCGCGGTGATCCGGCTTCCTCGCATCTCCAACTTCACCGACGTGGACGCGCTCGCGCTGGAACCCGGCGTCAGCGTCCGGTTCGTGACCTCGGCGGGCGCGCTCGACCGGGCCGACCTGGTGATCGTTCCCGGCACGAAGGCAACCGTCGCCGACCTGGCCTGGCTGCGCGCGCGAGGTCTGGACGAGGCACTCGCGCGCCGGGCCGCGGACGGGCTGCCCGTGCTTGGCATCTGCGGCGGCTATCAGATGCTCGGCACGGTCATCCACGACGAGGTCGAAAGCCGGGTCGGCACGGTCCCTGGGCTAGGCCTGCTGCCGGTGCAGACGCGCTTTGCCCCGGTCAAGACCTTGCGCCGCCCGTCCGGTTATGCGGGCGCTGTGCCGGTCTCCGGCTACGAGATTCACCACGGCACGGTTGACATCGCTGCCGGCCGGCCCTGGTTCGCCAGCAAGCCAGGCGGCGGCGGAACGGCACTGGATGGCTGCCGGTCCGGCGCCGTCTCCGGCACGCTCTGGCACGGGATATTCGAGAACGACGACTTCCGCCGGTCCTTCCTCGCCGAAACCGCGAGGCTGGCCGGGCGAGACTTTATCCCGGCACCCGGCACGTGCTTTGCCGAGGCCCGGCAGGCTCAGTTCGACGCGCTCGCCGACGCGATCGGCAGCAGTCTGGACACCGGCGCGCTACTGCGCCTGATCGAGCGCGGGGCCGATCGCGGCCTGCCCTTCCTGCGGTCGGGCCTGTGATACGGGCATCCCGTGGCCGGGACTGGCCGCTGGCGGGCGGCCTGATCGCGGGCGCCATCGCCGACGCGATCGCGGGGGACCCCGAGCGCGGCCACCCGGTCGCGCTGTTCGGTCGGCTCATGACCGCCGTGGAGCAACGCGTGTACGCGGACCGCGTCGGCTCCGGTGCGGCGTACGCGGCTTTCGGCGTGCTCGCCGGTTCCGGTCCTGTGCTCCTCGGGACCAGGGTGACGCGGACCCGCCCGGCCGCGCGGGCCGCCCTGACGACCGCGACCACCTGGGCCGTGATCGCCTCGCGGTCTCTCGGTACGGCGGCCGGTCAGATCGGGACCGCGCTGACGGCCGGAGACCTGGCGGGCGCGCGCGCCGCCCTGCCGAGCCTCTGCGGCCGCGACCCGCAGTACCTCGACGCGGCCGGCATCGCCCGCGCGGTCGTCGAGTCCGTGGCGGAGAACACCAGCGACGCGATCGTCGCGCCGCTGATCTGGGGAGCGGTCGCCGGGCCGCCTGGCCTGTCCGGATACCGGGCGGTGAACACGCTCGACGCGATGGTCGGACATCACTTGCCGCACTACGAGCGGTTCGGCCGCGCCTCGGCTCGCCTCGACGACGTTGCCAACTGGATACCGGCGCGGGTCACCGGGCTCCTGGCGGCCGCCTGCGCGCCGGTAGTGGGAGGCAGGCCCGGGCCCGCGTGGCGCACGGCGCGCGAGGACGGTCCGCACCATCCCAGTCCTAATGCCGGCTGGTGCGAGGCAGCGTTCGCTGGCGCGCTCGGCGTCCGGCTCGGCGGGCTGCTCAGCTACTCGGGCCGCACCCAGCACCGGCCCGAGCTTGGCAGCGGCCGCCCGCCACTGCCAGCCGACATCGGCCGTGCGGTCCGCCTCAGCCGCGCGGTTACAGCCAGCGCGACCGTCCTCGCCGCGGCGGTGGCGGCCACCGGGCCGTGGCCGGAGATGCCCTCGCCGCGGTGTGGCCGTGACGTTCCGGATAATGGCATTGAATAAGCACGATCGTTCCTGACGGGAAAGGAAGTAAGACCCTTAGTATGGATCCCACGCGCTACCCTCTGCAGAGCCATTGCAAGGACGATCCGAGCCCGCTGCGAGCAGGCGGAATCGCCGTATTCCGTGTCTGACCAATGAGGTCAGACATTTCTTTCATAATGCCACGCAGAAAAGTAGTAACTGCCCGACCTGCCGCTAAAAGAGGAGATCATGTCCGCACTACCGGCCGCCAGTGTCAGCACGACTCAGCTCAGTGTCACGCTCGCCGAATCGCGCGATCTGCCCTTAGCCGAGCAGGTCATGCGGGAAGTGCTGGACAGTGACCTTGGCGGTTATCGTTCGCGCTGGCACCGGGATCTGGACGATCTGCAAGGCGCCTATCTGAGCTCGCCCCGATCGGCGCTGTTCGTGGCACGTTACGACGGCGAGCTGCTCGGCACCGCTGCGGTGCGGCCGTGTGACCTTGCCAGCCCGCCGAACCCGGAATGGCTGGCCGAGCGTTACAACCAGCCCGATGTCTGCCAGCTGGTGCGGGTGTGGGTCTCCGGGCGGGGCAGACGCCGTGGTCTGGGCCGGTCTCTCGTGGAGCACACCGTCGCCTGGAGCACAGGGCCCGGCGGCTACGAAAGGGTCTACCTGCACACCGATGCCGGAGTGCCCGGCGCGGAGGCGTTCTGGCGTTCGCTACCGGCGCGCGAGGTCCACGATGCCCGGCCGGACCCGTTCGACTGCGTCCACTTCGAGATCGACGTCGAGGCGCTGCTGCACCGCATCGGCTGATGAGCATCACAGCTTCGCGCACAACCGAGTATCCGTCCGACGTCGCGACTGCATCGGCCACCGCGCTGTGCGACACCGTCATCCGGCTCCACGAGGGTCTGAGCCGTCTGGCGAACCTGGTCCCGGCTAGCGATGCGGACGCCATCTTTCATGAACTCGTGCGTGTCTGCATCGACGCGGGAAACGAGGCCGCGGCATCGGTGCTCGCCGATGCCCGGATCCGCCGGCTGCGGCCCGACCTGCTCCGCCTCTGCTCGGAGGGCGAATCGCTCCTCGAAGCGGCCTGGGCTCGCCGGGTCGGGGAGGCCGGGGATCCACCGGCTGAGCTGGACCGGTTCCCCTATCTGGAGAACTACCGGCGACTGAGCCGGCTGGAGCTGCACACGCTCGCCGGGGCTGGCCACGTTCCGCTTGCGGCGCACCGGGTCTGCTTTCTCGGCGGCGGCCCGCTTCCTGTGAGCGGCCTGCTCATGCGCCAGCAGCTTGGTGTGACCGTGGATGTCGTGGAGAAAGAGCCGCTCGCCGCGGATCTCGCGCGGCGACTGCTCGGCCGCCTCGCTCCTGGTCCAGGGCTGCGCGTGGTGGAGGCCGACGCGGCGTCGGCTGAGGATATGGCGCAACTCGTGCCCGGCTGCGACGTGGTGGTTATGGCGGCTCTCGTCGGGCCGACCCGTGACGAGAAGCGGGAGGTGCTGCGCGCGGTCGGCCGCGCCATGGACCCAGGTGCCTACCTCGTGGCGCGCAGTGCCCACGGCTTGCGCTCCCTGCTGTATCCGGTGGTCGAGCCCGGCGACGTGGAGGCCGCTGGCTGCGTTCCGCATGTACTGGTTCACCCACTCAGCGACAGCGACGTGATCAACTCGGTGCTGGTGGCACGCCGCCGCTTAGTGGGATTGCCCGGCCCCGCAGGACCACAAGCTGTGGACGCGTCAGCGCCGCGACATCCGCCGCGAGGTCACCCTCCACCAGGAGCAGGTCGGCGGCGGCGCCCGGCCGAAGCCGGCCGTGGCTGCCGTTAAGGCCGCACGCGTCGGCCGCCGCGGACGTGGCGGCAGCTAAGGCGGCGGCGATCGGTAGCCGGGATTGCACCAGCTCGGCCACCGAGTAAGCCAGCACCCCGTGCGGCTTAGCCGGGTGGATGCCCGCGTCGGACCCGGCCAGGATCGGCACTCCTGCGCCGTGCAGAATGCCGACCTGCTCCAACCGGGCCTCCAGGGTCATGCCGGTGCGTTGCATCACGTCCATGGCCTGCGGCGAGGGCGGCAGCCAGGGAAGGCGGCCGAAGGTCGGGCACACCTGGATGCTGCGCGCGGTCAGGGCGTCGATCAGCGCCGGAGGAGTCTCGATGCCCCTGGCCGTGAGGCAGGTACAGTGCTCGATGCCGTCGACGCCCCCGGCCGCGCACACCTCAACTGATGGCACGGAATGCGCGTGCGCCGTCACTGCCAGTCCCCGGCTGTGTGCCTCGTCGACCACCAGCCGGACGTCGTCGAGATCGAACTGCAGCTGGAGCAGGTCGGAGCCGGCGGTCATCGCCCCGCCGCTGACCACGATCTTGATTACCTGCGCACCGTGCTCGTGCGCCTGCGCCACGCGGGCGCGTAGTGCCTCCGCGCCCCGTGCTTCGCCGCCCATCGCGGCACAGTGCCCGCCCGGGGAGGTGATCGGCGGACCGGACCCCACGACGGACGGCTCGCCGCCGTGCGTCTCGCGATCCAGCACGGCCCACCGCGTATCCCCGAGGTCCCGCACCGTCGTGACGCCCTGCTCGAGATGCTGCCGGAGGGAGTGGCGGATGACTTCCTCGCGTTCCACGGCGGAACGGACGGCGTCGAGCGCCAGTGCATCCGGCTCGGCGCCGCCGACGAGGTGCACGTGCGTGTCGATGAGTCCCGGCAGGATCGTGTCGCCCGGCCGGTCGATCACCGGCCAGCCGTCCGGACACGGGCCGTTCTGTGGTTCCACCGCCATGATCAGCCGGTCGCTGACGAGCACCCGGGCGCCGCCATCGAGGAACCGCGAGCCGTCAAACGCGTGGCCGGCACTCACCACGAACTGCGAGCCCGGCTCACCGGGTTGGAGCCACTCGCCGTTCGATCCGTCCGGATGACTCCGTGAGCCTGTCATCGTGCCAGCCTGTCGAGTGTCCGTCGGCGTGAGCGCAATCAGCCGGTCAAGCCAGGAAGAGCGGCGCCATATTCCTGTTGCCGGGCCGCTTTCGAGGCCTAGTAGGCCATGCGCTGTCGAGGCCCGTCAGGCCCCCAGATCTGGGTCGTGTGCAGCCGACCAGGAACAGGCCCGCCCGCGGCTCGGCTGGACGCCGACGCGGCCCGCCGCGGGTTCCTGGCAGGGTCCGGCCTGGCTGGTCTTGCCCGCGCGGATCTCCCAATGTACTTCCGTACCTCTGTGATTCTATGATGCCTCATCGGTCGCATCACTGATGCTACACTTGACTTATGCGCACCACCATCCGACTCGACGATGACGTCGCAGCCGCTGCGCAGCGCCTCAGCAAGGAGGCACACATTGGCCTCGGCGAAGCCGTCAACAGGCTGGTCCGCGCCGGGCTGCGACCGGGACGGTCAAGGCAGCGATCCTTCCAGCAGCGCACCGCCGAGTTGGGTCTGCGCGTCGACGTGTCCAATGTGGCGGATGCGCTCGAACTGCTTGACGGTGCGGAGCATCCGTAGATGATCGTCGATGCGAACGTACTGCTGTACGCGGTGGACGCCAGCAGCCCTTTCCACAAGTCCGCTAAGGACTGGCTGGAGAGTTCCCTCAACGAGCCGGCCCGTGTCGGGCTGCCGTGGGCATCGCTGCTGGCGTTCCAGCGCATCTCGACCCACCCGCGTGCGTCGGCCAGCCCGCTCAGCCCGAGCCAGGCCTGGTCCTTCGTAGCGGACTGGCTCGACGCCGATGCGACCTGGGTTCCGGTTCCTGGCGAAGGACACGCGGAGATCCTTCGTAACCTCATTGTCGCAGGCGACCTGCGAGGCAATCTGGTGACTGACGCTCACCTGGCGGCGCTTGCGATCGAGCACGGAGTAGGGGTCTGCTCAACGGACTCTGACTTCGCGAGATTCCCGCAGATCAACTGGCTGAACCCGCTGCATTAGCGTATGACCAGGTAGTCGAGTGCAAGCGACCTGCGGCCGATTCTGGTACAGCCCGGGAATCATTCAGGGAGATTAAGCTGTTGTGCGCCGCAGCGGATCTGAAGGGAATCTCCGTTTTGACTGACGAGGGATCGGCAGGCCGGGGCGAACCGACGGAGCTTCCGGTCGTCATCGACACGAGCAGGGCCCACCAGGCGCGGATCTATGACTACTGGCTCGGCGGAAAGGACAACTTCGCGGTCGACCGTGAGGCAGCCGAGCAGGCGCTGGCGGCTTATCCCGGACTCCGCCGCGGGGTGCGCGCACAGCGGGCCTTCCTCGGCAACGCCGTCAGATACCTGGCAGGCACAGTCGGAGTCCGGCAGTTCCTCGACATCGGTACCGGCATCCCGACGGCCAGCAACACCCATGAAGTGGCCCAGGCGGTCGATCCTCAAGCCCACGTCGTCTACGTCGACAACGATCCCATGGTGCTGGCCCACGCCCGCGCACTGCTGACCGGGACGCGTCCGGGAACGACGAACTATCTCGACGCCGACCTGCGCGACACCGAGGCCGTTCTGACCGCGGCCGCGGCGCTGCTGGATTTCCGGGAGCCGATCGCCGTCTTGATGATCGGTGTCTTGCAGCTCATCTCGGATCGCGACGACCCACGCGCGATCGTGGCGAGGCTAATGGAAGCGGTACCGTCCGGCAGCTGGCTGGCGCTCTTCCACCCCGCCAGCGACATACTGGCGGACGAGATCGGGGAAGCTGCGCGCCGCGTCAATGTGCGCTCGGCAAACACGGTCACCCTGCGCAGCCGCAGCGAGGTTGAGCAGTTTTTCGACGGCCTCGAGCTGCTGGATCCTGGTCTGGTGCAGGTTCACAGGTGGCGGCCCGAGTCCGCCGCGCCGGACATGAACGACGAGGTGGCCGGGTACGCCGGCCTGGCCAGGAAGCCGTGAGCCGACGCGCAGGCTAAGCGGGTCCATTCGCTCCGTCAGCAGCTCACCGACGTGACGGCAACCTGGGAGGCGATCGCGGAGGCCGTCCGCCAAGGGTCGCCTTACGCGGTCCGGTCCTGGCATGCTGGGCCGATGAGCTCTGGCATCGGCGCGGAGCGTGTCGGCCGTGACAAGCTCCGGTCCATACAGGCACCGCTGAAGGACCGCTACCGGCAGGATCCCGGCGCGGCTGTTGTGACACTGCGGGCTACCGGAACTCTCGGCGAGGGCATCTCCTGCTCAGTACAGACCGGCCGCGCGGTGGCCGCCGCGGGCCTTCACCCATCGACCGGCGGCGACGGGACGCTGCTGTGCTCGGGAGACATGCTGCTTGAAGCGCTCGCTGCCTGCGCTGGTGTCACCCTCCGGTCGGTGGCCACATCGCTGGGCATCGAGGTGCGCGGTGGCTTGGTGACCGCCGAGGGCGAACTCGACTTTCGGGGAACGCTCGCGATCGACAAGGAGGTGCCCGTGGGATTCCGGGCGATCAGCGTCCGGTTCGAACTCGACAGTGACGCCAGCAGCGAAGATCTGGCGACGCTGCTGCGTCTTACCGAGCGCTATTGCGTTGTGCTGCAGACCATTGCCAGCGCACCTCACCTCACCGTTGAGGCTGCCGCTACTTGTTAGCCAGCACGCTGATAGGTAGATCCGGGCAAGTACGGAAAAGCCCGCTAGCTACAACTACTGTCAGCCTGGTCACGAGCAATCCCAGCCCCCGTGAAGGAGGCGTCATGGGCGAGTACGACGTACGGATGGTCGTGCTGTCGACCGACGACCTAGACGAGTCGATCCGTTTTTACTCCGAGTCTCTGGGGATGTCACTGAAGTTCCGCGACGGCGGGCATTACGCAGCACTCGATGGCGGGTCGATCAGCCTGGCCCTGGCCACCGCGGTCGATCACCCGCTACCGGGCCAGGTAGCTGTCGGTATTAAAACCGCCGACGTCGACGCCGCCGCGAAGGCAATCGAGGACAGCGGTGGCGCCGTTGTGAAGGGTCCATACAACGACGCTCACGAACGCCGCGCCGTGGTGTACGACAACAAGGGCAACGGTCTGGTGTTCTACAGTCCGCTCCCGCACTGAGCGATCAGGAAGCCAGTGGCCGACGCCGGCCGGTCGTTCAGTCCTGTTCGTGGTAACGCACTGGCGTGGAGTAGTGCGGATCCTGGTGGCGGGCCCAGTACCGGTCGCGTAGCTGCGCGGTCAGGGGGCCGGGCGTACCCGTTCCGACCGGCCTGCCGTCGACGATGGTCACCGGCATGATCCCGCCGGCCGTCGAGGTGACCAGCACCTCAGCCGCCCGGCGCAGGTCGTCGGCGGTCAGCAGCCCCTGCTGGAGCGGCTGGCCGGCCTCAGCCGCGAGCTCGATGACCGAGCGGCGGGTGACGCCCGCCAGCGTGCCGGCGGCCGGAGTCAGCCAGCGGCCGTCGACGTAAGCGAACACGTTGAAGCCTGGTCCCTCGGTGATCGCGCCGGTCAGGTCACGCAGGACTACCAGCTGCGCGTCATGATCGTAGGCATCCAGCAGGGCCATGTCCAGATCGAGCCAGTGATAGTTCTTGACCGCGGGATCCACGCTTTGGGGCGGGATGCGGGTCACCGAGCTGATCCACAGGCTCGCGCCGCCGGCCTGCAGATCCGGCGTGCTGATCCACACGAACGGGATGGCGAAGCAGTAGAACGTGTTCCGGGCGGTCCGCAGGTCGCGGCTGCCGACCGCAGTGCGGCCGCGGGTACATGTCATCGACACATACGCCTCGCGCAGACCCGCACGGCGGACGCAGCCATGCACGATGGCCTCGATCTCGGCGCGGTCGTGTCCGGGGTCAAGCCTTAGCCTGGCCATGCTGGCGCTGAACCGGTCCAGGTGATCATCCAGCCGGTAGAACCGCCCGCGCCAGACGTGCACCACGTCGTAGGTGCAATCCGAACGAGTGACGCCCAGATCGAGCACCGAGATCTTCGCGTCCTCGACCGGGCAGTACCTCCCGTCCATCCAGGCAGCGCCGGCGGGCCAGCGGTCTCCGCCTGCAGCAGCACCCGCATTCGCCGCTTTTGTCATCCATTCCTCCGACTCGGTCGCCTTCTAATCCCGCCGCAGGCCGATCAGGCGTTGCAGACCCTCGACGGTCCGCAGGAAGCTGTCCTCCGGAGTGGTGTCCGGGTCGACGAGCCGGTGCAGCCGGAAGCCGTCCTCCAGGGCCAGCAGGACAGGCGCCCAGGTCGCGTCGACCTCGGTGCCCGGCGTGCTGGTCTTGGCGATGATCTCGGCGATCGCGGCGCGGCGGTCGCGCAGGCGGCGGGCAAGCTCGGGCCGGTTCTCCTCGGCGCGCGCGACGTAGAGGATCACTTCCATGTGCAGCAACTCGGACCGATCGAGCGGATCGTCCTGATCCGGCTCAGCCGCCCTCAGCGCCGCCAGGAACTCGACCGGGTCCCGGTGCCGCGCCAGCAAGTCCAGGTTGCGCCGGGCCGACCGCTCAACGTGATCCGCCAGCATGGCGTTGATCAGCTCGTCTTTGCTGGCGAAGTTGGAGTAGAACGCACCGCGGGTGAAGCCGGCCGCCTCGGCGATCGCCTCGATGCTCGCGGTCGCTATGCCCTGGCTCTCGAAGACTCGCCCGGCCGCGTCGAAGAGGCGCTGCCGGGTCGCCTCGCGGGTTGGCCGCGTCCGCGCTCTTGACATGACAGCACGATACAGCATTGTATTGAATCGATACACTACTGAATCGAGTTGCACGAGGTGACCGATGTCCGATGCCAGTATCGAAGAGCAGTTCTTCATCGAGGCCATGTCGCCGGCCGCTCGCGAGGACCCCTATCCGCACTACGAGGCGTATCGCGGCACCGAGCCGCTGATGCGAGCCGCGGACACGATCTGGTTCTGCCTCTCACACCCGGACGTCGCGGCCATGCTGCGCAACCCCGTGCTGTCCAGCAACGAAACGCGCGCCACGACCGAGGTCGGAATCAACGAGCAGTCGGTAGTGCGCACGCAGAGCCTGCTGTTCATGGATCCGCCGGACCACACGCGGCTGCGTGGTCTGGTCTCGCGCGCTTTCACGCCGCGGCGTGTGCACGGACTCCGTATCACCGTCGAGGAGATGTGCGCGGAACTTATCGACCAGATCACCGAACGCGGCGGCGAACCCTTCGACCTGATTGATCACCTCGCTTATCCGCTGCCGGTGCAGGTCATCTGCTCGCTTCTGGGGGTGCCCGCGCAGGACGAGAGCGTCTTCACACGCTGGTCGCGCGCACTCTCGCGGACCATCGACCCCTCGGTTCTGCGCTCAGCCGAGGACGATCGGGCCATCGAGGAAGCCGAGGCGGGCCTGCACGACTACCTCACCGAGTTGCTTGCCGCCCGGCGGGCCAGCCCGGCAGACGACCTGATCTCCGACTTGCTCGCGGTCCAGGACGGCGGTGACCGCATCTCACCGGCCGAGGTCGTCAGCCTCGCAATGCTCCTGCTGGTGGCGGGGCACGAGACAACCGTCAACCTCATCGGTAACGGGACACTGGCGCTTCTCAGCAATCCTGGCCAGCTGGACCTGCTCGTGGAGTCACCCGAACTGGTCTCCGGAGCGGTCGAGGAGCTGCTGCGATTCGACAGCCCGGTGCAGATCAGTCAGCGGGTCGTTACGGAGGACATGGACCTGGCGGGCCGGAAGGTCCGCGCCGGGGACGAGATCGTGCTGATGCTCGGTGCCGCGAACCGGGATCCCGTGGTCTTCACCGACGCCTCGAAGCTTGACATCACCCGGCCCGATGCCCACCGGCACGTCGCGTTCGGCGGCGGCATCCACCACTGCCTCGGCGCGGCGCTGGCCCGGCTCGAAGGCCAGGTGGCGTTCGCCGCCCTAGTGACCAGGCTCGGCCGCCTGGAACTTGCCGGCCAGCCGGTACGACGGCCTACCTTCACGCTCCGGGGACTGGAGTCGCTGCCCGTTCGCCGCGCGCAGTGATCAAGGGGGTCGGTGATGGCGCGGTTAGTTGGAGAACACGATCTTCTCGGCCGCCGCCGTCTTCGCCTCCGGGCTGGGAGGTTGCCGCAAGGTCTTCAGGTAGGCCTCGCCCGGATAGCCGGTCGCGGCGATGAGGGCCGCAGCCCGGTCCAGGTCGTAGGGCGTCACCATCAGCCGCACTTCGTCGGAGATGAGCGCCCAGCGCGCTCCCGGGCTGGCGGCGTAGGGCAGGCCGACGCTACCCGCTCCGGTAATCACCTTGCCGACGGCATGGCGGCGGTACTGCACGTGGGTGTGGCCATGAACCACCACCGCCTCATCAACCCCGGTGGTCGCCTCCCGCAGGCGTTCGTCGCCGGTCAGGCTCGTCAGCACCTCGATGTCGCTGCGCGGGCTGCCGTGACACAGCCGCAGTCCGCCGGCCTGCGGGCGGGCGACCCGCAGGCCGCCGGGCCAGGAGCCGATCGTGGCTAGCCCGTCGTCGCCGTGAGCCGCGACGAGCCACTCATCGACCTCGCGCTCCAACGGGCGGATACCGTCGGCGAACTCCAGAACCCGGCGCTCCCCGTTCCCGGCCAGGTGGAACACCGGCATCTGCAGGCCTGCGCATCGCTCAAGCACGCCCCGAGGGTCGGGCCCGGTCGTCGTGCATCCGAGAAAGGCCACGGCGTCGGCCAGGGCAAAGTCTTCTGAGGCCAGGACGGCGTCCAGGGCGGCTGTATTGCCGTGCACGTCGGCCAGGCAGGCCAGCACTGCCCCGCCGACGTCAATCAGGTCAACTCGTCGTGGGGCACTGCGCCGGATTTCGTCGGGGCTTTCCACCGTTCCTCGTCCTCTCCTGCCGCCAGCTCTCGCCGCCGCAGCTATGATGCCCGACTGACTCCCGGCTTTGTCGAGTTCATACAACCGGCGGGTCTTTAATAGGTTCTGTCCGGCATAGGCTGGCCGACTCGTGATCGAGCAGGATTGAGTCGAGTGAGTGCGACGTTCGGGCCGCGGGCGTCGCCTCTTTTGCGTAACGGGTACCAGGGAGGCTCAGCCGGTGTTCAGCCGCGTGGTCATCGTCAATCGCGGGGAGGCCGCCATGCGGCTGATCCATGCCGTCCGGGACCTGTCCGCCGAGACAGGCACCCGGATGGAGACGGTCGCCCTCTACACCGACGCCGACGCCACCGCCATGTTCGTCAGGGAAGCCGACCTGGCCTACGCGCTCGGCCCCGCGTCGGCCCGCCCCTACCTGGACCTGGCCGTGCTGGAGCGGGCGCTCACCGACACCGGGGCCGACGCTGCCTGGGTCGGATGGGGCTTCGTCGCCGAGGACCCGGCCTTCGCCGAGCTGTGCGCGAAGATCGGCGTCACGTTCATCGGGCCGGATCCTGAGGCGATGCGCAAGCTGGGCGACAAGATCGGCGCCAAGCTGATCGCCGAGGCGGTCGGCGTCCCCGTCGCGCCGTGGAGCGGCGGAGAGGTCGCGACCCTGGCCGACGCGCTGGCCGCGGCCGAGCGTATCGGCTACCCGCTGATGCTCAAGGCCACCGCCGGCGGCGGCGGGCGGGGGATCCGCGTCATCACCTCGCCCGGCGACCTTACAGGCGCGTTCGAGCGGACCAGCCAGGAGGCGCTCCGCGCGTTCGGCAGCGGCACTGTCTTCCTGGAGCAGCTTGTCACCGGTGCCAGGCACGTCGAGGTCCAGCTGATCGCGGACGGGCAGGGCACGGCCTGGGCGCTCGGCGTTCGCGACTGCTCGGTGCAGCGGCGGCACCAGAAGATCATCGAGGAATCCGCCTCGCCCGTCCTGGGAACTGACCAGGCCGCGGAGCTGAGGGCGTCGGCCGAGCGGCTGGCCCTGGCCGTCGGCTACCGCGGCGCGGCGACCGTCGAGTTCCTCTATCACCCGGGCCAGAGGAGGTTCGCCTTCCTCGAGGTCAACACCCGCCTTCAGGTCGAGCATCCGGTTACCGAGCTGACCACAGGGGCGGACCTGGTCAGGCTCCAGCTGCATGTGGCCGGGGGCGGGAAGCTCGACGGGCCGCGGCCGGCTGAGTCCGGGCACGCTGTGGAAGCGCGGCTCAACGCCGAGGACCCGGACCGCGACTTCGCGCCCGCTCCCGGCCGCATCGCCCGGCTGGTGCTGCCCGCCGGCCCCGGCGTTCGGGTCGACACCGGTGTTAGCGAGGGCGACCTCATCCCGGCCGACTTCGATTCGATGATCGCCAAGATCATCGCCTACGGCCGCGACCGCAGTGAAGCCCTGGCCCGGCTGCGCCGGGCGCTGGCCGAGACCACGGTGGTCATCGAGGGCGGTGCCGCCAACAAGAGCTTCCTGATCGACCTGCTCGGCGAGCCCGAGGTGATTGACGCCACTGCGGATACCGGCTGGATAGACCGGGTCAGGGCGGGTGGCCGCCTCGCCGCTCATCAGCACTCCGGCGTCGCGCTCGCTGCTGCCGCGATCGAGGCCTACCAGGACGAGGAGGACGTCAGCACGCAGCGGTTGCTGGCCACCGCGCACGGCGGGCGTCCCCAGGTCCGGCACGAAACCGGCCGCCCGCTCGACCTGAAACTCCGTGGCGCCCCCTACCGCGTGCGTGTCGCCCGACTTGGCCAGCAGCGATTCCGGGTCTGGATCTCCGCTGGCGCCGACGTGCACCGGGCCGACGTCGAACTGGAGCGGTTTGACGCGCACAGCGGCCGGATCGTGGTCAACGGCAGGCGGTTCCGGCTGACCATCTCCACGCACGGGCCCATCCACCTGGTCGAGGTCGACGGGGTAGCGCACCGGGTCAGCCAGGACGAGGGCGGAGTGATCCGCTCGCCCGCGCCCGCCCTGGTGGTCGCCACCCCGCTAGCCGCCGGGGATGAAATCGAGGCGAATGCGCCGGTCCTGGTGCTGGAGAGCATGAAGATGGAAACGGTGCTCCGGGCGCCGTTCCGCGCCAGGGTCAAGGAGTGCCTGGTATCGGTTGGCAGTCAGGTTGACGCCGGAGCGCCGCTGCTACGGCTCGAGCCGGTCGCCGCCGAGGACGCTGCGCAGGACACCCCGGTGGGCGGGCAGCCCGCCGAGATCGACCTGCCCGCCACGACTGCAGACGTTCCCCCGGCGCAGCGGGCCAGTCTGTTCCTGGAGGACCTGCGCGGCCTGCTGCTCGGCTTCGACGGCGGCGCCGATGACAGGGAACGGCTGCTGGCCGGCTGGCTGGACGCGCGGGCCGAACTCGGCGGGCAGCCGGTACCAGGCGAACCGGAGCTGGTCACCGCCTTCGCCGACCTGTCGGAACTGAGCCGCAACAGGCAGGGAAACGACCTGGAGGCCGAGCCCGGCGAGCTGGTGCGCAGCCCGCGCGAGTACTTCCATAGCTACCTCCAGAGCCTCGACGTCGAGCGAGCCGGCGTGACAGAAGGCTTCCAGGCGCGGCTGAGGCGGATGCTCGGCCATTACGGCGTCGCCGGTCTCGACCGTACGCCTGAGCTCGAGACGGCGGTATTCCGGATCTTCCTGGCCCAGCAGCGGATGACGGGCTCTGCCGGGATCGTCGCTGAGCTGCTGCGGCAGTGGCTGGGGAGTGCCCCGCCTGCCGAGCCGCTGCGCGAGCGGGCCGGGCTGGCGCTGGAGCACCTGATCGAGGCGACGCAGGTTCGATTCCCCGCGCTGTCGGACCTGGCCCGCGGGGTGGTCTTCCGCTGGTTCGCCCAGCCGCTGCTGCGCCGCAACCGGGCAAGGGTGTACGCGGCGGTACGCAAGGACCTGCGCTACCTGGACCGTAACCCGGCCGCGCCGGACCGGGCCGAGCGGATCCAGGCGATGGTGGCCAGTTCCGAGCCGCTGGTGCGGCTGATCGGCCAGCGGATTGGCCGACGCGTCGATCACGCGCCGCTGCTTGAGGTGCTGACCCGCCGCTACTACGGAAACCGCAGGCTCACCGGTGTCATCGCGCGCGACGTCGGGGGCTGTCGTTTTGTCACCGCAAGCTCGTCGGGCGCCGGCGGCGAGACCCTGATTGCGGCCACGACCGCCGATGCCGCGGGGCTCGCGGAAGCGATCGCCGCTCTTGCCGAGCTGGCCGCTGAGGCGCCCGACGGCGGCCTGGTCGGCGACGTGTATGTCACCTGGGCCGGACCGCCAGACGCCGACACGCTCGCCGAGCGGATCAGGGAGCTGCTGGCGCATCGGCTCTCGGCGGCGATCGGGCGGACCGACCGCGTCACCGTCACGGTCGCCGGCACCGGCGGCACGGCCGTGCAGCACCACTTTACGTTCCGCCCGGACGGCGCGAGCCTCGCCGAGGACCGGCTGATCCGCGGCCTGCACCCGCAGGTCGCCGAGCGGCTTCAGCTGGACCGGCTGCGCGAGTTCGATCTGACCAGGCTCCCGTCTGCGGACGAGGAGATCTACCTGTTCAAGGCCGTGGCCAGGACGAACCAGGCCGACGAGCGCCTGATAGCAATGGGCCAGATCCGTGACCTGACGCCACTGCGTGAGGCAGACGGCAGGTTGGTAGCGCTGCCCGAGCTTGAGAATGTCCTGGCCGGCTGCCTCGACGCGATCCGCATCGCGCAGGCACAACGGCCGCAGCACCGGCGCTTCGCGGGCAGCCGGATCATGATGTACGTCTGGCCCGCGAGCGAGTTCAGCGTCGAGGAGCTGGCGCCCCTCGCGCACCGGATCCGGCCAACCGTGTCGGGCTCAGGGATTGCGGAAGTCCAGTTCGTGGCGCGGCTGCGCGGCGCGGCCGGAGAGCCGACCGAGATGGCCGTGCGCGTCAGCGACGACGACCGCGGCCGCGTGCGGCTGGTCGTTGGTCCGCCGCCGACCGCGCCGCTGCTGCCGCTGGACGACTACCAGCAGAAGGTGCTGCGGGCGACCCGTCGCGGCAACGTGTACCCGTACCAGCTGGCCGGCCTGCTGACCGGTCCGGACGGCCATTTCGCCGAGCACGACCTCGACCACAGCAGGACGCTTGTCCCTGTACACCGGCCGAGAGGAATGAACTCCGCGGCCGTCATCGCCGGGGTCGTCAGCACGCCGACGAAGAAGTACCCGGACGGCGTGACCAGGGTGGTGCTGCTCGGCGATCCGACCAAGTCGCTGGGCGCGCTGTCGGAACCAGAGTGCGCGCGCGTCATCGCCGCGATTGACCTGGCCGAGCGGATGGCCGTGCCGCTCGAGTGGTTCGCGCTGTCGTCTGGCGCCCGGATTTCGATGGAATCTGGCACGGAGAACATGGACTGGGTGGCGGCCGCTCTCAGGCGAATCGTTGAGTTCACCCAGGCCGGCGGTGAGATCAACATCGTGGTTGCCGGCATCAACGTCGGCGCCCAGCCGTACTGGAACGCTGAAGCCACCATGCTCATGCACGCCAGGGGAATCCTGGTGATGACGCCGGAGTCGGCGATGGTACTGACCGGCAAGCAGGCACTGGACTTCTCCGGCGGTGTCTCGGCCGAGGACAACTTCGGGATCGGCGGCTACGACCGGGTGATGGGCCCGAACGGCCAGGCGCAGTACTGGGCGCCCAGCCTGGCTGCGGCGTGCGACGTCCTGATGGCGCACTACGACCACACCTACGTTGCTCCGGGCGAGGCGGCGCCACGGCGCGCGGCTACGAGCGACCCGAAGGACCGGGACGTCGCTGGCTACCCGCACGCCGTGGCCGACAGCGACTTCGCCACGGTCGGGGAGATCTTCTCGGCCGAGCACAACCCGGACAGGAAGAAGCCGTTCGATATCCGGACCGTGATGCGCGCGGTGACCGACCAGGACCGCCCGGTGCTCGAGCGCTGGGCCGGGATGGAAGACGCGGACACCTCGGTGGTGCAGGACGCGCACATCGGCGGCTGGCCGGTCTGCCTGATCGGCATCGAGTCGCGTGCGGTACCGCGCCGCGGGTTCCCGCCTGCCGACGGCCCGGACTCCTACGCAGCGGGCACGCTGTTTCCCCTGTCGTCGAAGAAGGTCGCCTGGGGGATCAACGCCGCGTCCGGCAACCGGCCGCTGGTGGTGCTCGCGAACCTGTCCGGATTCGACGGGTCGCCCGAGTCGATGCGCAAGCTGCAGCTGGAGTACGGCGCCGAGATCGGCCGGGCGATCGTCAATTTCGCGGGCCCGATCGTGTTCTGCGTGATCTCCCGCTATCACGGTGGCGCGTTCGTGGTGTTCTCCAAGGCACTGAACCCGAACATGACGGTGCTGGCCCTTGAAGGCTCGTTCGCGTCGGTGCTTGGCGGCGCGCCAGCCGCGGCCGTTGTGTTCTCGGCCGAGGTGACGAACCGCACGGCGGCCGACCCCAGGGTGGTCGGCCTGCAGGCACGGGCGGCCGAGACCAGCGGCGCGGAGCGAGCCACGCTGAGCGCAGCGCTGGCCGATGCCCAGGCGTCAGTGCGGGCGGAGAAGGTGGCCGAGGTGGCCGCGGAGTTCGACCGGATCCACTCCATCCAGCGGGCGGTCGAGGTCGGCTCGGTCGACGCCATCATCAGCGTGGCCCGGCTGCGGCCCGCCATCATCGGCGCTATCGAGCACGGTCCGCGCCGCTGACCAGGCCGGCTTCGTAAGCGGCGATGACCAGCTGAACTCGGTCTCGCGCCCCGAGCTTGGCGAGAATGCGGCCCACGTACGTTTTGACCGTGGCAACGGTTACGTACAGGTGTGCGGCGATCTCCGCGTTCGACAGACCGCGTCCCACGAGGGTCAGCACCTGGCGTTCGTGTTCGCTCCGGATCGGGCCGTGCTCAAGCCCAAACATCGGCCGCTGACCTGAGCCTCGAGCAGGGCGACAGCTCGGCCGGTCCCGATCGGCAGGAGCGCCCCTGACCTGCACCTCGG
>JASHOV010000087.1 GCA_030038495.1 Streptosporangiaceae bacterium
CCGCCGCCACGCGGGTCGCGGCGGGCAGCACCGCGCGCATCTGCGCCGACGTCGGCAGCGCGAGCACCTCATTCCGGTACCGGGTGCCGCATGTCGTGCACTGGACATGCTCGGTGATCCGGTCCAGCGGGATGACCGGCAGGAAGAAGACATGAATCCACCGGCGGCCGGCGCACTGCCGATACTGACGGTCGCCGCCGCAACGCTGGCAGTGAACACTGCCACGACCGGTAACCCGGAAGTGGAATCCCAGTCCCAGAAAAACCACCTAGAGCTCCCCATGCTCCCATGCGTCTGCGGTCCGGACATAAGCCCAGGTCCGCCGATCATCACATGCCCGGCGTGATCGGGTACCGCGATCAGGCAAACGCGTTGCGCCTCCCGGACGCCAGACATTCCCCAGCTCAGCTCGCATTTCACCGATAGCGTGCCCAGCAAACCGGAACAATGCCGCAGAAGCGGGAGCGCGATGACTGGGGCCCATCGCCCGCGATGGTCGCGCGGCCGGGCCGGACGGGCCCGCGTTCGGAGCGGGTAGCCCGCGTTCGGGGCGGGTAGCCCGCGTTCTTGGCGGCAGGTAAACGAGCCCGCGTTCTTAGCGGCAGGTAAATGAGTTGCCCGGCCCTCTTGCCGCCGGTTAGCTGGCGGGCGTGAGTATCGAGCGGTTCGACCCGAGGGCTGACGAGCAGCGCCTGCGCGCCTGTCATCAGATGACCGTCGCCGGCCAGCCGCAGGACGACCCGAACGTGCCCGAGATCCCTTTCGACGGATTCCGCGGCTGGTGGGGCTACGGCTTCGCCGGCAACCCGACACAGACCTGGCTCGGCACCGACGACTCCGGCGAGCCGGTCGGCGCCTACCTGCTGGAACTCCCGGAGAAGGAGAACCGCGCGAACGCGTTCGGCTTCGTCATAGTGCCGCCGGACCGGCGACGCCGTGGTAACGGCACCGCACTGCTCGCGCACATGGCGGGCGAGGCCGCAGCAGCCGGGCGAACCCTGCTGATGTCCATGACCCGGATCGGCGCTCCCGGCGATCGGTTCGCCGCCGAGACCGGCGGCATGCCGGGTATGCGGGAGGTCCGCCGCACGCTGCCAGTCGGCGTGAGCTTGCGCGGCCGGCTGCCGGGCCTGCGGGCTAGCGCCGAGCCGCACGCCACGGGCTACTCGCTGCGGACCTGGGACGGCGTGACACCCGATGATCTGGTCGCGGGCATCTGCGCCGTTTATTCCGCGCTCGCCGACGCGCCCCACGACGATGCCTTCGAGCCCCCCGGGTGGGACGGCGACCGGCTGCGCGCGGCCGAGCAGCGTGTGCTGGTGGAAAACATCCGCTGGCATTCGGTCGCTGCTATCGACACCGCAACTGGAGAGGTCGCCGCCGTTACGCAGGTAAACGTCAGTCCCCGCCAGCCAGCCTGGGGCTGGCAGGAGATCACCGCGGTGACCCGGCGCCATCGCGGGCACCGACTCGGCCTGCTGGTCAAGGTCGCCATGCTGGAGCTGCTCACCGAGTGTGAGCCGGAACTGCGCTGCATCGTGACATTCAACGCCGAGCAGAACGACCACATGATCGCGGTCAACGACCGACTCGGCTACCGCGTCAGCGACTACTTCCAGAGCTGGGAACACACAGTCGCCAGGGCCAGCGCGCTGGGCTGACGGCCTGCCGGGCAGCAGAGCTGCGGGGCCGGCAGACCTGCCGGGTCAGTCGTAAAAGCCCAGGCGCCGCAGCTGGCGCGGATCGCGCTGCCAGTTCTTGGCAACCTTGATCCTGAGGTCGAGGTAGACCCGGCGGCCGAGCAGCGCCTCGATCTGGTGCCGCGCCACCGTGCCGACCTCCTTGAGCCTGGCTCCGTGCGCGCCGAGCACGATTGCCTTCTGGCTCTGCCGTTCCACGTACATCACGGCGTGCACGTCGACCAGATCCTCGCGGTCAGCGCGCGGCGTCATTTCCTCGACCACGACGGCAATCGAGTGCGGCAGCTCGTCGCGGACGCCCTCCAGGATCGCCTCCCTGATCAGCTCGGCCGCCAGCTGCTGCTCGGGCTCATCGGTGAGCTCGCCGTCGGGGTAAAGCGGCCGTCCCGGCGGCAGGTGCCCGATCAGCACGTCGGTCAGCACGTCCAGCTGGAATCCGTCGACCGCGGAGACGGGCACCACCTCGGCCCAGTCGCCCAGCTCGCTGACCGCGACGAGCTGCGCGGCCACCTGCTCCCTGCTGGCCTGGTCCGTCTTGGTGACGATCGCGATCACGGATGCCTTGCCGATGCTGGCAAGCTCGCCCGCCAGGTACTTATCGCCCGGCCCGATCCGCTCCGTGGCGGGCAGGCAGAACCCGATCACGTCCACCTCGGTCAGCGTGGACCGCACCAGACTGTCCAGGCGCTCCCCGAGCAGAGTCCGGGGACGATGCAGCCCCGGCGTGTCGACGATGACCAGCTGCGCGTCCGGTCGGTGCACGATGCCGCGGATCGCGCGCCGTGTGGTCTGCGGTCGGCTGCTGGTGATCGCCACCTTCGTGCCGACCAGCGCGTTCATCAGCGTGGACTTGCCCACATTCGGCCGCCCGGCAAAGCAGGCGAAACCGGATCTGAACTCGGCAGGCGGCCGGCTGGACGGGGTTCCCACGTCGTGATTCTCCCCTACTGGGCGCTGCGGCCCTAACCCGCCGGCTTACGGGCGTCACCACCACGGGCGTCACCACCACGGGCGACGACAAGCACGGCCAGCGCGAGCCCGACCAGGAGCAGCCCGGCCACCGCGGTGCCCGTGAGGTGCTCGCCCAGCACGAGCAGCCCGAGCATTGCCGCGACGACGGGCTCGGCCAGCCCGAGCGTGACCGCGACCGGCGCCGGGACCGTCCGAAGCCCGCGGCCGTAGAGCAGGTAGGCGATGACGGTGGTGACGATGCCGAGGTAGAACGTCACGGCCACGCCCCGGCCGGTTGCCAGCCAGCCCGGCGAGCTTGCGGCCAGCACCGGCGCGAGCAGCACGGCCGCGCCGCCGAACAGGACGCCCATCACCTCGGTCTCGGCGATACCGGAGCTGATGATCCTGGCGGCCGTCACCGCATAGATCGCGTAACAGAGCCCGGCGGCAAGGGCCAGGCCGACGCCGCCCGGGTTCGCGCCCGCCGACTGCCCGCCCGTGATCAGAACCGTGCAGCCGGCTACCGCGGCGGCGGTCGCCGCCACCCACCGGCGTCCGGGCCGCGGACCGCCCGTGAGCAGGGTGAGCACGCCGGTGAATACCGGTGCGCTGCCGATCGCAACCACCGTGCCGATCGCCACTCCGGTCTCGCGGACGGCCGAGAAGAAACACAGCTGGTAGCCCCCGACACCCACGGCCGCGATGGCCAGCATCGCGCGCCGAGTCGCGCCGCCGCGCAGCAGGCGGCCCAGCTCGCTCCGGCTCTGCGGGGTGCGCAGCGCGATCAGCAGCAGAACCGCGCCACCGAGGACTATCCGCGCCGCACCGATCGACGCGGAGCTAGCCCCGGCCGGGGCGAAGTGCGCGGCCGTGCCGGTACTGCCCCACAGGCTCGCGCCCAGCAGCACAGCCAGCGCGCCGCCCACCCGCCCCGCTATGTGCTGGCTGGCACCGCCGGCATCCCTTGCCGTCGCCTGACCGGTTTCGCCAGCCCGCGAGTCCCGCACCGGTTCTCAGGGCCGTAGCGTCGCGCGCACCGACCCGTCCGGGGCCGCGTGCAAGACCACCGCGTCCCGGCCCAGCTCGCGCACCGCAGCCAGGTCACGAGGATCGGGCGCCTCGCCGTCATTCACCAGTGCGGCCGCCTCCAGGCTCGCAGCGCCGCTGGAGACCGCCATGGCCACCGCGAGCTGGAGCGCGGAGAGCCGCAGGGATGGCAGAGCCACGGCGGCCGCCGCATACGTGCGGCCGGTCTCGTCCCGGACCGCGGCCCCCTCGGCCGAAGCCACCCTGGCGCGTGCCGCCCTGGCCAGCGTCACTATCTTGACGTCCTCCGGCCCAGGTGGATCGGGCACCGCCTCGCTCACGTGCCGATACTAGACCGACGGCACCACCAGGGCCTGCTCGCCGGGCCCGACACGTACCGGCGGGCCCGCGACGTGCCGGGAGGCGCCAGATGGGAACGGCGGCCGACGCCGGCCGAGCGGACCTCGTCGGCCGGAACTATCCGGTTTTACTGATTTCATCGGTCTGCTGGTGATTTGCAGGGTTAACCGGCTATACGGAAATACGGTCGTCACCTCCGAAACGCGGATTCAGCCTCCGACTCCAGGTCGCACTATCTATGACCTGACCTGCACGGACTGGCCTGAGTGATACCTGCATAACAGCTGAGAAGCGTGAATAACGCGATAGCTGTCAACCGCCCTATCTGTCCGTGCGTCTCCTCTATGCCAAACGGCAACATGAGTTCGGGCGCAATGACCGGGCGCGGCGGTCGAGCCCAGGGGTGGGTATCTGCAGGAGGTGGCGTGGCCGAGAACCTTGCTGTTCCCGAGCCCCGTCAGGTGGAACGAGTCTCGCGGCTTGTTCAACAGGACCTGACGCTCTGGACTACCTCCTACCTGCGCCAGGTGGCGGTCGTCGATGCCTGCTGTGCCGTGGCCGCCGGGATGCTCGCATTCGAGGCCCGCTTCGGCGGCAATGACGCCGGTGCCGCCGTTTACTTCTGGCTTGGCCTGGCTCTGCCGGGCCTCTGGCTCATAGCGCTCGGGCTCGCCGGCGCCTATGACACGCGTTTCATCGGGGTCGGCTCCGACGAGTTCCGGCGCGTGGTGAACGCGGGCGTCTGCCTCACGGCCGGCGTCGCCATTGTCGCCTACGCCGCCAAGGTCGACATCGCGCGCGGATTCGTGGTGATCGCACTGCCGCTGACCACGATCGTCGACCTGCTCGCCAGGTTCGCCCTGCGCAAGCGACTGCACCGCCTGCGCGCGACTGGCGCCTGCATGCGCAGGACTGTGGTGGTCGGGCATCCGGACGTCATCGGCGAGCTTGCGGCCGCGCTGCGGCGCGACTCGCATCATGGGCTCTCGGTCGTCGCGGCCTGCGTCCTCGGCGGGAACACGCCAGAGACGATCGGCGGCCTGCCGGTGGTCGGCGGGCTCGGCAATGTCGTGGACGTTGTCCGTCGGACGCAGGCCGATACCGTGGCCGTGCTCGCCTGCCCGGAGATGAGCGGGGCCCGGCTCAGGGACCTGGCCTGGGCGCTGGAAAAGGACGGTACCGACCTCTGTGTCGCACCCGCGCTGCTGGATGTCGCCGGGCCTCGTACCACGATCCGTCCGGTAGCGGGCCTGCCCCTCCTGCATCTGGACCATCCCGAGTTCAGCGGGGCCAAGAGACTCATCAAGGCAGCGTTCGACCGCGCCGTAGCCGGAACCGCGATCGTCGTGCTGCTCCCCGTCTTCGCGGCGATCGCCGTGGCCATAGGATTCGGCGACGGCGGCACGGTGCTGTTCCGGCAGACCAGGGTGGGCCGTGACGGCAAGCTCTTCACGCTATACAAGTTCCGCACCATGGTCACCGACGCCGAACAGCGGCTTGACGTGCTGAGGCAGCTGAACGAGTCCGACGGCGTGCTGTTCAAGATCAGGAACGACCCGCGGATCACGCGGATAGGCGCGTGGCTGCGCCGGTACTCGCTCGACGAACTGCCGCAGCTGCTCAACGTGCTGCGCGGCGACATGTCACTTGTCGGCCCGCGCCCGGCACTGCCGTCGGAGGCGAGCGCATACGGCCATCACATGCGCAGGCGACTCGCCGTCAAGCCAGGGATCACCGGCCTGTGGCAGGTCAACGGCCGGTCCGATCTCGCCTGGGATGAGGCCATCCGGCTCGACGTGCGCTACGTCGAGAACTGGTCCTTCCTCCTTGACCTCCAGATTCTGTGGAAGACCTGGTCCGCCGTCACCCGTGGCAGCGGAGCTTATTGACCGGCCTCATAACCCACTGCAGACGCCAGTGGCCGGTGGCAAACGACGTAATCAATCCGAAGGGGAGACGGTGTGACTGGGGAGACGGCGTGACTGGGGAGACGGCGTGACTGGGTGGGGTGCTACGACCCGCCGGCGTGGCGAGCGCGCGCGCGAGCAGTCGGCCTTGACCGGCACGACTGTGACGATGACGCCGCCGACCGGGGATGCGGTCGATATCGGCCTTCTGGTGCGGCAGGCGGCCGCGGGCGACCGGGGCGCCTGGGAGCGGCTCGTCGACCAGTACTCGCGGCTGATCTGGGCGATGACTCGCGATTTCAGGCTCGCGGAGAGTGACGCCGCCGACGTCGTGCAGGCGACATGGCTGCGTTTGCTTGAGCACATCGATCGCATCGAGTATCCCGAGCGCATCGGCGGCTGGCTCGCGACGACGGCCAGGCACGAATGCCTGCGGCACCTGGCCGCCGGGAAGAAGGTCATGCTGATGCACGACGAGGATGCGGCGCTGGGCGACGCCGCATCCCATCAACCCGACGTGGACGAACGACTACTCGCCGACGAGCGGGCACAGGAAGTGCGCGAGGCCATGACGATGCTGCCGGGACGCTGGCAGCAACTGCTCGAGCTGCTCATGGCCGACCCGCCGGCGTCGTATGCCGAGATATCCGACCAGCTCGGCCTGCCGGTCGGCAGCATCGGCCCGACGCGCGGGCGGTGCCTGGAGCGCCTCCGTGTGCTACTGGAGGCTTGCTGAGCCGGTATGCGCCCGTCCCCCCGCAAGGGCCCGTCCCAGAGAGTCGACGTCGAGCCACTCGCCGCCCGCGGCCTCGACCTCCGGATACGTCGCCCTGACCTCGGCCCGCAGGTCCTCGAGGAACAGAAGCACCACCTCCGGACTCTGCTCCGCCAGCCGGGCGGGACTGACCACGGGAATGTCGGTTCCCGGCATGCGCAGGCCCTGCTTGGCGGGCGAGGCGTCCGCTATCGCCGGCAGGAGCGAACTGTCGACCTCGGCCTTGCGCAGCACCGCCACAGCACGAGACGCGGCGCCGTAGCCCATCACGCTACGCCCGGCGGATCGCGCGGCCAGCAGCCACGAACGCAGCCCCCCGGCGCGCTCCTCGCAGTCGCGCTGCAGGCCCGCGAGCACCGCAGGATCGCGGACGCCGATGCTGGCCTCCTCGGTGAGCAGGTCCAGGACGGTGTCGTCCAGGTACGCGCCGACGGACCCCGCCGGCGCGCCCAGCTTCCGTGCTGGCTCGACGGGCCGGGGCGCATCGCCGGCGCGGCCCGCTGCCAGCAGGACGGTGCCGCCGTAGAGGTCGAAGTGCCACGAGGTGCGAGTGCTGAGGCCCTGCTCGGCCAGCATGGCGACCAGCGCGGTCGTGGAGTAGTAGGCATAGTGGCCGTGCCGCAGCGCGTTCCACTGCCCGCCCCGGATGATCGCCGCCAGGGAGTGGTACTGCAGGAGCAGCGTGCCCCCCGGAGCGAGCCGGGCCGCTCGCTCGGCCAGCGCCCCGGCCTGGTCAGCGTCGTGCATCATGCCGAAGCAGTCGACGATCACATCCGCGGGGGGTTTCGGGGGGTCGTCCCCCCGGTAGGCAGCCGCGGGGGGTTTCGGGGGGTCGTCCCCCCGGCCAGCAGCCGCGGGCCCGCCGTCGGCAACCGGCGTCAGACCCTGCTCGGCCAGCAGGTCCAGCCACGATCCGCCGTGCGGGCTGCCGTACTCGGCGACCGTGCCGCCGGCGGGCAGCAGCCCCGCCGCCGCGACCCTGCGCACCGCGTCGGCGGCCTGC
>JASHOV010000088.1 GCA_030038495.1 Streptosporangiaceae bacterium
CAAGGCGCGGCCACGGCTGATGATCTGCTCTACCGGGATGGTCATCGGCACTCTGCCGCGCTGCTGGCGCAGCATCGTGATCAGGTCGCCGCGAAGCGCCGCCAGCGCGCGGCCCAGGTGAGCCTGGACCGTGCCGGGCGCGATGCCGAGCATCTGCGCGGTGCGCTCGGTGTCCAGGTCAAGGAACAGCCGCAGCGCAACCACCTGCCGCTGCCGGGCCGGAAGCCGCATGAGCGCCGCCATGATCCTGGGATCGACGCAGCCACCGGCCGCCTCGCCGGCCGCGGGCCGGTCCGCGACAAGGGCAAGGTCCGGCACCGGTAGCCTGCTGACCTTGGGCCATGACGCCCAGGCCCTGGCGAAGGCCTCGGCCTCCAGGTCCTGCGCCGTGTCCCGGTCACCCACACTCACCAGGACCGCGAGCAGGCACTCATCCTTGGCCTCGCGGTAGAACTCCGCGAAGTCCGCTCGCTGTCCTCCCACACCCCTTTAACGCGCGGCCGCCGTGCGCCGGTTACCTGATAAGGGTTAACCGGTCAGCCGTGCGCTAGTCTGCCGCAGCGCGGACCGGGCCCGCCGGGCCGTGCCCAAGGAGCGTCCATGGTCGTGCCGCTGATCGTCCGCGACATCGCCGCAGCCATCGGCGTGCTGCTGATCGCCACGTCGGCTGCCAGCGTGATCGGCACGCTCATCGTGCCCAGGCCGGTCTCGAACTGGCTGACCCGCCGGGTCGACCGCCTCGTGAACGCCGGCTTCGTGATCGCGACCAGCCACATCCGCGAGTACCGCAGACGCGACAGGATCAGGTCGGCCCATGCCGCCACTTTGCTGGTCTGCCAGCTCATCGCCTGGCTGGGCATGTTCTTCGTCGGTTTCTCTTTGCTGTTCTGGCCGATGGTCTCCGGCGGCATCACCGAGGCCTTCCGCACCGCCGGACCGGCGCTCTGGGAAATTGGCGAGGACCGGGCCCGCGGCGGCTACCAGGTGGCCATCCTCGACATCGCCTCGATCACCGGGATCATCACCGTCACCCTGCAGATCGCGTATCTGCCGACCCTGTACTCGGCCTTCAACCGCCGGGAGCAGGAGGTTGCGCTGCTCAACGCCCGCGCGGGCGTGCCCAGCTGGGGTCCCGAACTGCTGGCCCGCACGCACTACGCGCTCGGCTCGGGCGTGTCGAGCGTGGACGCCATGCCGGACCTTTACGCAGGCTGGGAACGCTGGGCCGCGGATATCGCCGAGAGCCACACGACCTATCTGCCGCTGGTCCGGTTCCGGTCACCCAAGCCGCTCTCGTCCTGGCTGACGGCGCTGCTTGCGGTGCTGGACTCGGCGGCCCTGTTCCTCGCGCTGTCGCCGGAAGCGGCGCCAACGGTCCCGGCCCGGCTGTGCCTGCGGGCGGGCTTCCTGTGCTTCGGCGATGTGGCCAGGGCCATGGATTTCGATATTCCCGACGATCCGGACGCCAGCCGCGGGATCGCGATTAGCTATGAGGAATTCCTCGACGCGGTCGCCAGGATGCGGAAGGTGGACTTCCCCATCGAGCGCGATCCGGCCGACGCCTGGCCGGACTTCGTCGGCTGGCGGGTCAACTACGAACGGGCCGCCTTCGCGATCGCCCGTGAACTGGACGTTGTTCCGGCGCTGTGGTCCGGCCCCCGGCGGATCGACGGCCCCCAGATCCCGCCGTTCCGGCCGCCCGAGGGCAGGCCCGACCGCCCGCGCAAGTCCGGCCCGGCAGCCACCTGATCGCGGCGGGGTCGCCCGGTTCAGGCCGGCGGCTCGGCGGCCGGGCGTCCGGTGGCCTGATCGGGCCGCTGCCAGCCCGCCAGCGAGGGACCGAGCACGGCGTCGGCCGCCCGCACGCTGACGTCCCGCAGCGTGTCGTCGATGAGCCTGGCCGCGTACACGAGCAGGCCCTTGCGCTCGGCGTCCCGCTCGCCCTGGGCCGCCGCCGCCAGCTCACGGGCGAGCGCGCTGATCAGCGTGTCCGCGGTGGGCCACTGCCCCACCGTCTGCCGGGCCGCCGGCGTCACCTTGAGCACATACCAGAAGGTCGGGTCGCCGCCCGTGGTGGTCTTGCGGAAGTCAACAAACACCGGGTCGAGCGCTTCCAGGGCGCGCGCCACGGCCTGCTCCTCCAGCCCCGTCCTAGTCGCGATGTCGGTGACCGTGACCATGTAGCTCTCCTCGAGGAGCTGCACGGTGGCGGCCAGCACGGGCAGTTCCCTGGCGGCCCAGGTGTCTTCCACGGCTGTCACCGCCTCTCTCGGGGGCCGGGGTACCCGGCAGACAGGAGACTAGCGAGAATAGGGCCCAGTAGCAGCATCGATGTGTTCTTCGTCCCGCCAAGGGCAGGGCCAGGCCCGGCCTGCTGGCACGAACGCTGGCCCGCCGAACCGTCCGGCCCCGGTCATTGCCGGGCGGAATGTGACTCACGGCCGCAGCGGCCGTCCCGCGTCGCTAAGCTGTGCGGGCCCGGTCCAGCGGGAGCTAACATCGCGCAGCGACGCGCATTTGAGAGGAACGCCATGAGTAACGACACCGGCGTCGAGCGGACCCTAGTGCTGTTCAAGCCCGATGCCGTAGCCAGGGGCCTGACCGGCCGCATTCTCGCGCGCTTTGAGGACAACCTGCTGAAGGTAGTAGCCGCCAAGATGGTCTGGATGGACGCCGATCTGACGAGGCGGCATTACTTTGACCTGGAGGAGCGATTCGGCGCAGAGGTCTACAACTTGATGGCCGAGTTCATGCAGAGCGGGCCCGTGATTGCGATCGTCCTTGAAGGCGTGGAAGCCGTGGCCTGCGTCCGCAAGATGGTTGGCTCCACCTACCCCGATCAGGCACCGCCCGGCACGATCAGGGGCGATTTCGCGCACATGAGCAAGGCCTACGCCAACGCGCACGGCATCGCGGTGGCGAACCTGGTGCACGCGTCGGGCTCTCCTGACGAGGCCGAGCACGAGATCGGCGTGTGGTTCACCAAGGAAGACTTGCACGACTACCCGACAGTGGCGCAGCAGTACCTGCGGTAGCAGCTCCGCATCGGGCGGCCCCGGCTGAACCAGCCGGGCCGCCTGACCGTTCCTTGAAGGAGCGCCGACGGCCCTGAGCCGCGACGCCCGGTGTGCGCGGTCCGCCCCTTTTCTGCACATGAGCAGGCCGCAAGCCGGCCAGCACTCCGAGGGGAGCATCGCATGTCGATCAGCCACAAAATGGTCGCTGCGGTCGCAGCAGCTGGGGCCATTTCCGTCGCGGGATTCGTGGCGGCGCCTGGTGCGCAGGCTGTGTCCGCAGGGTCAGCTACGCAGGCGAAGCCAGCGAGCCCGCACCCGTTTATCAATCAATTTCATCACATCAAGACCATTACATCGACTGTCCCGAAGAATGGAGATGTCAACCCGTACGGCGTCTTCGTGGTCCGACAGAGCACCGGCCGCCTGCGCCGGGGGGACGTGCTCGTGAGCAACTTCAACGCGAAGTCGAACGAGCAGGGAACCGGCAAGACCATCGTCCAGATCAGCCCGTCCGGCCACCGCACCCTCTTCGCCCACATCTCCAATCGCCAGGTAGCGGGCCGGTGTCCGGGCGGGGTCGGCCTGACTACCGCCCTGGAGGTCCTGAACGGGGGCTGGGTCGTGGTCGGCAGCACGCCCTCGTCGAACGGCATGGCCGCCACGGCCAAGGCCGGCTGCCTGATCGTGCTGAACCGCAACGGCCAGGTTGCGGAGACCTTCCACGGGCACGGCATCAACGGGCCCTGGGATTCGACCCTGGTCCAGCGCGGCCGCGTCGCCGACCTCTTCGTCACCAACGTGCTCAACGGCGGGGTCCAGAAGACCATGTCGGTTGTCAACGAGGGCACGGTCCTGCGGCTGACTCTGGTGCAGCGCCGCCATGGCGCTCCGCAGCTTGTGTCCACGACAAGAGTGGCCTCGGGCCTGCCCGAGCAGCAGAACTCGAGCGCCTTCGTGCTCGGGCCAACCGGCGTGGGCATCGGCCGTGACTGGCTGTACATCGCGGACACGCAGGACAGCACGATCACCAAGGTCCAGCACCCTGTGCTGCGGTCCGGCAGCGCCGGCCCGGGCGCGACGGTGACGTCCGGCGGCGACCTGAACGCACCGCTCGGCATGGCGATCGCACCTAACGGCGACATCCTCACCGTGAACGGCGGCGACGGCCGGATCGTCGAGACCACTCCCGGCGGCACGCAGATCGCGGCTAGGTACCTGGACCGGACGCCACCCGCGCCGCTAGGCGCAGGCGCGCTTTTCGGGCTGGCGGTCAAGCCCGGCGGCCAGGGCATCTACTTCGTCGACGACGACATGAACAACCTCCGCCTGCTGCACTGAGGCAAGGTGACCGCCAAGATCCACTGTGATCCGGGTTTAGCGGGCTGTGTTGAGCCGCTGCGTGAGCCCGCTAAGCCCGGATCTGAAAGGATCTTGCGCCCGCTACGCGGGCTGGAGCCAGCGGTCGACCCAGGTGAGCTGCTCGGCGAGCACGTGCAGGACCGACTCCCTGGCGATGTACCCGTGGCTCTCGTGCGGTAGCACCACCAGCCGCGCTATCCCGCCGTTGCCCTGAATCGCCTGGAACAGGCGCTCCGACTGGATCGGGAACGTTCCCGAGTTGGCATCCTGAGCGCCGTGCACCAGCAGCAGCGGCGTGGTGATCCGGTCGGCGTACCGGAACGGCGACACCCGGTCGTAGACCCCCGTCGCCTCCCAGAAGTTGCGCCGCTCGGTCTGGAACCCGAACGGGGTGAGGCTGCGGTTGTAGGCACCGCTGCGGGCGATCCCAGCGGAGAACAGGTCGGTGTGCGCCAGCAGGTTGGCCGTCATGAACGCGCCGTAGCTATGCCCGCCGACCGCGACCCTGGCCGGGTCGGCGATGCCCATCTTGACCAGGGCACCGATGTGCGCCGCCGCCGCCGCGGTGATCTGCTCGACGTAGGTGTCGTTCATGGTCTCCGGGTCGCCGATCACCGGCATGGTGGCGTTCTGCAGCACGGCATAGCCGCGCAGCACGAACCAGACCGGCTCGCTGGCGGTCAGCCGGGTGAACCGCTCAGTGGTGCCGCGAACCTGGCCCGCGGTCGCGGCATCACCGTAGTCCAGCGGGTAGGCCCAGATCACCAGCGGGAGCGGTCCGTCGGTCTCGGGATCGTAGCCAGGCGGCAGGTGCAGCAGCCCGGTGAGCTGGACGCCGTCGCCGCGATCGTAGGACAGGATCCGCTTGTCCATGCCGGTGAGCTGCGGATGCGGATCGGGCCAGGCGGTCAGCATCCGCCGCTCGCCCGCACTGCCGGCGGCGAGAGACGCGACCCCCAGGTTCGGCGGCTCGTTCCGGCTCTCGTGCCAGATCAGCACGCTCTCCCTGTCGTCGGCGAGGAAGCCGAGCACCTGTTCATACGCGTCCGCGGGCGAGGTGAACAGGCGCCGCGTGTTCAGATCGGACAGGTCGAGGCTATCGAGGAACGGCCGGTCACCCTCCGGGCTGGCGCCATCCCCGCGCAGGTAGATGTGGCGGCCGTCCTGCAGCACGGTGCGAGTACCGTCCGGGTGCACCGTCACCATCGGTGAGCCGGGGTCGGCGTACGCCTCGTCCGCCGAGTGATCGAAGATCACCCGGCCGGGCTCGGGCACGGCCAGGTCGGTCAGCCTGGTGGTGAGCCACCGGCGATCCCGGTCGTGCTCGGTCATCAGCAGCTGGCCCGGCGCGGCCATGTCGTACCAGCCAAGGCAGCGATGCTGCACCCGGCCGACGACCTCAGGCTCGGCACTGAACGGGGCCGCCAGCCGCAGCAGCTGGTCACGGTACTCGGCCTCCGCCCGCGGATCGCCGCCGTCCAGGGCCTCGGCCCAGACCAGGCTGGCGGGCATCGACTCCTCGAACGAGATCATCCGCGGCCCGGTCGTCACCCCCTGCCTCGGGACCTCGTCGCTCACCGGCAGGTCCGCGATGACCCGCTGCAGATCGCCGTCTGCCGACCAGACCTCGACGGTGCGGGCGAAGTAGGGGAACGGCACGCGGAACGAGAACGGCCGCTTCAGCCGGTACACCAGCAGGTGGTCTCCGTCCGGAGAGTCGCTCACGTGGTAGTACAGGCCCGGCGGGCCGAGCTCGGCGGCAGCGCCCGTCAGCGGGTCTACTCGCAGCGGGATGGTCGTCGCCACCTGCTCGAAGACGTCCGCGTCCGCGTCGGTGCGCAGCAGGTCCTGGAACGTGGCCATCTGCGAGTGCTTGCCCGCCGACTCCTCGAGGTGCGGCTCGATCGGCTCGGCGGGCAGTCGAGGCGGCGGGCCGGGAGCACCCAGGACAAGCAGGCTGGTCCCGTCCCTGGCCCAACGCACGGTCGAGCCCGCCGAGGTTGGGTCGCCGCCGAGCGTGTCACGCACGCGCAGGCCCGGCACCTGCGTGGCCATGGCCGCCTGCGCGTCAGCGACCCATACCGCGACCCCGTCCGCCTCGTCGACCGTGAACGCGAACCTGACCCCGTCCGGCGCCCAGACCGGAACGCTGACCGACCTGCCTTCCGGCAGATCAAGCGGCCGGATATTGCCGTCGGCCGTGGACAGCACCGACAGGCCGGTCAGCCGCCGGGTACGCTGCCGTCCCGCGATCGCGGGATCCACCCGGATCCCGGCCAGCGACAGGAACGGCCGGGCGAGCAGGTCCACCGGCGGATGCGACTCGTAGTGCACAAGCACCGCGAACCTGCGGCCAGGGCCGAGCGCGGCCACCGGAGTCGGCGGCGCGTCGATAATCGCGACGATGTCGCTTGCCGGTGTCTGGTACGCCACACGCTCTCCTCATCGAGTCCGGCCGGCCAGGATCATGGCGGTCCCAGGCACAATATCCCGCAGCGGCCTCAGCTCGGAGCCGCGAGGTCAGCCCGCCCGGCCGTGATCCCCTCGTCAGGAACGTCATGGAAGAGCCCGTGCCCCTGGCTACCTGGACGCGCTGACGGCCGCGCAGGAGCAGGGACCGCTGCCGGTGAGGGTCCGGGTCTACCTGGCCAGCGGGCTGGCGGAAGAATCGGGAGTCGCCGAGATTGACGCCCGGCGCGCCGGCTGCGGACCGTGGCTGCGACTGGACGGCGTGAAGTTCTACGCCGACGGCTGGCTCGGCCCGCGCACCTGCGCCCTCTGCCAGGACTTTGCCGACACCGGCGACAGCGGGCTGCTGTTCACCGACGCCGCGCACCTGGCCCGCCGGATCGCGCCGCTGGCGGCCCGAGGCTGGCGGATCGCCGTCCACGCGATTGGCGACCGGGCGAGCTGATCGCCAGGATGGCGGCTGGCGGCGTGACCGCGTGCATCCAGCCCTCGTTCGCCGTCACCGACGCCGGCCTGCTCTGACGGCGGACCCGCGCACGGCAGCGCCAGCCGAGATCGACGCGATCGAGGTGGCCGGCACTGAGCCCGCAGAGTTCGGGCCCGCCGAACTCGGGCCGGTGCCGTCCGGACCAGGCTGACCGGCCGGCTAGACGTCGCCGGGGGCGGCGACCTCGGCAGTCTGGACGAGGGTGGTCGATGAGACGACCTCGCCCTTGGGGGGCCAGTAGCTGAGATTCCCACCTCTCGCACGGGACTCGCGCCGTCTCAGCGCCGCCCGAGCCCGGGGAGACAGGCGAAGTCCCAGCCGGGGGTTGATCCCGTTGCTGATGCTCTGGGAGCCGATGACCTCATAGCTGGTCGGGCTGAGGAGGAGCTGGGTGTACCCGCCGTCGTCGGAGATGCCGATGACCGGGGCGCCGACCGCGTCGGTGATGTCGGTCTGAACGGACACGCCGGGGATCGCGGCGAGGGCCCGGTAGGCGGGGGCCATAGCCGCCGGCGGGCAGCCGGCGGCGCCGAAGGTCGTGTTCCACAAGATGTTGGTCAGGTAGGCGAACTCGGCCTGCGGCCGGGTCGCCGGGCCGGACGACAGGATGCCGTCCCCGACCATCTCCGAGATCGTGCCCATGTGCGCGGCGATCACGGCCAGCGCCTGCTTCGGGTTAGCGGGCAGGGACGCGAGGACGTTGCAGGCCGTCATCGGGTTGACGGCCTTGTTCCACGCGGTCCATGGCGGCCCGCCGGGGCGAGGCTGATTGGTGTTGGCTTGGTTGGTGTGGACGATGAGCTGCCTGGAGTAGCCCACCACCAGGTGCTGGGCGTTGGCCACCGTCGGGTGGTAAGCGTTCTGTTTGCCGTCGAAGGTGATCCAGTACTGCTCCGCCGACGGGTTGCTGTTGTTGTAGCCCGCGTAGACGGTCTTGGTGTAGATCCACTGGCCCGGCCTCGCCTCGGCGATTGGCGTCTCGCGCGCCACGTGAGCCGCCGCATCGCGGAGCACCTTCGCGGCGAGGGTGGCCGGCTGGCTCGCGGGCACGCGCCGGGTCGGCGGGGCGGCGGCGCGTGCGATGACCGCATAGCCGACGGCGCCGGCCGCGAACGCGACGCTCACGGCGACGACGGCCACCCGGCGGCGGCGTGAGCGCCAGCCGGTGCCGCCAGCGCGCGGGCGGGCGTGTGACCGCGCGGGCGCGGGCGGACGCTCGTCATGGATGTGGTTCATCAGGATCTCCCGGTGCAGGTCATGGCGTCCGGGTGGCAGGTCGCGGTCGGCGGGGACGCTGGGCCACGCCTTCAGGTCTGCGTGTTCGCCGGTCATTGCCCTGCCTCCTTGCCTGTCACTCCGAACGCTTCTGACGGGTCGGACAGACACGCGATCGCGCGTCCGACCGTTAGCTGGCCGTCAGCGGCCGGGAGTTCCCGCCAGCGTTTGTGCACCTCGTTCTCCGTGAGCTCGGCCAGCCTGGCCCTGGCCCGGGACAGGCGGGATCGGACCGTGCCGACGGGGATGCCGAGGGCCTCGGCGGTCTCGCTGTAGCTCAGGCCCGACCAGGCGCACAGCGCCAGGACCTCGAACTCGTCCCGGCGCAGGCTGGTCAGGGCACGATGCAGCGCCGCCAGCCTGGCGGCATCATCGAGCCGGCCGATCACGTCGTCGGCGAAATCGGGGGACTCATCGGGAGCGGCGAGCCGCGAGAGCGCGCGGCGCTCGCGGCGCGCGGTCCGGCGCTGGCCGCGGGCCAGGTTGGTCGCGATGCCGAGCAGCCACGGCCGCAGCGATCCGCCGTCGGGAACGAGCCTTGCCCGGCCCCGCCAGGCCTCGAGGAACGTCATCGCCATCACGTCCTCGGCTGCCGACCAGTCGCCGGTCAGCCGGAAGGCGTGGTTATAGACCGACCTCGCGCAGACGTCGAAGACTGCGCCGAAGGCGTCCGCATCCCCGGCCAGGACCCGCAGCCGCAGTTCCGGTGTTGGATCGTCCACACTCGAATACTGGCTGCGGCCGACGTCGGGTTCCTGTGATCTGCGTCACAGAAGGGCCTGCCGGGCGGCTACCCGAATGCCTGTGGCAGCCGCCCGGCGGTACCCGGTCAGGGTTTAATACCAGCCCGTGGCCAGTTCGTGCTCCCAGGCCGCGTACGGCGAGCCGTAGCGCCCCTTGATGTAGTCCAAGCCCCAGCGGATCTGGGTGCGAGCGTTGCTCTCCCAGTCCGGCCCGGCGCTGGCCATCTTGGAGCCGGGCACGGCCTGCGGGATCCCGTACGCGCCCGAGTAGGGGTTGCTCGCGTACACATTCCAGCTGCTCTCGTGGGACCAGAGCTGGTTCAGCCACTGGAACTGCCATCCGGACCAGTGGAAGGACCGCAGCATGCGCCGCGCGACCTGCCGTGGGGTGAGCCTGACCGCCTGGTGATGGCGGCGCTTGCGATGGCGGGCCGGCTTGTGCGCGGCTACCGCCTTCTGGGCGAGGCTCGCGGTGAGCGAATCCAGCACTGCCGCGTGATAACCGGCGGCCTCTGGCCGGGCCTGGCTGACGCTGGCGGCCGGCTGCGCCGCCGCACCCGAGGGCCACATGCCGATCGTCCCGGCTGCCGCGGCAGCGAGCGCCAGGCCCGATACCGCGAGCTTGATCTTCCTTGACCTGCTGGGGGCTGATGATGTCTTACGGGGGGTTGGTGTCCTGAAGAGGGACAAGATGGGCCTTCAGTCGGGCGCGCAGTTCGCGCGCTCGGCGGTCACCCTTGCGCGGCGGCAGTGCAAGCCGTTGTGCGCGCGCCCGCTGACTTTGTCGCGGGAACAGGGCGACCAGTGGCCGCTCAGAGGCGGCCGTCATACGGGCAGGGTGCTATCGGAGTGCAACTCTGCCCGATGTTCGTCGGCCATGTAGGCCGAAATTGACTTTACAACGTTATGAGTTAAATCACATTTGCCATTCTGTTATTCACCAATTTGCGTATGATAAAGGGGAGCGCGAATTCTTAAGTCGCCTAATCGCTGCCTGGCATCGGCGAGCTAGAGCATCGTCGCAGGTCACCTACGGTTTCATCGTGGGTGAGGTGCCGGCTGAGCAGCCAGCCGACCACAGGACTCGCAGTACCGTGCCTGTGGCCGGCTGGCCAGCAGCGCCGCGGAGATCGGCGCGCGGCACTGCTCACATTGGCCGTACTCGCCGTTGGATATCCGCTGCAGCGCGGCCTCGATCTCGGCCAGCTCTTGCCGCTCGCCGGCCGCGGCGCGGGCCAGTTTCCGCACTCGCCTGGCGGCCCGGCTCCGCTCGGCTGATGTCCCCTGCCCGGTCCGCTGCGCGGTGTCGTGATAGGCGAGCGAGAGCTCCGTGATGCGCTCAAGCCGGGCCCGCCAGCAGTGCTCGAGCTGGGCCCGCCGTTCTGCCTGCCTCGGCAGCGAGATGGTCAGGATGGACATCGAGCTCCCTCCTCGGCTCGGGCCGGGACCGCCTGGCCCTGGGCTCGTTCCCTAGCTCAACCGACCGACCTGCAAGCCGCCTGAACGGCGCTGCCCGGAAAGCTGTGAGTCCGTCGGCCGGAAACCGGTCGCGGCTAGCGCAGCACCTTCCTGCGGTAGAGCAGGACGGCAAGCGGCGCGAAGACCGCGATCAGCCCTACCGACCAGGCGATCACGGCCAGCTCGGGGTGCTGCATCGGCCAGGCCGCCACGGTTGCGGCCGGGTTCGGCCCGCCGAACAGGGTCCGGCAGGACGACGAGATCGCGCTCATCGGATTCCAGTTGGCGAAGTCCCGCAGCGCTGTGGGCATGCCCTGAGTCGGCACGAACGCGTTGGAGCAGAAGGCGAGCGGCAGGAAGAAGATGAATCCCGCTGCCTGCGCGGCCTCGGGGCTGCGCATGACCATGCCGGCGCAGGCGCCGACCCACGTCATCGCGAACGCGAACAGGGCGGCCAGGGCGATCGCGATCAGCGCGTTGCCGAACCCGTTCTCGGTCCGCCAGCCGATAGCCAGACCGGTGGCAACCAGGACTGCGATCCCCAGCACCTGGGTGATGAGGTCGGAGATCGTGCGTCCGGCCAGCACGGCGGCGCGGCTGATCGGCAGCGACCTGAACCGGTCGATCAGCCCGGTCGTCATGTCGGCGCACAGGCCGACGGCGGTGCCGGGCGCGCTTCCCGCCATCGTCATTCCGAACATTCCGCTGATCAGATACTGGTGGTAGCTGCCACCGCCGGGCAGGCTGATCGCCGACCCGAACACGTACGTGAACAGCAGCACGAAGATGACGGGCTGGATGGTCACGTCCATCAGCTGCTCGGGTTCCCGGCGGATCCGGGCGATGCTGCGCTTGCACAGCACCCAGGTGTCCTTGACGGCCCACCAGGCACGGGACGGTGCAGACTCACCCGTCAGCTGGCCGGCCGAGCCGGAGGCAAGCGTCGCCGTAGTCATCACTGCTCGCTTTCGTAGTGCGCGCCCGCCTCGCTGGCGTGCCCGGTAAGGGTCAGGAAGACGTCATCGAGGGACGGATGACGGATGGACATGTCATCGATCAGGACCCCGGCGGCATCCAGGTCCCTGACGATCTCGGGAAGCCGGCGGGCGGCCGAGCTGACCGGCACCTGCACCACCCGGCTGGAGGCGTCCGCGACCGGCTTGCCGTCGGCATGCCGGGCCATTACCCGCACCGCACCGGACAGATCGGATCCGGCCGCGACGGTCAGCATGACGCGCTCGCCGCCGATCTTCGCCTTCAGCTGCGCGGCGGTTCCCTCGGCTATCACCGTGCCGTGATCGACCACCGCGATCCGGTCCGCAAGCTGGTCGGCCTCGTCGAGGTGCTGGGTGGTGAGCAGCACCGTGGTGCCGTCGGCAGCGAGCGATCGCACCGCGTCCCAGGTGACCAGGCGGCTGCGCGGGTCAAGGCCGGTAGACGGCTCGTCCAGGAACAGGACCTGCGGCCGGGTGACAAGACTCGCGGCCAGATCCAGACGCCGCCGCATGCCGCCCGAGTAGGTCTTGACGCCGCGATCAGCGGCGTCGCTGAGGTCGAACTGGTGGAGCAGTTCCGTGGCTCGCTGCCGTGCCTGCCGCAACGTCAGGCGACCCAGCTGGCCGACCATGACCAGATTGGCGCGGCCGGTCAGGCACTCGTCCAGCGCGGCGTACTGGCCCGTCAGGCCGATCACCCGCCGCACGTGCCCGGCGTCCTTCTGCACGTCGTAGCCGGCGACCCTGGCGCTGCCGTGGTCGGGCCGCAGCAGCGTCGTCAGCACCCGGACCGTTGTCGTCTTGCCGGCCCCGTTCGGACCGAGCAGGCCGAGGATCTCACCGTGCCCGACCTGCAGGTCAAGTCCGGCAAGGGCATGCGTCGTGCCGTAGGCCTTGCACAGGCCGGTGGCGTCGATCGCGAGGGCGGTATCCAACTCCAGTCTCCTTAGTACGCTGTACGAATCATCTCGTACGCCGTACTATACAGTACGATGTACGAGAGTCAATCAGCTCCTGGGAGAGCGATGCAGCAGCGCGATCGCGGGGCCGGCCGCCCGGCAGGTTCCAGTGGCCGCCCGGCGGGCCGTGGACGCCAGGCGAGCTCCGGTGGCCG
>JASHOV010000089.1 GCA_030038495.1 Streptosporangiaceae bacterium
CGCGCCCTCGCCGTGGCCTGCGCACGGGCGCGCTGGCGGGGGCGGCGGCGCTGGTCGTCGCCCTGATCGTTTTTACCGCCATGCGCGCGCTCGGCGACCACAGCAGCCGGCCGCCGCAGGCCGGTCCGAAGAGCACGCACTCGATGAGCCTGCGGACCTCGGTCCGGCCGTCGGCCAGCCCGCTGGTGACGGCGAAGACGCCGGCGTCGTTCGCGGGCGCCTGGTCCGGCCGCGTACACCAGCCGCCGAATGACACCTACTCGGTGTCGCTGACACTGCGGAGCGGCAGCGGCACCGGGACGGTCCGTTACTCGACCGCTGGCGTCACGCCGTTTTCCTGCACGCTGGACCTCACCGGCGTCTCTGGTGAGCAGCTGACCTTCAGCGAGCCCAGCCAGGGCAGCTGCGCGGCCGGGACGGTCACGCTGGCGCAGTCGGGCACGGGCTCGGCCAGTTATGACTTCAGCGGCGGCGGTCTCGTCGCCACCGGCTCGCTGACCCGTTCCTAGCGGCCTCGCGGGACGGACGAGATCAGCGCGGCCAGCATGTCGTGGAGTTCGGCGAACAGCCGAGGGCTCGCGGCGATGGTCATCTCCGCGGCGGCCTCGTTCCCGCGGAATCCGGCCACCATCGCCCCGGCCTCGCGTGCGATCAGCCCGCCTGCCGCGATGTCCCAGGCATGCACGCCCTGCTCGTAGTAGGCGTCCACCAGGCCGCCGGCCAGTGAGCACAGGTCGAGGGCGGCGGACCCGTTCCTGCGGATGTCCCTGACCCTCGGCAGCAGTGCCCCGGCGACGGCGCCCTGGGCGGCTCGCTGGCTCGCCTGATAGCCGAACCCGGTGGCTACCAGAGCCTCCTGGAGCGGCACCCCCGCGTTGCAGGTCAGCCGCTGCGGTGCCGCCAGCCACCCGGACTCCAGCCAGGCGCCGCCGCCCAGGGTCGCCGTGTACGTCGCGCGGCGCAGCGGGGCGCACACCACCCCGGCCACCACGGTGCCCGCCGCCTCGGCCGCGATGCTGACCGACCAGTCGGGCAGGCCGTACAGGTAGTTCACGGTGCCGTCCAGCGGGTCCACGATCCAGCGGACCGCACCGCTGCCGGTTTGCCCGCCCTCCTCGCCGAGGATCGCGTCGCCCGGCCTGGCCGCGAGGATCTGCCGCCTGATCAGCTCCTCGGCCGCCCTGTCCATCTCCGTCACCACGTCTGTCGGGCTGGACTTCGTCTGCACGACCCTGGGCGTGCCGTGCCTGGTCATCAGCAGCCCCGCCGCCTCCGCAGCCACGGACCGGGCCAGCTCGGCGAGGGCGGCCGGCTCGGGCAGGGTGCTGGCCGGATCGCGACCGGCTGACCCGTTCATGCCGCCGTTCCCATCACGGGGCCGCCAGGCGAGCGGATGCCGGCCGCCCGCCGCCCTGCCCGCAGCAGCCCGCAGGGCACGAGTTCGCGCCGGGCCCCAGGTCGCCAAGCACCGCCGGCTCGGTGTCGTCCAGGCGCTCGCGCACCAGCTCGCTGATCATCGCGACAAACCTGGGATCGGTGCCGGGCGTCGCCGCCCTGGCAAAGGCCAGCCCGTGCGCGGCCGCGGTCTGGGCGGCCTCCACGTCGAGATCGAACCTGACTTCCATGTGGTCGCTGATGAAGCCGATCGGAGACACCACGACCGCCCTCGAGCCGCCAGCGGCCAGGTCGGCCAGGCAGTCGTTGATATCGGGCTCCAGCCATGGCTGCGAGGGCGGGCCGCTGCGGCTGGAATAGGCCAGCCGCCACGGCCGGTCGTAGCCGAGCTCGGCGGCCACCAGCCGGGCGGCCTCAGCCAGCTGCGCCGGATAGGCACCGCCCGGATAAGCACCGCCGGCCGGCCCGCTGGCAGCCGACATTCCCGCCGGGATGCTGTGCGCGGTGAAGACCAGGTCGAAGTCCTGGGCCGCGAGCGTGCTGGCCGCCTGCGCCACCGCCGCCGCATGCGGGCCGATGAAGCCCGGGTGGTTGTAGAACTGGCGGATCTTGTCGACTCGCGGCGCTGTCTGACCGGCGTTCTCCCGCGCCCGCTCGATGTTGTCCAGGTACTGCCGGCAGCTGGAGTAAGAGCTGTAGGCCGAGGTCACAAAGGCAAGCGCGCGGCCGACACCGTCCGCGGTCATCTGCGCCAGAGTGTCGGGCAGGTACGGCTCCCAGTTGCGGTTGCCCCAGTAGATCGGCAGGCTGATGCCCCTGGCCGCGAAGTCCTTCTCCACCGCGGCCAGCAGGTCCCGGCACTGCTGGTTGATCGGGCTGACCCCGCCGAACTGGTCATAGTGCTCGGCCACCTGTTCCAGCCGCTCGGGCGGCACGCCCCGTCCGGCAGTCACGTTCTGGAGGAACGGGATCACGTCGGCCGGGCCCTCGGGTCCGCCGAAGGACACGAGCAGGAAAGCGTCATAGCGGGCCATGCCCCTATCCAACCAGGGGCACGGCAGTGACCCGCCAGGACTGCCGGCTAGCTATATTCGGCCGCGTACTCGGCCGCCAGCGCCAGGACCTCGTTCACGTACCAGTCGGCGTGGTTGTAATCGAAGATCGCCTGCCGCAGAGACTGCCCGCCGGCCGCCGCCCCGTCGGCGCACAGCAGCCGGGCCGCCGACGGCACCGCGTCGTACGGGTTGAGGATGTCAGGCTTGCCAGTATCGCCGAACCCGTCGATGCCCCAGACGGCCCAGGTCGACGGCAGGAACTGCATCGGCCCCATAGCGCCGGCAGTGGACGGCCCGACGTTCGTGCCGTCCGCGCTCTCGATCTGGCCGATGGCCGCAAGCACTGTCCAGGACAGGCCGGGGCAGTAGTCAGCCGCGGATGCCTTGAACAGCTGCAGGTAGGTCGTGGGCCTGGTGCCCGCCGCTACCTTGTCCACAGGAAGCTGCTGGCTGCGGAGCACTTCGATGCGCCCGCTGGGGCCGAGGATCCTCGCGACCTCCCTGGTCAGCGTGCTGATGCCCACCCCTGGTGCGCTGATCAGCCCGGCCACCTGGCGGACCAGGCCGAGCTTGTGCGAGGTCGCCTGGTTCACCATCAGATCGACGCCGGTCAGGTCCAGCTTGGCCGTCGCGCCGAACGTCACGGCCTGGCTGGTCGCGCCGGCTAGCTGGTACTCCGCGCCCCGCCTTAGCCCGAGCCGGGAACCCGCCGCCTGCGAGGCAACGAAGTCGCCGCGGCTAAGGTCGGCCCAGAATGCCTGATCCGACGCCGTCGCCAGCGGCACCCAGGAACGGAACGTGGCCGGGTTCACGCCGATCACGCCGACGGCCCGGCCGCCGACGGTGATCTGCGCACCGTCGAAGGTGATCATGTTGTGCACGCCCGCGATCCTGCGCAGCCCGGCGATCTGCGCCTGGGTAAGGCCATTCGGCGCGACAACTAGCAGGTCGGGCAGGATGATCTGCCGGAACGTGGTGTCCTGCGCCGCGGCCCGGCTGGCCGTGCTACCGGACTGGGAAACCGCGGGGATTATCGCCGGGCGGAAGACCGTCGCCAGCCCGTTCCTGGCCTGCGGGGCGGCGGGCTTGCTCATGAACCGGGAGGCCCCGGCGGGGAGTGTGCTGTGCAGGGCCAGGCCGAGCACCGCCACTGCGCCGATGGCAACCATCCGCATCGGGGCGGGCAGGCTGGCAGCGCGCCAGCGGCCAGCGGGCGCGGCAGCGTCGTGAGCCCGCCGAGCGAAGCGTCCCATAGCGTTACAATCCTAACCGCTGCTGAGGCGGGGCTGAAGAAGCCCGGCAAATATCCGGCAAACGACCCAGCGGGACAGGGCGGCCGTATCACGGCGGGACGCCTCCGGCGGACAGCGCCGAGCCAGCGCGCGCCGCCCGGCGCCACCTGCGTGGTTTCTCATCTCAGTTGCCCCAGGGATCCACGGGCGGGTTGGCGACGTCGGGCCACTGCTGCTGGCTGCACCCCGGCCCGCCACCTGCGGGCCCGGCTTGCCAGTAGCGCACGATTCGCTGCATCCGCTCCTGCGCCAGCGACACCTTTGCATGTGTATAAATGGCCGCTAGCACCGCTCCGCTAAACATCCCACCCTGATTACCCTCAAGTTAAAGTTGAGTGTTCCACGTCTCCTCTTCTCACAGTTTGGAATCGAGAGTTCGTGGGGACCGGCGGCCAGTGGCGGCTACCACCGTCAAGCCGATCTCCCGTCCAGGCTGGGAAACACGGGCTGCATGCGACGGCTGGGGCGCGAGCGGCACAATGGGGCGATGCACAGTCATAGCTCTGCGGCGTCGGCGCCCGCGCCGTGGCAGAACTGGACGGGCAACGTCAGTGCCAGCCCGCGCCGGTTCGCCGTTCCGGGCTCGGCCGAGGAAGTAGCCGCCGAGGTCAGGCGGGCGGCCGAGGATGGCCTGAGGGTGCGCATGACCGGCACCGGGCACTCGTTCACGCCCGCCGCCGCGTGCGACGGAGTGCTCCTGCGCCCCACCCGGCTGACCGCGATCAGGTCGGTCGACGCCGCCGACGGCACCGTTACCGTCGAGGCAGGCTGCCCGCTGCACGTGCTCAACGCCGAGCTGCTGGCCCACGGCCTCTCGCTGGCCAACATGGGCGATATCCAGGTGCAGACCGTTGCCGGAGCTACCCAGACGGGCACCCACGGCACCGGGCGCGACGTGGGAGGCATGGCCGCGCAGATCGCGGGCCTGGAGCTGGTCCTCGCCGATGGAAGCATCCTGACCTGCTCGGCCGGATTCCCGACTGGAGGGCTGAGCCTTCCCGGCGGGGCAGGCGCCAGCCTGTTCGATGCGGCCAGGGTGGGCCTCGGAGCGCTCGGCATCGTGACGGCGGTCACGTTCAGCGTCGTGCCTGCCTTCCTGCTCCAGGCCCGTGAGGAGCCGATGAGCTGGTCCCGCGTCATCACCGAACTCGACGAACTCACCGCGGACAACGAGCACTTCGAGTTCTACTGGTTCCCCCACACCGAGAGCTGCCTGACCAAGCGCAACAACCGGACGGACGGTCCGGCCAGCCCACTGCCCCGGTGGCGCTACCTGCTCGACGATGAGTTCCTGTCCAACACGCTGTTCGGCGTGACCTGCCGGCTGGGCAGCCGGATGCCAGCGGCGATCCCGGTCGTCAACTCCGTCGCCGCGCGCGCACTCGGTGCCCGCACCTATACCGATGCCGCATACAAGGTCTTCACCAGCCCGCGGCGGGTCCGGTTCAAGGAGGAGGAGTACGCCGTGCCGCGGGCCGCCCTGTCCGATGTGCTGAGCGAGGTGAAGTCGCTTATCCAGCGGCGTGACTGGCGGATCAGCTTCCCGATCGAGGTCAGGGTCACCCCGGCCGACGACCTATGGCTGTCGACGGCCTACAAGCGCGACAGTGCCTATATCGCCATCCACGTCTTCCGCACGTCTGCGCACGAGGAGTACTTCCGCGAGGTCGAGGCGATCATGACCGCGGTCGGCGGGCGCCCGCACTGGGGCAAGATGCACACCAGGAACGCGGACTACCTGGCGGGCGTCTATCCGCGGCTTGGCGATTTCACTGCAATACGGGATGTACTGGACCCGGATCGCCGGTTCGGCAACGACTACCTGACCCAGGTGCTCGGCTCCTGACCGGCCCGCGGCCGGAGGCCCGGACCAGAGCTGAGAGACAATCGAGGCGTGCGATTCCTCACGCAGCCAGCTCATGATCTGGCCTACAGCGACGTTTTCCTGGTGCCCAGAAAGTCGTCCGTCGGGTCCAGGCTCGACGTGGACCTCGGCACCAGGGATGGCAGCGGCGCGACGATCCCGGTCGTCGTGGCCAACATGACCGCGGTCGCCGGGCGCAGGATGGCCGAGACCGTCGCCCGCCGCGGCGGACTGGCGGTGCTGCCGCAGGACATCCCGGTGGACGTGGTCGCCGAGGTCATCGAGTGGGTCAAGGCCCGTGACCTCGTGCACGACACGCCGCTGACCCTGCGGCCGACCGACACGACCGGGCACGCGCTGAGTCTGCTGCCCAAGCGCGCGCACGGCGCCATCGTCGTCCTCGACGACGGCGAGCGGCCGATCGGGGTGGTGACCGAGTCCGACTGCACCGGCGTGGACCGGTTCACCCAGCTGGATCAGGTGATGTCCGCCGAACTGCTCGTGCTGCAGGCCGGCACCGACCCGGAGCGCGCCTTCGGGCTGCTGCACGACGGGCGGCACCGGGTGGCCCCGGTGGTGGACAGCCACGGCCGCTGCGTCGGGATACTGACCCGTACCGGAGCGCTGCGGGCGACGCTGTACCAGCCCGCGGTCGACCGCCGGGGACGGCTGCGGATCGCCGCGGCCCTGGGCATCAACGGTGACGTTGCGGGCAAGGCCAAGCTGCTGCTCGATGCCGGCGCCGACCTGCTGGTCGTCGACACCGCGCACGGCCACCAGGAAAAGATGCTCCAGGCGCTGCGGTCGGTCCGGGAGCTGAGCCCGGCCGTGCCCGTGGCGGCCGGCAACGTGGTCACGGCCGAGGGGGTCGCCGACCTCATCGAGGCCGGCGCCGACATCGTCAAGGTGGGCGTCGGGCCGGGCGCGATGTGTACCACCCGGATGATGACCGCCGTTGGCCGGCCGCAGTTCAGTGCGGTACTCGACTGTGCGTCCGAGGCACGGCGGCTGGGCAAGCACGTCTGGGCCGACGGCGGCGTGCGGTATCCGCGGGACGTGGCGCTGGCGCTGGCCGCCGGCGCGTCCAGCGTCATGATCGGCTCGTGGTTCGCGGGCACCTGCGAGTCGCCGGGCGATGCCTTCAGGGATCTGGACGGCCGCCTGTACAAGGAGAGCTTCGGCATGGCATCGGCCCGCGCGGTCCGGCTCCGGGCGGCGGCCGACTCGCCGTTCGATCGAGCCAGGAAGGAACTCTTCGAGGAGGGCATCTCCAGCTCGCGCATGTACCTGGATCCGCAGCGGCCGGGCGTGGAGGACCTGCTGGACGCCATTACCGCCGGGCTGCGCAGCTCGTGCACCTACGCGGGGGCGGACAGCCTCGACGGACTGTACGAGCGGGCCGTGGTCGGCGTGCAGGGCGCGGCGGGCTATGCCGAGGGCGAGCCGCTGCCGAGCGGCTGGTAGCGGCCCGCGCAGCTCACGGCCCTCTAAACCCGGATCACAATGGATCATCATGGGTCGGGCGGGTCAGACGCGCGCCTTGGCCCGGCCGGAGGCTGACGGCTGGCGCGATTAGCCGGTAATGCGCGGAACCGGCGGGCAGTGGGCGTGATTACTCTGCTTTAATCGCATTGTCGCCGCTCCGCGACTTCTTCGTGCCATTGCCACCGGAGTGTCATGCGCCCAGCGACCAGGATCCGCAGCGCAACCGCGGCGAGCATCCTTGCCGCAGGCTGCCTGCTGGCCGGGGCGCTCCCCGCCGGGGCGGCCACGGCCCGCCCGGCTGTCGCCAGCGCTCTCGACGTGACCTCCGGCCCGGCCGACGTCACCGCGGCAGGGGCCGAGCTCATGGACGTCACCGTCGGCCGGGGCCTGTGGACCAGGAATTTCAAAGCCGAGCGCCCGATCGCCAGCATCACCAAGGTGATGACCGCCTACGTGGTGATCGAGGCCGGGCAGCTGAACCGGAAGATCCGGGTCACCGAGGCGGCCGAGGAATACGGCCAGGCCTACGATCCGAGCGAGGCGGGCCTGATACCCGGTGACGTGCTGACGACCCGCCAGGTGCTCGAGGCCCTGCTGGTGCCGTCGGGCGACGACGCCGCCTACCTGCTCGCGACCACATACGGTCCCGGCTGGCCGGCGTTCGTGCGGAAGATGAACGCCGCCGCCAGGAAGCTCGGCATGACCAGCACGCATTACGCGAACTTCGACGGGCTGCCCTGGCCGACCGAGCATTCGACCTACTCCACCCCACGCGATTTGATCCTGCTGGCCGAGGCGGCCATGAAACTGCCGGCGTTCCGGCAGATCGTGGCGCAGCGGTCCCATTCGATCGCCGCCACCCGGCACAACCATCACTATTACTGGCAGAACACCAACCTGCTGCTCGGCAGCTATCCGGGTGCGATCGGCATCAAGACCGGGTTCACCCAGGGCGCCGGCTACTGCCTGCTGTTCGCCGCCCGGAAGGGCAAGACCGAGCTCATCGGCGTCGTCCTCGACAGCACCAGGACCAGCCCGCAGCTCCGCTTTACCGCCGCGGCCAACATGCTGACCTGGGGATTCGCCCACGCGCCCGGCTAGCCCGATCAGGCCACCACGTCCGGCGCGATCGTGGGCCTGGCCGCGGTCTCCCCGGTCAGCGCGGTCATCAGCGCCCAGCGGGCGATCCTGTCGATCAGGGCAGCGGGCGCCGCAGTCTCGGCATGTCCGAAGCCGGGTACGATCCACAGCTCCTTCGGCTGATGCGCCGCCTCGAACAACTGCTCGGCATGATCGACGGGGAAGTACTCGTCCTTGTCGCCGTGCACCACAAGCAGCGGCGTCGGCGAGATCCGGGCCGCCGCGTCGGCGGGCGGAACCGGTACCGGGTCCCAGCGGCCGTTGCTGATCCTGGTGTGCAGGAACGTCCGCGCGATCAGCCGCCCGAGCGGGCGCTCGACGGCCCAGTGCACCTTGCGCATGGCCAGCGTGCCCCGGTAATACCAGCGGCCGGGACCGCTGACCGACACCACCGCGTCCGTGCCGCCGATCAGGCCGGCGTGCCGGAGCACGATCGAGGCGCCCATCGAGAACCCCACGGTAACGATGCGCTCGTAGCCGAGCTCCCTGGCGTACCGGATCGCCACGTCCAGGTCCGCGATCTCCCTGTCTCCCAGCGTGGACTCACCGCCGGATCGGCCGTGGCCGCGGAAGTCGAAGGCTACGACGCCGCCATGCCGGCTCAGCCTGCGCGTCACCCGCCAGCTCGCGCTCTGGCTCCAGCGCAGCGTGAACCCGTGCGCCATGACGAAGGCCAGGCGGCTGTCCCCCGGTACGTGGACCGCGTCAATGGGCACGCCGTCCTCGGTCACGAGCGTCACGGACTTTGGCACGGGTTTGGTCATATCCCCTATTCTGCGCGACGCCCGGTACCGGCCGGCTCGGGCCTCTTTCCCGGCCGGCCCTGCCTACGGCAGGCTGGTATCTGTCTTCCATCCCCAGCTACCCCGCCGGAGGCCGCTTCATGCCGCTGCTCGACCAGCTCGTCGCCGCCATCCGGGCGGCTGAAATCGAGGTCGTGGACCTGACCGCCCGCCTGGAGGCGTCGACCCCGATCATCCAGCTGCCTCCGCCGTTCGGGAACACCGTGCCCTTCGGCCTGCAGGAGATCAGCCGGTACGACGACCGGGGCCCCGCCTGGTACTGGAACAACATCATCACTGGCGAGCACACTGGCACTCACTTTGACGCACCCGTGCACTGGATCACGGGACGCGACGGAGCCGACGTGGCGGACGTCCCGGCGGCCAGCCTCATCGCCCCCGCCGTCGTGCTCGACTTCAGCGAGCAGGCCGCCAGGGACCCGGACTTCCTGCTCGAGCCCGAGCACATCCTGGCCTGGACGGCCGACCACGGGCCGCTGCCGGACGGCGGCTGGCTGCTGTACCGCACCGGCTGGGACGCCAGATCGGGCAGCCAGGCCGAGTTCCTCAACGCCAGCGAGACCGGTCCGCATACGCCGGGCGTGTCGATCGAGTGCGCGCGCTGGCTGGCCGAGGAGGCCCCGGTTGCCGGGCTTGGCGTCGAGACGGTCGGCACTGATGCGGGCACCGCGCACTCGTTCGACCCGCCGTTTCCCTGTCACGCGGCGCTGCTCGGAGCGGGCAAATACGGGCTCACGCAGCTGCAGAACCTGGCCGCCCTGCCGCCCACCGGCGCGGTCGTAATCGCCGGCCCGCTGCCGATCACGGGCGGCTCGGGCAGCCCCGCCCGGGTGCTTGCCCTCGTCGAGCGCTCGTGATGCTGGTCCACGACGCGGTCGCCGCCGCCCTGTCCGACCTGGGCGCGGACACCGTCTTCGGCGTGGTCGGCAGCGGCAATTTCATGGTCACCAATGCTCTCGTCGCCAGGGGCGCGCGGTTCATCGCCGCCCGCCACGAGAACGGCGCGGCGACCATGGCGGACGCCTGGGCCAGGAGCTCGGGCCGGCCAGGCATCCTCAGCCTGCATCAGGGACCTGGTATCACGAACGCGCTCACCGGGATCACGGAGGCGGCCAAGAGCCGTACCCCGCTCCTGGTGCTGGCTGCCGACGTCAGCGCATCGGCCGTCCAGTCCAGCTTCCGGATCGGGCTGGACGCACTCACCAGGGCGGTCGGCGCCACCCCGGCCGTGCTTCACTCGGCCAGCCTGGCCGTCGACGACGCCGTCCGCGCCTACGTCACCGCGGCCGAGCAGCGCCGGACGGTGGTGCTGGCTATGCCGCTGGATGTGCAGGCGGCCGAGTGTGCCTGGCCGTCGGGCGGGCCGCGGCGCCCGGCCGGCGCCGGGGTGCCGCCCCCGCAGACGCGTCAGGTGACCGCACTCGCCGGTGCTCTGCGCGAAGCGGAACGGCCGGCCTTCGTGGCGGGCCGCGGCGCACGGAACGGCGCCGCCAGGCAGGCGCTGGAGCGGCTCGCCGACCAGTGCGGCGCGCTGCTCGCCACCTCGGCGGCGGCCAAGGGCCTGTTCCGCGGCAGTGCCTGGGATCTGGACGTCAGCGGCGGGTTCGCGTCACCGCTCGCCGCCGAGCTGATCAGCGGCGCCGACCTGGTCGTGGCGTGGGGCTGCTCGCTCGGCCCGTGGACGACCAGGCACGGCACCCTGATCGGGCCCGGCGCCAGGGTGGCACAGATCGACGTGGAGGCCGCCGCCATCGGTGCGCACCGGCGAGTGCACGTCGCGGTGACCGGCGACGTCGTGGACGTGGCGCAGGCGGCGCTGGACCAGCTGGCGCAGGGTCAGCTCACCGGCAGCCCGGCCACCGGCAGCCCGGACTCCGGCAGCCCGGACTCCGACGGGTCGGAAACTCGCGGCTACCGATCGCAGATGCTGCGCGCGCGGCTGGCCCGCGAGCTGCGCTGGCGGGACCTGCCGTATGAGGACGATGGCGACGATGAGCACATCGATCCGCGGACGCTAACGATCGCGCTCGACGACATGCTTCCGGCCGAGCGGCTGGTCGCCATCGACTCGGGGAACTTCATGGGCTACCCGAGCATGTACCTGACCGTCCCCGATCCGGACGGGTTCTGCTTCACCCAGGGCTACCAGTCGGTCGGGCTGGGCCTGGCCTCCGCGATCGGAGCCGCCATAGCCCGGCCCGACCGGCTGACTGTCGCGGCCCTCGGCGATGGCGGGGCGCTCATGGGGATCAGCGAGCTGGAGACCGCGGTGCGGCTGGGCCTGCCGCTGGTGATCGTGATCTACGACGACGAGGCCTACGGCGCCGAGGTCCATCACTTCGGTGCGGCCGGGTTCCCGCTGGACACGGTGCGGTTCCCCCCGGCCGACCTCGCTGCCATCGCGGCCGGGTTCGGCTGCACCGGGGTCACCGTCCGCGCACCCGCCGATCTCGGTATCGTGCGGGAATGGCTGGACGGCCCGCGGACCAGCCCGATCGTGATCGACGCCAAGGTGTCGTCCGCGCACGCCTCGTGGTGGCTGGAGGAGGCCTTCCGCGGCCACTGACTCGCGTCGTCGCAGGCGGTCACTGCGGCTGCGGCGGAGTCAGGAATGCTAGCCTGCGCCGCCGCGCGCTGGTCCTGGCGGACAGCCCGAGCCACAGCAGAGCAGCAAGGGCCAGGATCGCGCCGGGCCAGTAGCCGTACGCGAGCACAACGACCGATCCGGCCGCCAGGGTCGTCTGGCCGGCATCGTCGATGAGCAGCCGCCGGCGAACTTCCGCGATGGCCGGGCGGGCCCGGCGGTGGACACGCGACCGCACCACGAGCAGGAGCGACGCGAAGCTGACGGTCAGGAAGACGGCCGGAATCGCGTTGCCCGGAGGATTGCCGTCGGCCCAGTGCCAGCTGCCGCCGAGCTGCGCCCCCACGATCGACTGGCGCCAGACCCTGATCCTGAGCAGCGCACGAGCGTTCATGTCGGCTTCGGCCGCGCGCGCAATGGCGGCGGCGTTCCCGTCGAACTGTGCCCACGCGTTGATGGCGCCATCTTCGGTGGCATAGGAGACGGCGGCGAAGTCCGCGCCGTTCGCCGGAGACCGGACACCGTTGACTTCGGCGGTGAAGTCACCGGCGCAGGTAGCCAGGTTCGTCTCTCCCACGCACGCCGGGGCGCGCCGGTAGGCCCGGGCCGCGGGCCCGTCGTGACTCGTGAAAGCGATTCCGAACAGGACGGCCACGGTCAGGCCGGGCGCGATGAAGGCGACCGCGAAGGCACCAAGCGCGCGGCCCCAGCTCGCCCGGGGCAATTGCCGCCGCGGCAGCCGCGCGGCGGTGGTGGTCGCGCGGGTGTGCGCGGGCACAGCCAGGGTCGGCGGGTGAACGGCCGGCGAGGACGACGTGCTGTCCAAGGCGTGCGCGGGACCGTCCGTCACGCCCTGGCCGAGCCTGAGATCGGCGCCGAACCTGCGGTCCCAGGTTCTGAATCCAGCCCAGACCGAGAATGCGAGTACCGCGGCAAGTCCCGCCGCGGTCCCCGCCAGGTCCGGGCCGAGCCGCGATGGCTTCCCGCCGAGAGCGATGCCGCCAAAAGCAACCACGATGCCGCCCAGGACGGCCGCCACGAGCGCGCCCGCGAGCACCGGGCGCGGCTGCATGCCGTTCTTATCGCGTTTCCAGCGGATCGCCCAGGCGGTAAAAAGGAGGAACATCCCCAGGGCGCCGGCTTCCTCGCCGTTGCCGAGGTCGCGGGCGAGCGCCGTCTCCGGAACCCCGACGGTGGCCTCGGAGCGCCCGTCGGTCCTGACCGACACCGGGATTCCCCGCCACATGGTCACGGCCGCCGGGTTGCCGTCGGCCGCGTAGCCGAGCATCGCGCTGTCCGAGCTGAACCCGAGGTCCAGCGTCTTCGAGCCAGTCCTGACGTCCAGCGCATAGTCCGGGCTCACCCGGTAGCCGCCGGGGAACTCGGTAACCGCGGTGACGGTGCCGCGGACAATCTGCAGGCAGCTGGCATCGGGAGGCGCGCCTGCCGGGCAGGGACGGGCGTCGTGATACGCCGATATCTCCGCGGCCTGCTGGACCGCGAGGACCCCGAGCACTGCCCCGCCGACCATGCAGCCCGCGCCGACCAGGAGGCAGAACCAGGACCAGAACCGCACCGCCCACACCCCCGTCACCTAGGGACCGGATGGACTGTACAGCTTCTGCGGTGATTATGGAAGGTTTGTCCGGCGCTCGAGCCGCAGCCCCGTTACCCCACCTTTTCCGGGTCGAGGTCCACCCAGCCGCCATGGTGGCCCGATTGCTCGGGCACCGGCTCGCCTGGGATCCCGCCGCGCGCTGGCTCGAGGTCCGGCTCTTCCTCGGGGTAGGCCACCTCGCCGTGGATCGCGATGTCGCCCGCCACGAGGATCTCGTCCGGCATCCGCAGCGGAGTGAAGAACTTGATCACCCGCAGGATCGCGAACGTCACGAACGCGTCCCAGACGATGATCGTGAGCGCGGCCCCGGCCTGGATCCACAGCTGCCTGGGGTTCCCGTAGAACAGGCCGGCGGTAGTCACCGAGGCCTGCTTGCCGACGCCCAGGTACACGATCATCTTCGGATCGGCGAGCAGGCCGACGAGCAGCCCGCCGAGCAGGCCGGCGAAGCCGTGCGTGTACACCACGCCGAGCGCGTCATCGACCTTGTTGAATGGCCAGACCTTGCGGGGCAGGTAGGCGAACAGCGCCCACACCACCACGGAGTCGATCGCGCCGATGGCGATGGCGCCGACACCGTTCACGTATCCGGCCGCGGGGGTGATGCCGACCAGGCCGCAGATCATGCCGTTCACGCCGCCGAGGAACGTGGGCTTGCGGTCCTTGCCGAAGCCCATGTCCATGATGATCCAGGCCATCATGGCCACCGCGGTGGCGAGATTGGTGTTGACCACGGCCGCGGTCGCGTCCGCTCCGGCGAAGTACGGGTCGCCGCCGTTGAAGCCGTTCCAGCCGAGCCACAGGATGCCGGCACCGACCGCGATGAACAGCAGGTTGTTGGGTACCGCCTTCTCACGGTCGCGAGCCAGCCGCGGGCCGACCATGGCCGCGGCTACGAACCCGGACACGCCTGCCGCCAGGTGGATGACGTAGCCGCCGGAGAAGTCCAGCGCGCCCTTGGCCGCCCAGTAGCCGCCGCCCCACAGCAGGAACGCGTTGACCGCGTAGGCGAACGTGATCCAGAGCGGCACGAAGACCAGCCAGACCTTGAACTTGATCCGGCCGATCACGCTGCCGATGAACAGTATCGGCGTGATCGCCGCGAACACGAACTGGAAGTAGGCCAGCGATCCCTCGGGGAACCTGAAGTTCGGCATGAGCCCCTTGAGCGAGGGGATCACGGCCTGTGCCTGCTCCCCGGCCTGGCCCACTATCGCCGACGGCTTGCCGACGAACGTTCCAATCCAGGCCGAGCCGAATCCCATCTTGAACGCCCAGAGCACCCAGACGATCAGCGTCATGCAGAACGCGGTGAACACCATCATCATGGTGTTCACCGCCCATTTCTTCTGCACGATCCCGCCGTACAGGACGGCGAGCGCCGGGATGCTCATCAGGCCGACGAGCGTTGCAGCTGTTATCTGCCACGCGTTGTCACCGGAGCTCAGCCAGCTTGCATACGGTTGAAACACTCTCCGCCTCCAGAGGCTGAAGCGAAGGGCTGCCGGGTAGCCAGGCGTCTGCGACCAGCACGGTCCCAGGCGACCGCTTCGGTTCTGTCAGGTACGGTTCATGTCTCCCACGCGTTGGTTTCTGGCACGTTTCCTGACCGTTACGCCGACCGCACAGTGCTCGCAGACGGCTACGGGGACGTTAAACCTTTGTTTCCGACCGCGACGAAATGGACTGACGTCGCCCCGGCGTGAAATGGGCCTACTCGGCGGCGACTAGCTCGACCTCATAGCCATCGGCATTCTCCAGGTACGCCGCATAGTGATGCTCACCGCCCGCGTACGGGTGCTGGTCGGTGAACAAGAGCCGCCAGCCGTGCAGCAGCGCCTCGGCCACAAGCTCGTCCACATGGGCCCGGTCGGCGGCGAAGAACGCCAGGTGGTTCATGCCCGGCCGGCACCGGTCATGCCGTCCGGCGGTGCGGGCCGGTGACTGCTCGACCACGATGTAGGTGTGCCCGGCGCCCCAGCTACGGCCTCCCGGCCAGTCCTGGTACAGCCGGTAACCGAGCGCGGTCAGCAGCCACCCCCAGCTCACGATCGCCCGGTCCAGGTCGGGCACCCACAGCTCGATGTGATGGACCGCGCCAGCGGCCGGGCGGAACTGGACACCAGGGCGCTCGGCGAGCGCGGCAGCCTGAGCCTGATCGGGTACTGCCTGGGTGTCTGCCATACCGCTGCCCTCGGTGATCTCCGCCCTGCTCAGATGGCCTACGTAAGCCCATCTAAGCAGCTCTTTGCCGCTTAGAGCGTCAAATAGTAGCAACCGCCCATTAGGGTAATTCGAGGATCGGCTGCGGTCCGCATCTACGCCGGACCGGGCAGGTCGGCCAGCACGTCAAGCGAGGCCCGGTGCGCGTCGGCGGTGCCGAGCGCGAGCGAGTCGGCCTTGGCCCGCTTGAGGTACAGGTGCGCCGGGTGCTCCCAGGTGAACCCGATCCCGCCGTGCAGCTGGATCATCTCCTGCGCGGCCTTGAGTGCGGTGTCCGAGCAGGAAGCCTTCGCCAGTGCGACCGCGAGCGTCGTCTCCGGCCCGAAGCCCGCCGCCAGCCAGTCTGCGGCATAGCGGGCCGCGGCCCGGCACTGAGTGACCGCGACCCACAGGTCGGCCAGCCGGTGCTTGATCGCCTGGAAGCCGCCGACCGGGCGGGCGAACTGGCGCCGCTCCTTTACGTAGCCGACGGTCGTGTCCAGGCACGCCTCGGCCAGGCCGAACTGCTCGGAGGCCAGCATGCCCGCCCCGGCCAGCAGCGCCGCCGCCATCGCCTGCTCCGCGGCCGGGCCGATCGCGATCTGCCGGGCCGGCGCCCCGTCGAACCGCAGATCGCACAGCTGCCGGGTCATGTCCAGCGATACCAGCGGCCGCTTGCCGACGCCGGGATCGCTGACCCGCACCGCATACAGCGCGTAGGGCACGCTGTCGCCAGGAACGATCAGCACGTCGGCAGGCAGCGCGTCCGCCACCCCGCTGACGGTGCCCGTCAGCCGGTAGTCACCCGGTCCGTCCCCGTGCTGCGGGGCATCGAGCCGGACCGTCGGCACGGGCTTCTCCCGCGGGCCCGATGC
>JASHOV010000007.1 GCA_030038495.1 Streptosporangiaceae bacterium
GCGGTGAGCGGGGTCACGGCCATGGACCAGACCCGGCGCCTGGCCACCGTACAGATTGCGGATGCCAGGGGCCGGCGGATCGGCTCTCGCGCGGAACTGACACGGGCGAAGGACCTGGCCTGCATCGCGCTGGCCGCCGAGCAGGCCGGCGCGGCCGCGCGGGCACTGGAGATCACGGTCGAGTACACGAAGACCAGGGTGCAGTTCGGCCGGCCTATCGGCAGCTTCCAGGCACTGCAGCACCGGATGGCCGACCTGCACGTGCTCGTGCAGGCGGCCACCTCGGCGGCGCGGGCGGCAGCAAACGCTGCGCGGCGGGATTCGCCCGACCTGACTCTGCGCGCCGCCACGGCCAAGGCCTACTGCTCGGAGGCGCTGCAGCAGGTGGCGGCGGAGATGCTCCAGCTGCACGGTGCGATCGCGATGACCTGGGAGCACGAGGCGCACCGTTACTTCAAGCGCGCGCACGGCGCGGCGATGCTGCTGGGCACCCCGGCGGCGCACGTAGAGCGGGTCGCGACCGCCATCATCGACGGCTGACGCTCAGTGTGACGTAGGTCACATTCCGGCGAGTAACGCGGGCCGCAACGCCGTCGCTGATGTCGGTGTTGTCACGGCCTCACCACCGATCGAGGCCCGAACTGAAGGAGAACCAATGCTCTTCTCGAAGGCCCTCGCGGTCAAGGCCGGAACGGTTGTCGCAGTGGGAGGTCTCGCAGTCGGCGGCGTGGCTGCGACCGCGAACGCATCGACGGCCCACAAGGTGAAGGAACTGACCGAGATACTCGACCACGTCAGCCCGACCCACATCGGCAGGCACCACCCGCATGGCGCCGCCTGGATCACCGGCCAGCTGCTCGGAACCGGCCAGGTCCCGCACAACCAGATCACCGGCCAGCGGATCGTGCTCGAGCGCCTGCAGAAGAACGGCACCTGGAAGGTCACCCAGCACGAGACGACCGGCCGGCTCGGCAAGGTCCGGTTCCTGGTGATCCGCGTTAAGGGCGGCGCCACGTTCGAGTTGGTCTTCCGGGGCAGCAAGAACTTCGCCGCATCCCGGAGCCGCCCGATCGACATCTCCGCTTCCTGACCTCCCTGCAGGCGACACAGGCGGGCGTGTCCAGGTTTTGCTGACATGTCCTGGGCATGCCCGCCATTGTGCGACTCTAGATGGCGCGATGGCGAGTGAGACCGATGCGCTGGACGCAGCCCTGGCCAGGGCGTCCGCGGGTGACGAGGCTGGGTTTTTGCGGCTCTGGCGGGCCCTGCAGCCGCCGCTGCTGCGCTTCCTTCGCGTCATCGGCTGCGACGATCCGGAGGACGTGGCCAGCGAGACGTGGCTGCAAGTCGTCCGCGATCTGCCGAGGTTTTCCGGCGGCGAGGTGGACTTCCGGCGCTGGCTGTTCACCATCGGCAGGCACCGGGCCATCGACGCCGCCCGGGCTAGGGCGCGCCGCCCGGCCATGCCGGTCAGTACGGGGCTGGAGATCCTGGCCGACCGCCAGCTGGTCGAGGAGCAGGTGCTGGACGGCATGTCCGTCCAGCAGGCGCTCGGGTTGCTTGGCGGCCTGTCCAGAGATCAGGCGGAGGCGGTCGCGTTGCGCGTGATCGCGGGCCTGGATACTCCGGACGTGGCCAGAATCCTGGGCAAGTCGGCCGGGGCGGTGCGCGTGGCCCTGCATCGCGGTCTCAAGACCCTGGCCGAGGATCCCTCCGTCCGCGCCCTGGCCGGCCGGCCGGCCGCAGCCTCAGCTGCCGCTGCAGGTGCCGCCTCAGCCGTCACCCCGATCGGCGTCCTGGCCGATCCGCCCCTGGCCAACCCGAGCCTGTCTGCGCTGGAGGAGGTGGACAATTGAACGCGGATCTGCCCGGCGGCCCCCGCCGTGATCAGGACCTCAGCCCCGGGGACCTCAGCCCCGAGGACCTCAGCTCTGTCGAGCCGGGGCTGCAGCGACTGCTCGGAACTCTGACCTCCGCGGCCACGCCCGGCGAGCTGGCCGGCGAGCAGGCTGCGCTGGCGATGTTCCGCGCTCATGTCCACGCCCCGGCGCCTGGACCGGCCGTGCGGCCGGAAGTAGCGGCAGCGAACGGCACCGCCGTGGCCGCGGATGCCCTCGCCGCCGCTACCGCAGTGACCGGAATCGATCGCGGCGCAGATGCGGCGCAGCCCGCGGTCGCCGCTACCCGGCCGATGCGTCAGCTGCCGGGACGCCGCACGGGCCGGCCGCGAGCGGGCCGCCGACCCTGGGCGCGGGAGATTCCCAGGCTTCGCCTGGCCTCGATCGGGGCCGCCGTGGTGGTCGTCGGGTTCGCATCCGCGGCGTACGCAGCGGTCCTTCCTGCGCCCGTGCAGCACGCCGCGTACGTGGCGTTCCACTGGGCCGGCGTCCCCGACGAGCACCGCACCAGGCAGGCGAGCTCCGGCGGATCCTCGGCCGTGACCACGCCGACCGCTGGCCACTCATCCGGGCGGAAGGGATCCCACCCGAAGCCGTCGGGATCGGCATCGGGCACCCACTCGCCGCACGGCAAGACGTCGGGCAAGCCGGGTAGCTCGCCCACGCCGTCCTCGAGCCCGGGTTCTACGCCGCCGACAGGACCGGTGGTGCTCACGATCTCGGCGCCAGATGGCACGGCGATCCCCGCGGGCACGCCGGTCACGATCGACGGGCAGCTGACCGTCGGCGGCAAGGCCGACGCGGGCGTGTTCGTGCGGCTGATGGAGCGGCTGGCCGGGCACGTCGTCTGGGTGCGCGTCGCCAGGGCCGAGACCAACGCCCAGGGGGATGTCGCGCTTACCAGCCCGGACCTGACCAGGAACGCCTGGTTCCGGCTCGCCTACGCGACCGCCGCGAGAAGCGCGCAAGTCGAGGTCATGGTCGTGCCGGGCTTGACTACGAGCCTGAAACTGGGGCCCAAGGGCATCAAGGACTACCTTACGGTCAGCGCGACATTCGCCCAGACCGGCGATGTCGTGCTGTTGCAGGTGCTCAAGAGCGGGTCCTGGGTGACCCTCCAGCGGCACGAGCTGACCGCCAGCGGCGGCACCGTCTTCGCCTTCAGCGCGACCAAGCGGCAGAACGACCTGATCCAGGCCGTGCTGCTGGCGACGAAGCTGCACGCCGGATCGACCAGCGCTACGGTCACTGTGCCTCCGCCCGCGTGACGAGCCGATCGGCCGCCTTGACCAGCAGTTCCAGTTCGTCGACCAGGTAGCTGGCCAGCGTCTCGATGTCGGGTACCAGCTCGCGGCAGGCCACCAGGCCGAAGTGCAGCTGGCCGAGGTATCCGACCAGCGTGATGTTCAGGCCCTGCCCCTCGGTGACGACAGATACCGGGTAGTGGGCCAGCAGCCTGGCCCCGCACAGGTACACGGGGACGTTCGGGCCGGGAACGTTGGAGATGCACACGTTGAACGGCGGGAGCCGGTGCAGCAGGCCGGTGGCGAACACTACACGGGCCGCCCGCGCGGTCAGCGCCGGCGGCGCGAAGTCGCTGATCTGGTCGACGAGCCCCTGCGGGATGGCAGCCTGCTGAGCCTTGGCGATCTTCGTCGCCGCGTGCACCACCTCCAGCCGATCCGCCGGGTCGGCGAGGTTGGTGGGCAGTGCCGCCAGCATGGCGGAGACCTTGTTGCCCATCGCGTCCTTGCTGGCCTCGTCGCGGACCGAAACGGGGATCATCGCGATCAGCGGCGAGTCCGGCAGCGCATGATGGTCGCCGAGCCACCGGCGCAGCGCGCCGGCGGACATGGCCATGACGACGTCGTTGACCGACACGCCGAAGGCCCTCTTCACGGCCTTGACCGTGTCGAGGTCGACGCTGCGCAGCGCGATCCTGCGGTGCGCGGTGATCGGCTTGTTGAACGGAGTGGCCGGCGCCCGGCCGGTCGCCGAGGGGATCACGCCCCCGTCGCCCCGGCCCAGGCCCAGGACCCCCCCGACCAGCATGCTGACCGTCGGCGCCATCGACGGCAGCATCCTGATCAGCTCGTTGGCGATGCGGACGGTCTGGACCGGCCGCCAGGCCAGGCGGGTGGCCGACAGGGCCGCGACGGCCGCCAGGGTCGGGGGCGGCTCGGGCCGGAACGGCCGGGACGGCGGCAGCTCGCGGCCATCCGGCCTCAGGTCGAGCAGGATAGTCAGCAGCTCGGCCCCGGATGCGCCGTCGATGGCCGAGTGATGGATCTTGGTGTAGACGGCGACCCGCCGCTTCGCCAGCCCGGTGATGAGATAGATCTCCCACAGCGGGCGGCTGCGATCCAGCGGCCGCGCGTGCAGCCGGCTGACCTGCTCGGTCAGCTGGGCCTGCGAGCCCGGCCGGGGCAGCGCAATCTCGCGGACGTGGTACTCGATGTCGAAGTTCGTGTCGTCGACCCAGTAGGGCTGATCTAACCCGAACGGCACATTCAGCAACTTGCGCCGCAGCACGGGTACGAGCGGCAGCCGGTCGGCGAGCACCTCGGTCAGCCGGGCCAGGTTCACCGGCCGCGGGGCCTGGCTGGGGTCGAGCACGGATATGCCGCCGACGTGGCCCGTGGTGTTGGCGGTCTCCAGGGCCAGGAACGAGGCATCTAGCCCGGTGAGCTGCTGCATGAGTTCAGGTCCTCCTCGCTGAGATCACCGGTGGTCCGGGTAGAGCGGACGCAGCAGCACCGGCGGGCGGAACCGCCGGGGCCGGCCGACCGGGACCGCGAGCCGGTCCGCGATCAGCCAGAGCGTCGCGGGATCCACGCCGAAGCCGAGGTGACCGCAGCGGACCTCCACGTTCTCGTGCAGCTCGCTTTCCGGCTCGATGCAGGCCTGCCAGGACACGATGCCGTCCAGGCGGGAGTAGACCGCGGTCGACGGCACCCCGATGGGCCTGGCGCGCACTCCCATGTCCGGGATCCTGGCCTCGCTCGCGTGCCGGGAACTGCGCCTGAGGTAGGCGGAATTCGCCCGGCTCTGGCGGGGATCGGACAGGGCGAACGGGCTGCCGAGCGTGATCACCTGGCGGGTGAGCTGCGGCTGCCGGCGGGCTAGCTCGCGGGCATAGATGCCGCCCAGGCTCCAGCCGATGAGCGATACCGGGCCGCCCGAGCGCCCGGCCAGGTCGGCCAGCTCCCGCGGCAGCTCGTCCAGCACCTTGTCGGTCGGGCCGATGTTGCGGCCCAGTTCCCAGCCGTGGACGTCATAGCCGAGCCAGCCGACGTACCGACGCAGCAGGGCAGTGCTGGCGTCCGAGGCGAGCAGGCCGGGAAGCACCAGCACACTGTGGCCGTCGCCGCGCGGCGCGGACGCGAGCCAGGCGGCGGCCAGCGGGAGCGCGGCGAGGTCGGCCAGCCCGCGGACCGGCTCGGTCAGGAACAACGGCATGGAAGGACCCGTCGCGGTTCCCCGCGGGACTTCGGTCGTGGCGGCCATGGCTACTCCCGCCTGCCGTTCACCGGCCTAGGCAAGCCGGTGATACATCTTTAATGTATGTCTCACACGACATACCGGGAAAGAGGACCAGTGAGCTTCAACCTGGCGACCATCCTGACGGAGACCGCGGCGGCGACTCCCGAAGCCACGGTGCATACGTTTATGGGCACCGCGACCAGCTACCGGGACCTGGACGACCAGTCCGGCCGGTTCGCGGCCGGACTGCTCGAGAGCGGCCTGGAGCCGGGCCAGGTCGTTGCGCTGCAGTTGCCGAATCTGCCGCAGTTCCTGGTGGCCTACTTCGGCGCGCTGAAGGCGGGGATGGTCGTCCTTCCGCTGAACCCGCTGCTCAAGGCGCCCGAGATCGAGTACCACCTGGCCGACTCGGGCGCCGCGATCCTGATCGGCTTCGAGATGTTCCTCCAGGAGGCGGCCAAGGCCTGCGAGATCACCGGCATTCCGCTGTACCTGGTGAGCTTCGGCCAGGATCCGCTGCCAGACGGCGTCCGCCCGTTCACCGATCTGGTGAGCGCCGCGGCCCTGGCCGAACCGGGCGGCGACGTGCGCGCCTGCAGCGCCGACGACACCGCGATCCTCATCTACACCAGCGGCACGACCGGCAAGCCGAAGGGCGCTGAGCTCACGCATTTCGAGCTCTACATGAACTGCACGGTGTCGGGCCAGCTGTTCGGCGCCCGGCCGGATGATGTCACCCTGGCGGTGCTCCCGTTCTTCCACGTTTTCGGGCTGTCCTCGGTCATCAACGTCGCGGTGCGCTACGGCGGGGCCATGTCGGTCGTTCCGCGTTTCGAGCCCGGTACCGTCCTCGACGCGCTCGAGCATGACCGCTGCTCGGTCATCGCCGGCGTGCCCACGATGCTGCAGGCAATCGCCGCCCAGGACCTCGAGGGCCGCGACCTGTCCCGGCTCCGCGTTGCGGTGTCGGGCGGTGCGTCGCTGCCCGAGGACGTGCTGGCCACGTTCGAGGCCAAACTCGGCATCCGGGTGCTCGAGGGATACGGGCTGTCGGAGACGGCCAGCACCGCCTCGTTCAACCGGCCCGACGACCGCAGGCCGCTGTCGGTGGGCAAGCCCATATGGGGCGTCCAGATGCGGGTCGCCGACAAGGACGACCAGCCGCTCCCGTCCGGGCCCGAGAACATCGGCGAGATCCAGATCCGCGGGCACAACGTGATGAAGGGCTACCTGGGCAAGCCGGAGGCCACGCAGTCCGCGCTGCGTGATGGCTGGCTGCATACCGGCGACCTGGGCTACCGGGACTCCGACGGCTTCTACTTCATCGTCGACCGGTCCAAGGACCTGATCATCCGCGGCGGCTACAACGTCTACCCGCGCGAGCTGGAAGAGGTCCTGTTCGCGCATCCCGGCATCGCCGAGGCCGCGGTGATCGGCAAGCCGGACGGCCGGCTGGGCGAGGAAGTGGTCGCGGTCGTGGTCCGCGCGCCCGGGCACGAGGACCTGACCGAGGCGGACATCATCGCCTACTGCAAGGAGCGGATGGCGGCCTACAAGTACCCCCGCGAGATACGGTTCCTGCCCGAACTACCGAAGGGGCCCACCGGCAAGATCCTCAAGAACGTGCTCCGCGACGGGTTGGGCTAGCTACAACCTAATGCGTAACTGCATCGTCTCATCCTGTGACACTACCCTTGCTAAGGAGCGAGACCATGCAGCTCACCCAGCACCTGCGACGACTGGCCATAGCCGCCGCGATCACCAGTACGGCAGTCGTGATTCCGGCAGTTGCGCTCGCCGCGGCCGGCCCCTCGGCGACGCGGTCGGCGACTGCGCCGGCGTCGAGGTGCCTCACCGCCGACCTGACGGACTGGCTCGGCTACCCGGGCAGTCAGACCGCCGGCAGCACGTATTACCAGCTTGAGATCTCCAACATTTCGCACCGGACTTGCACGCTCTACGGGTTCCCCGGCGTGTCCGCGGTGCGCAACGCCCAGCGGCAGGAGGGTAGCCCGGCGGGCCGCGTCGGCGGCCACGCCGAGAATCTGCTGACGCTGGCGCCAGGATCGACGGTGCACGTCATCCTGCAGATCACCGACGTGTACAACTTCGGCCTGAGCGCCTGCCACCCGGTTCAGGCATTCGGGCTGCGGGTGTACGCACCCGGCGCCTACTCCTGGCGCCTCGTGGGCCTGACGTTCGAGGCCTGCTCCAGGCGCGGGCCCGTGTTCCTGCACGTGAGCACCACGATTGCCGGCACCGGGATCCCCGGCTACAGCTCCTGACTCCAGATCCGCCCGCCCCGGCTGGAGCTACCTCCAGTCGGGGTCGGCGGCGAGCTTTCCGGCTATCCGGTCATGGAAGCTCGTGCGCCGCAGTGCTTCCCCGATATCGGCGACCGCCTGGCTGAGCGGGTAGGGGATCTCCGCCTCGATATCGGCGATCGCAGCCTCCGTGGCCCGCCACTCGGCCGCCAGCCGCCGGGTCAGCCGCCGGGCCTTCGGCGTCAGAGAGACCTTCCGGGTCCTGGCGTCGGCACCGGTGCTCGTCCGCACCAGGCCGGCCGCGCGCATGGCCGCGACCTTCTGGCTCAGCGCGGAGTGCGTCCGCTGCACCGACTCGGCCAGCTCGGTGATGGTCATCGGCCCGTCGGCGTGCAGGCGCAGCAGCTCCAGCACCCAGCTGGGCCTGACCTCGCTCACTCCGGCCTCGGCGTAGACGCGCGCGATCTCGTCGTCCATCGACTCCTGCAGCAGCCGGACCGGCCGCCAGCGGCTGTGAAGGGTCGGATCGTCGGTCACGGCCTCAGTGTAACAGCACTTATATAAGGGCTGTTACGCTTTGCCTCGTGGGGAAGCGAACCATCCGGCTGCTCGCCGATGTCCGCCCGCTGCGCGCGTCTGCGGCCTACCGGCGGCTGTGGGTGGGCACGACCCTGTCCGCCACGGGCTCGGCCCTCACGACGTTCGCCGTTCCCCTGCAGGTCTTCGACATCACCCGGTCGCCGCTCGCGGTGGGCGCGATCGGCCTGGCCCAGATGATTCCCACGATCACCGTCGGGCTCGCGGGCGGCTCGCTGGCTGATGCGACGGACCGGCGCAGGCTCGTGCTCATCGCCGGCTGCGGCTCCGCGATCGTGTCGGCCGGCCTGACCGCGCAGGCATTCGCGGGCCTGCGGCTGGTCTGGCTCCTCTACGCGCTGGTCGCCGTCCAGTCCGCGCTGGCCGCCGTATCGGCGCCGGCCCGGCAGACCTTCATACCGGCGCTGCTGCCCCAGGGCCTGCTCCCCGCGGGGATGGCGCTGAACCGGATCAGCTTCCAGATCGTGCTGACCGCGGGTCCGGCACTTGCGGGCCTGATCGCCGCGGCTCCGCATCTCGGCCTGCGGGCCTGCTACCTGATCGACGTGGCGACCTTTGCCGCCTCGCTTTACGGGGTGGCGGGCTTGCCCGCGACGCGGGACGGCCCGATAACGCGCGCGGGGAGGCGGGCGGTGGCCGAGGGATTCAGGTTCATCGCCGGCAGCCGCGTGCTGGCCGGCGCGTTCGTCACGGACCTGACCGCGACGATCTTCGCCCTGCCGGTATCGCTGTTCCCGGCGATCAATGCCGAGCGCTTCGGCGGTGATCCTCGCACGCTCGGGCTGTTCCTCGCCGCCATCGGAGTCGGCGGCCTCGTGAGCGCGGCGCTCTCGGGCCCGGTTGGCTCCATCTCCGGTCAGGGCCGGGCGATGCTGTGCGCGGTCATCGTGTGGGGTGCCGCGTTCGCCGGCTTCGCGGTGGTCAGGTCGCTCTGGCTCACACTCGGCATGCTCGCGGTGGCGGGCGCGGCCGACACCTTCACCGTCGTCTTCCGCGGCACGATCGTGCAGCAGGTCACGCCCGATGAGCTCCGCGGCCGGGTGACCGCGGCCGACTACGTTGTCGGGGCCGGCGGCAGCCAGCTCGGGAACCTGGAGGCCGGCGCGCTCGGGTCGCTCACCTCGCCGACGGTGAGCGCGCTGGCCGGCGGCCTGGCGACGATTGCCGGTACCGTCATGATCGGCCTCGCGCTCCCTGCCTTCGTTCGGTACCGCGCAGGCTCGCCTGACCGGTACGGGCCTGAGCCCGCGCCGACGCAGGCCGTTACCGCGCAGATCTAGATGCACGGCCGAGTATCCCGCCGAAATCGGCGGGCGCGTCGGCGATCCCCGCTCGGTCACCGGCGGTCGCGGTGCCGAACTTGGCGTGAACCTCCCGATCATGTCCGAGACCGTGCGAGTGGCCTCGCGCGCCTCGTTCCCAGCCTGGTGGCGGCCTCGGGTCAGCGGCTCGTGGTTGCACACCGCCGCGACGCGGGGACGTCGGTCGCCTCGAACGGACGGTGCATGATGCTGCCTGCCCGCGCCCGCAGTACGGGGAAGCTCCCTATGCCGCCGCTCCCTGTTGATTGTCCCAGGATGAGGATTTCACTGCGGTCTGGCCGCGTGACGGCCGATACTCATCCCTGTGATCGGCGAGGGTTTCCCGGCCGTGCTGACCGCCGCCCAGGAAGGCGATGCGGCCGCCTTTTCTGTGTTGTGGCAGGACGCGAACCCGTCGCTGCTGCGCTACCTGCGCGTGCTCGCGCCGGACGTGGCGGAGGACGCGGCCGCCGATACGTGGGTGCAGGTGCTGCGGCGGCTCGGCAGTTTCCGCGGCGACGAGCAGGCCTGGCGGGCGTGGCTGTTCACGACGAGCCGTCGCCGCGTGATTGATGAGAGCCGACGCAGATCCCGGCGCCCGACCGCGCGGCTGAGCGAGGTGCCACTGGCGAGCCTGCCGACGACCGCAGACGCAGCCGACATCGCGATAGAGCACCTGAGCACGCGGTCGGCCCTGGCAATGCTGACGGCGCTGCCCCCGCTGCAGGCCGAGATTATCTTGCTGCGGGTCGTGGCGGGCCTGGACACCGAGGCGGTCGCCAAGATCGTAGGGCGCAGCCCTGGCGCGGTCAGGGTGGCCGCGCACCGAGGCCTGCGGCAGCTGGCACAGATCGCCGCGAAGGCGGGTGTAACGCTGTGAGGGGCTACGGCGTTTCGGATGATGACATGCCGAACTTCTCGTGGCCAGGCCGCTGGGCAGCGTCCGATGACGCGGCCCTGGCGGCGCTACTTTCCGGCACGCAGGTGCCTGAGGATCTCCCGGCGGCGCTGCAGCCCGCCGCGGATGTCCTGGCGGCGCTGCGGGCCCGGCCCTCGACCGACGAGCTGGCCGGACTGACCGCAGCGATGGCCGAGTTCCGGGAGCGCGCCGGCGTGTTGGATCCATCCCGTCAACCCCGCCGTCGGAGGAAATCCTTGCTTACCTCGCTCGTGTCCGCCAAGCTCGCCGCTGCAGCGGCAGCCGTCGTCGTTGTGGTGGGCGGCGTGGCTACCGCTGCCTACGCCGGCGCACTGCCGTCGACCGCTCAGGGCATCGCTCACAACTGGATCGGGGCGCCCGCCGCCCACGGCTCGCACTCTTCGGGAGCTGGCCGGGCCGCAGCGGGTTCTCTTGCCGCGCGTGCGCGCAACCGGCGCCATCACCACCACTTCCGGGGCTTCGACTGCTACGTTGCGGTTCCGCGCCCCTCCGGGTCGCCCAGCGCGCACCCCTCCTGGTCGCCGAGCCCGCGCCCCTCGTGGTCGCCGAGCCCGCGCCCGTCCGCATCTTGGACGCATGCGCCTCGCCCGATGTGCCCGCCGTTCCCTGTCGCAACCCACAGGCCCCGTCCGCACAAGCCGCGGCCACACCACAGGCCCCTGCCGCGACGTCACTTCAAGCCGCACCCTCTCCCCTCCCGCCCGACTCCGAGCGTCTCCCCAACGCCAATGCCGAGCGCGTAGCTGGTGCGGCCACGCAGGGCAGCCCCGGTACCGCCGCAGCCCCCGGCGGCGGTGCCGGGGCTGCCGGTCGTCCGGGGCTGCCGGTCGTCCGGGGCTGCGGGTCGTCCGGGGCTGCGGCCACTTACATCCAGTCGGCGAACCGCGGCCAGGCCAGCAGCGTGTCGACCACCTCCGGCGGGCTGTCCGCCTCGGTCGCGGCCGACAGGGTGAACCGGCCGCGGTAGAACAGCAGCGGGTCGCCGGCGACGCACTCGCCCAGCTCGGTGACCCTGGCGATGACGATGAA
>JASHOV010000090.1 GCA_030038495.1 Streptosporangiaceae bacterium
GAGCACCGAGGACTCAAGCGTGCTCCGGGACCTGCGGGAGGGCTGGTCGGAGTTCCGCTCGCACACCTGGCTCTGGGCGATCGTGGCCCAGTTCTCGGTTCTGCTGATGGCCTGGTACGGGTCGTTCACGGTGCTCGGCCCCGCGGTGCTGCGGCTGCACCTCGGCCAGCACCACGGCGCCGCGGCCTGGGGCGCGATGACGGCGGCCGAGTCGCTCGGGCTGATCGCGGGCGGACTGGTGTCGCTGCGATACACCCCGCGGCGGCCGATGCTGTTCATCGTGGCGATGGGCGCGACCATGAGCATCTCACCGCTCGCGTTCGCCCTGTTCTGGCCGCTGCCGCTGATGTGCGTGGCCTCCTTCGTGGTCGGCGTGGCGATAGAGACCATGATGGTGCAGTGGACCGTGGCCCTGGCCAGGAACATCCCGCGGGACAGGCTGGCCAGAGTCTCGTCCTACGACGCGCTCGGCTCGGTCATGGCCATGCCGGTCGGCGCGGTCATCGCGGGGCCGATCGCCGCCTGGGCGGGGATGGCACACACCCAGGCGGCCGCGGCGGGCCTGATCATCGGCGTGTCGGTGCTGACGCTCATCCCGCGTGACGTCAGGCGATTCAGCCGGAGCCGGCTATCGGGAGCTGCGGCCAGCCTGCCCGGATCCGGTCTGCCCGGATCCGGCCCGGCGATCTCGGGCCCGCCCGATGAGCCCGCGCCCGCGCTCGCCGCGTCAGGCTGACCAACGTCGCTCACCGCGTGAGCCCCGGCCCTGAGGGATCGCGATTCGGGCCCGCCGACCGATCCCCCGGAAGTAAACGCTCCGCGTCTGCATCATTACGCAGAGCTATATTCTGGGCCGGGCCCCGGCGTCATCCGGCGGCGGCCGAGCCGGGGGGTGCCGATGACCCGAGTGCGTCGGGCGCACCTGGCCAGGGTCGCCGCGGTCATCGCCGGGCTGTGGCTGGCGCTCGAGTTGGCGGCGCTGCCCGGCCCGCCTGGCGCCGCGGCCGGCTTGGTTCCGCTCCCGGGCCCGGATTTCTCCCCGTCGTCCTGCGTGCCCCGGCCGCCGTACCGGCACTGCCTGCGCTACTGGTTCACCGGCGATGACCAGGTACTCACCGTGCCCGGCGGGGTACGGCGCATTGAAGTGCTGGAATGGGGCGCCGGCGGCGGCGCCGCCGCGCGCAGCTCACGGTGTCCGTCGGCCAGGGCGGCTATGCCGGCGGGGCCGGGTTCGATCAGGACATCTACGGCGGCGGCGGCCTCGGCGGGAACGGGCGCAACACCGGCGGCAGCGGCGGCGGCATGAGCGCGCTCTGGCAGGGCGCGTACGCGACCACGCCGATCCTCATCGCCGGAGGCGGCGGCGGCGGGTCGCCGGGCTCGCGGACGGTCGGCTCGGGGGGCCGCTACCCCGCGGTCATCGGCGGCGGTGGCGGTGGCGGGCTCATCGGCGGTTCGGACGGGACGCGGTACTCGGGACAGGGCGGCACGCAATACGGTCCCGGCAATTCCGGCGGCCCGTCCGTGCCGTGCGATGGGTCCGGCATCGGCGGCACCGCGCCGACTCCGGGGAGCAGTACGACGGCGGGAACGGGGCCGGCAGTGGCCCCGACCCGCCGGGCAGGGGTGCGGTCGCCGCGGGCGGTGGTGGTGGTGGCGGCGGCGGGTACTTCGGCGGTGGCGGCGGCACGTGCCAGGTGTACGTCACCGGTTACCCGAGCGGGGCCGGAGGCGGCGGGTCCGGCTACGTCGAGGTCGGTACCGTCAGTCACGGACGCACGGTCGCGGGGCAGGACGCGACGGCGGCCGGGCTGGACCGGAACGCCCGGCCGGCCGCAGCGGCGATGCGCAGCCCGGTCTACCGGCCGGGCATCGGGTGGGGCGGTGGCGGCCCGGGGGCGGCCAACGGCGGCAATGGCCAGATCGTGATCGAGTGGGCAGCGCGGCCCGAAGCGGGGAAGGCGCGGCTGCACAGAACGCGGGCGCACAGGACACGGGCGCGGCCGGCACCGCATTCGCGGCCTGGGCCCCGGCCGCGGCCGACTCCGGCGCCATTGGCGGGTCGGCCCGGCCACGATGCGCGGCCGCGTTCCGGCTTTCCCTACATGCAGGTCGGGACGGTCGCGCTCGTGCTGATCGGACTCGGGGTCATCGTGAGCTGGGCTGGCGGCCGCCGCCCGGAGCAATGAGCGGCGGGCTCGGCGCTCGGTGTCCCGTATGCTGCCATGGATTTGGCCAGCGGGAGAGGAAGCCTGCCGATGGACGCACCAATTGATCTTCGTTCGGACACCGTCTCGAGACCCTCGCCCCGCATGCGCCAGGCCATGGCCAGCGCCGAGGTGGGCGACGACTGGTACGGCGACGACCCGACCGTGAACCGGCTCCAGGATCGCGCCGCCGAGCTCACCGGCAAGGAAGCCGCGATCTACCTGCCGACCGGGACCATGTGCACCCAGGTTGCCCTGCATGCGTTTGTCCGGGCCGGTCACCTGGTCGCGTGCGAGGCCAGCGCGCACGCCGGCCGCACCGAGGCCAGCTCGGCGGCCGTGCTCTCGGGCATCGCGTTCCGGTACATCACGGCGGCCGGGCGCGGTCTGCTCACCGCCGAGCAGGTCCGCGCCGCGCTGCTCCCCGACCCGTACGACGTGTCCGTGGTTGACCTGGTCACGATCGAGAACACGCACCAGGTCGGCGGTGGATCGGTCATGAGCGTCGCCGGCGTGCGAGAGATCGCGGACGTGTGCACGGCGGCAGGCGTGCCCCTCTATCTGGACGGCGCGCGCATCTTCAACGCCAGCGCGGTCACAGGATCCGCGGTCGAGGAGTATGCCGCGCCGGCCAGCGCCCTGATGTTCTGCCTGTCCAAGGGCCTGGGGGCACCCATCGGCTCGATCCTGGCCGCAGACGCGGAGTTCATCAGGGAGGCCAGGCGCCTGAAGATCCTCTTCGGCGGAGCGTGGCGGCAGGCGGGAATCATGGCAGCGGCCGGTCTTGTGGCGCTCGAGGACGGGCCTGCCCGGCTGGCCGAGGACCACGTAAACGCCCGCGCCCTGGCGCGCGGCCTGGCCGAGTTGCTGCCGGGCAGCGTGGATCCCGCGGCGATCGAGACGAACATCGTCTTCGCGGACGTGTCCGGCACCGGCCGGAGCGCACCGGAATGGCGCGAGCGGCTCGCCGCCGAGGGCGTGCTGGTCACGATGATCGGCGACCGGATCCGCATGCTGACCCATATTGACGTCAGCGCGGGTGACATCGATGCCGCGCTGGTGGCCTGGCGGCGCGCGGCCAAGGAGTAACCGCGAGCGCGGTTTTCCCGACGCGCAGCATTCTTGTGAACACCGGGAGTGAAACTGATCTTTACTCTGCCGTGCCCGGTTACTGGTTGCGTTACCTCGTATTCCAGAAGGTGTTGACTCTGATCTTTGACGCCTTAGAGTGAACCCACGTGCTATCGCGGCTCGGTCAGGAGTATCCATGGGTGCAACGCTTGGCCAGCGCCTCCGCGCGCTACGCAAAGAGCAGGGGCTAAGCCAGTCCGATCTCGCCGGCGACATGGTGTCGCCGAGCTACGTCTCGCTGATTGAGTCGGGTCAGCGTTCGCCCGAGCGCGAGGTGCTACAGGGCCTTGCGCGCAGGCTCGGCTGCTCGGCGTCCTATCTGGAATCCGGCGTCGCGCCCGAGGAGGTCACCGAGCAGCGGCTGAAGCTGCAGTTCGCCGAGATAGCGCTTGCGAACGGCTCAACCGAGGAGGCGCATCAGCAGTTCGCCGCCCTCGCCGAGGTGCCGAATCCCGAGATACGGCTCGCAGCCGAGTGGGGCCTTGCCCGCGCCGAGGAAAACCTGGGGAACCTGCGGGGCGCGGTCAAGCGGGTAGAGGGGCTGCTGGGTGCCGCCAGGTCTGGCGTGCCTGGAGCACCGCAACTGTGGAATCTGCTCATGGTGCGGTGCCGCATGTACCGGGACGCAGGCGACTTCGCCCGCAGCATCGAGGTCGGCGAGCAGGCGCTGAAGGAACTTCACGAACTCGGTCTGGAGGGCACCGAGGAGGAGATCAAGCTCGGCTCGACGCTGGTCGGTGCGTACTGGACCCGCGGCGACCTGTTCTCCGCCCAGGAACTGGCCGGCCAGGTGATAGAGCGCGCCGAGAAGCTGGGCACGGCGACGGCCCGCGGATCCGCATACTGGAACGCGAGCGTCGTCGCCGCTTCGCGCGGCCAGCTCGCCGTCGCCCTCGACCTGGCCACCAAGACCCTGGCCCTGCTGTCGGAATCCTCGGATGACCGCAGCCTGGCCAGGATGCGGACGACCTACGCCAAGTTCCTGCTGCGCTGCGATCCGCCGCGGGTCGACGAGGCCGAGGCTCAGCTTGACCGCGCATACGAGGTCCTGTCGGAGATGGGCCTGGAGCCGAGCCTGGCCCGGTGCGAGACCGAGCGGGCTAGGTCGGCCATGGTGCGCGGCGACGTGGCCGGGGCCGTGCGCCTCGCCGAGCACGCGGCTGCCCGGTGCGCTCCGACCGATGTGGCCGACTTTGAGCACGCTCGCATTGTCTGGGGGCTTGCGCTGGTGCTGAGCGGTCAGGCCGAGCTCGGAGCGGATTACGTCAATGGCGCCGCGGAGCGGCTTGAGGAACTTGAGTCCCATGTGGAGGCGGCGCAGGCCTACCGCGACCTGGCCGAGGCCCTGCTGCAGGTCGGCCAGACGGACAGCGCGATACCCGCGCTGCGGCGGGCGGCCGACTGTGCCGGCGCGCGGGCCGTCTGGGTCCGGCCTGGCATGGCGGTGACCGAGGCCGTTACCTAAGCGGTGCGGGCGGCCGCGCAGGCGGACCGGGCTAGCAATCCGGGCCCGCGGTCGCGATCAGTTTCGTGTGCAGGAACTCGAGCGTCCTCAGCCGGAAGTCGGCGACGTTCTGCGGGCGCGAGTACGCGTGACCCTCGTCCTCGTAGATGATCACCTCGGGGGTGTTCCCGGCCCGGCGGAGGGCATCGGCGAAGGCGGTGAGGTGGCTGACGGGCACGCAGGCGTCCTGGCGGCCGTGAAACAGCAGCAGCGGGATTTCCATGGACTTGGCGTGCGTGACCGGCGACGCGCTGACGAGCTTGTCGCGCTCCGCCGCGGGGTCGCCAATGCGCGACGCGTACGCATAGCCGGTGCCGCCGCCAAAGGACATGAGGCCGCTTACGTATCGATCGAGTTCGGTCGGCGCGGACGCGGAGATACCGCAGGCCAGCCGGACTTCATCCTGAGTTGCCAGCATCAGCGCGGCGTATCCGCCGTAGCCATGGCCCATCGCGGCGATCCTGATCGGGTCCGCCGCCTCGGCGACCTCGGGGGCTCGCAGCCCATCGAGCAGGTCGTCCTGCATGGCCAGCGACCACTGGCCGTCTCCCGCGTCGCGGAAATCCTTGCCGAATCCGCGCGACCCCCGGTAGTTCACCTGCACGCAGCAGAAGCCCGCGGACGCGAGGTATTGCGCCCACGGATCCATGTGCGGCTCGTCGCGCGCCCACGGGCCGTCATGGACGACCAGCACCGTCGGCCATGGCGGCGTTCCTGGCGGGCGAGTGAGGAAGCCGCTGATCGGCCGGCCGTCGCGAGCGCGGTACTTGAACGGCGTTCGGCCATGCATCCGTATCCGGCTCAGGCTCGTATACCGCGCGAGCGGCTTGCTGACCGCCTTGGATGTCCGGCTGAACGTGACAAAGGCCGGGCCGCCGACCGGATTGGAGATCTCGGCCAGGCAGTGGCCCGCGTTCCTGTCGATAATCCTGGCCGGTGCATCGCCGGCCAGGTGCCGCAGCCGGGAGAGGTCGGCTGCGGCACCGTCTGTGAGTGGAATTTGCGGGTTGTCCGGGTCCGTCGTCGTGACGATCTCGGGTGCCCCGCTGTCGGCTGATGTCAGTACGGACGTAACGTCGTAGTGATCGGTGGCATAAATGACCTCAGGCGCACACGCCGGACCTGACATCCTGACCAACGCAATGGTGTCGCGGCCGGCGGAGCTTGTGGCAAACAGCGAAAGGTCCGCTCGGTGCATGGTCACTGGCCGGGAGACCTGAGCGTCTACCGCAGGGATATCGGCCATGACAGTCCAGGATTCGTCGGCTAGCCGCGACTGCCACCACCGGCAGGCCGAAGCGCCCGAGCACACCGCTACCGCGGCTACTTCGTTCGCCAGCCACCAGCTGACCGCCTCGTCGGGACCCTCCCACTCGCTGATCACCTCGCCGGTGGTCGTAACCGACTGCAACACGGCCCCTTTGGCCCTGGGCAGCCGCACCGACATCAGTATGCGCGGCTTGTCGCCAGCGATCTGGCCCGCGTACCTGGCGTCCGCCGACAGTTCCGGCGTCAGCCTGGTAATAGCACCGGAACGAAGCTCCAGCCATGCCAGCCACCGGCGCCGCCCGCCGGCATCATCGAGCGCCAGCACAAGGCCGCTCCCGTCAGCACCCCAGTGAAAGTCGCGAAGCCGCCAGCGCCGCAGGTCCGTCACCAGCTGCATGGGAGCCCGGCCGGAACCAGTCCAGATGTTGGCAGACCCGTCATGCCAGCGAATAGCGGCGAGCCTGTCACCGTCCGGAGCCAGTCGCGGCCGGGACCAGTCCGGCCGCCCGAGGACGATGTAACCACTGGTCATATCGAGACAGGCCCCGAATCATTACGCATGGGTTCGGTGGTAACGCCGCTCTCTGGACGTTAGCGGTCATCTCGCTCATCAGTCAAGGAAGAGCATGACACAGATCGCTAACCCAAACCGCGTCTTGTAGTGCATCGTAGAGTCAGTTTGACCGTTTATCGTGACTGGCGTCGGTGCGTGCCGACGCGACTACTCCACGGTAGGGAATGGGACAAGGAATGAAGACCAGCATCCGCATCGCAGTCGTCGCCGCTCTTGCTCTCAGCGCGATCCTCGGCGCGCCCCAGGCACAAAACGCCGCCCCGCGGCACTCGGTCGCCACGGGGGTGGTCTCTTCGCCGAACGAGGAGCTGTGCTGCTAGGTATCGCGTCGTCGGCTCGCTAGTCGCTCAGGCGACTAGTTCTGCCTCGCCGGTAAAGGCTGCCCACATGGCGGCGTAGGCGCCGCCTTGTGCCAGCAGTTCGTCGTGCGTGCCGGTCTCGGCGATCCTGCCGTCGGCCAGCACCACGATGCGGTCCGCCCGCGAGGCGGTCGTGAGCCTGTGTGCTACCACGAGCGTGGTGCGACGTGCGGCCAGTTGCTCGGTCGCGCGGTTCACAGCGGCCTCGGCGGCCAGGTCGAGCGCGGCGGTGGCCTCGTCGAGGAGGAGGATGGCGGGGTCAACCAGGTACGCGCGGGCCAAAGCGATGAGCTGACGCTGCCCTGCGGCCAGATTGCGGCCGCGCTCGGACACGCGATGGTGAAAGCCGCCCGGCAGCCGCGAGATCATCTCGATCGCGCCGACGCCACGGGCGGCCGCCTCGACTTCGGCGTCCGTCGCATCGGGGCGGCCGTAGGCGATCGCGTCGCGGACGGTTCCCTCGAACAGGTACGGTTCCTGCGGCACCACGCCAAGCTGCTGGCGGTAGCTCGGCAAGTCGTAGTCGCGCACGTCCAGCCCGTCGATCAGGACGCTGCCCGAGGTGACGTCATAGAACCGCGCGACGAGCTTGACCAGCGTCGACTTGCCGGCACCGGTCTGGCCGACCAGCGCCACGGTCTCGCCAGGAGCGACCGAGAGCGTGATGCCGGCGATGGCCTCGCTGCGCTGGCCGGTGTAGCCGAAGTGCACGTCCTGCAGGTCGATGGCGCCGCGCAGCCGTCCGGGTGTGACCGGATGCTCCGCCGGCGGCGTGCTGGTCGGGGTCTTCAGCAGGCCCTTGATCCGCTGCAGGCCGACGTTGGCCTGCTGGTAGCCATCGAACACCTGCGACATCTGCTGGATGGGGGAGAACAGCTGGTCCACCCACAGCAGGTAGGCGATCAGGCTCCCGGCCGTGAGCGTGTTGTTGTGGATCTCGCTGGCCCCCGCGAGGAGGATCACCGCGCCGCCGATCGTGGACAGCGCCTGCACGAACGGGAAGTACACGGCGATCATCCGCTGGGCCCGGAGCCGCGACACCCGGTAGGCGCCAGACAAGCCCGCGAACCGGTCGGAGTTGACCTGCTCGCGGCGGTAGGCCTGGGCCACCCGCAGGCCGGCCACGTTCTCCTGCAGGTCGGCGTTGACGGCACTGACCTTCTCCCTGGCCTCGGTGTAGGCCCGGGAGGACTTGAACCTGAAGACGACCGTGGCGACGATCAGGAAGGGCAGGAAGATCGCCAGCGTCAGGCCGAGCCGCACGTTGATGATCAGCATGAGGATCAGCACCACCACGAAGGTGAGCACGGAGTTGACCATCGTGATCAGCCCGGTCTGGAAGAACGAAGACAGCGCGTCGACGTCGGTCGTCATCCTGGTCATGATCCGGCCCGTGAGCTCACGCTCGTAGAAATCCAGGCCGAGCCGCTGCAGGTGCGAGAAGATCTTGACTCGCAGCGTGTAGAGCAGCCGCTCGCCGTTGCGCCCGACGACGATCGTCTGGGCCCAGTTAATCGCCCAGTCGGCCAGCACGATCGCCAGGCCGATCGCCGAGACCAGCAGGATGGCATGGAACCGGGCCCCGAAGCTGAGCCAGGTCCGCTCGACGCCGTTGTTGATGCCGCCGCGGACCAGCAGCGGCGTGGCGGTGCTGGCGACGGCGTCAAGTGCGTCCAGGATAAGGCCGATCACCAGCGCGTACGCGAACGGCCGCAGTAGCTTGCGGAGCGTGAAGCGGGGATCGGGGGCACGAGCGAAGGACTGGTCGACGTGCGGCGTGTCGGTGGCAGGCGGCAGGGCCTCGACCCTGGCCAGCAGTTCTGGTGACGCGGGC
>JASHOV010000091.1 GCA_030038495.1 Streptosporangiaceae bacterium
CGCGGCCGGATCGCCCGGCTCATCCTCGAGAATGGCCCGGTGACCGCCGCCGGCCTGTCGGCCAGGCTCGGACTGACCCCGGCCGCGGTCCGCCGCCACCTGGACTGCCTGCTGGCCGACGGCATGGTCGAGGCGAGGCACGCCCGGCAGTACGGCGCGCGCGGCCGCGGTCGGCCGGCCCGGCTGTTCGCCATGACCGACGCCGGGCGGAGCGCGTTCGAGCATGCATATGACGACCTCGCCGCCAGCGCGCTGCGGTTCCTGGCCGAAATAGCCGGGCCCGGCGCTGTGGCTGACTTCGCCCGTCGGCAGATCTCCGAGCTGGAGCGGCGCTACCGGCCTGTGGTCGAGGCGGCCGCACCGGAGGACCGGGTCAAGGCGCTCGCCGAGGCGCTGTCCGCGGACGGATATGCGGCCTCGGCCGCCCACCTGGGCAACACGGCCGCTTCCGGTGCGCCGAGCGCGGGTGGGGGCGAGCAACTCTGCCAGCACCACTGCCCGGTCGCCCATGTCGCGGCCGAGTATCCCCAGCTGTGCGAGGCCGAGACGGAGGCCTTCGGGCGCCTGCTCGGCACCCCGGTTCAGCGACTGGCCACTATCGCCCACGGGGACGGCATCTGCACCACGCACGTGACTGCACCCTCCCTGGTGCAGCAACGCACTACAACTACTGAGGCCGGAGGAATCTCCGCATGACCACTACCGCACACCCCGAGCTTGAGGGCCTGGATCGCTACAAGTTCGGCTGGTCCGATTCGGACACAGCCGGCGCTTCAGCGCGCCGCGGCCTGAACGAGGACGTCGTGCGCGATATCTCGGCCAAGAAGAACGAGCCCGAGTGGATGCTGGACCTGCGGCTCAAGGGGCTGAAGCTCTTCGAGCGCAAGCCGATGCCGGCCTGGGGCTCGGATCTGTCCGGGATCGATTTCGACCACATCAAGTACTTCGTCCGGTCGACGGAGAAGCAGGCCGCGAGCTGGGATGATCTGCCCGCGGACATCAAGTCCACCTACGACAAGCTCGGCATCCCCGAGGCGGAGAAGGCCCGCCTGATCGCGGGCGTGGCGGCGCAGTACGAGTCGGAGGTCGTGTATCACAAGATCCGCGAGGACCTGGAGGAGAAGGGCGTCCTGTTCCTGGACACCGACACCGCGCTCAAGGAGCAGCCTGAGCTGTTCCAGGAGTACTTCGCCACGGTGATCCCTGTCGGCGACAACAAGTTCGCCGCGCTGAACACGGCGGTCTGGTCCGGCGGCTCGTTCATCTACGTGCCGAAGGGCGTGCACGTCGAGATCCCGCTGCAGGCCTACTTCCGGATCAACACCGAGAACATGGGCCAGTTCGAGCGGACCCTGATCATCGTCGACGAGGACGCTTACGTGCACTACGTCGAGGGCTGCACCGCGCCGATCTACTCCTCGGACTCGCTGCACTCCGCGGTGGTGGAGATCATCGTGAAGAAGGGTGCCCGCTGCCGGTACACCACGATCCAGAACTGGTCGAACAACGTCTACAACCTGGTCACCAAGCGGGCCGTGGCGCAGGCGGGCGCGACCATGGAGTGGATCGACGGCAACATCGGCTCCAAGGTCACGATGAAGTACCCGGCCGTCTACCTGATGGGCGAGCACGCCAAGGGCGAGACCCTCTCGGTGGCGTTCGCGGGCGAGGGCCAGCACCAGGACGCGGGCGCCAAGATGGTGCACTGCGCGCCGAACACGTCCTCGACCATCGTGTCCAAGTCGGTGGCCAGAGGCGGCGGCCGCACCTCCTATCGCGGCCTGGTGCAGGTCCAGGAGGGTGCCGACCACTCGAAGTCCACCGTGAAGTGCGACGCGCTGCTGATTGACACCGTCAGCAGGTCCGACACCTACCCTTACGTCGACGTCCGCGAGGACGACGTCGAGATGGGCCACGAGGCCACGGTCTCTAAGGTCTCCGAGGACCAGCTGTTCTACCTGATGAGCCGCGGCATGACCGAGGACGAGGCGATGGCCACCATCGTGCGGGGCTTCGTCGAGCCGATCGCGCGCGAGCTGCCGATGGAATACGCGCTCGAGCTGAACCGGCTCATCGAGCTGCAGATGGAAGGAGCAGTCGGCTAATGCCTGCCCTGCAGGGGGCCGTCGAGACGGCTCCCGTTTCAAGGCTGCACGAGAAGCAGTCCTACGATCCGGCGGACTTCCCTGTCCCCTCGGGTCGGGAGGAGGAGTGGAGGTTCACGCCTCTTCGGCGGCTGCGGGGGCTGCAGGGAGAAGGCGCCCTCCCGGAGGCAAAAATCCACATCGTAGGCGACGCCGGCCCTGGGGTCGCCATTGAAACGGCGGAACATGGCGACCCCAGGGTCGGCGTCGCCTACGTTCCCGCTGATCGGGTCAGCGCGAGAGCCTTCAGCCGGTTCACTGAAGCCACTCTCATCACAGTGCCGCACGACACAGAATCCTTCGTCCCCACCTGGATCACGATCCGGGGGGAGAGCGCCGAGGGGGCGGCGTTCGGGCACATCGTCGTCAACGTCGGGCCGAACGCACACGCCGCGGTGGTGCTGGAATACACGGGGTCGGCAACGTACGCGGACAACGTCGAGTTCAACCTCGCTCCCAGCTCGTCGCTCGCGGTCGTTAGCCTGCAGACGTGGAATGACGACTCGGTGCATCTGTCGCATCATCATGCGCAGCTGGGGAA
>JASHOV010000092.1 GCA_030038495.1 Streptosporangiaceae bacterium
TGGGTGTGGGACGCTCCGTGCTGACGATGATGGCTCAGCAGAACATCTCAGGCCTTAAGCCGGACATGCAGGCTGTACGCACCCCGTCGTACTTCGGTCACTCGTGACCGGGATGGCTAGCCGATCGCGGCCTAGGTCCTGGCCAGTCCGGGTGTCTAACCAACCGTCAGATGCTTGGTGGAGACTGGCTACGTGACCCAACTCGTCGGTAGCGAAGTGGTTGCGGTGTCGCGATCACGCGATGCGTTGGTCGGCGACCAGTGCGGCTCGCCGGTGAGCATCGCCGCGATGCCTAAAAAATTGTGCCACGACCTGGCCTCGATAAGCCATCCTGTCGCAAGCGAACGTTACCAGTCGCCCCTGCGTTATCCCGGCGCCAAATCGGCTATAGCCAGGCCGCTCAGACGCCTGCTCAGCGCGGCGATTATGTCGCCATGCGTACGCCAGGTCGACCTTCTCGTCGAGCCATTCGCAGGCGGTGCTTCTGCATCGCTTAGGTTGGTCAGTGACGGTACTGCTGAACGTATCCTGCTAGCCGACATCGATCCTCTCGTCACTGATTTCTGGCAAACCGCGGCTGCTGACACTGATCGTTTGGTCGAACGCATGTGGGACGAGTGGCGTCATCATGTTGCGCCTGGCGGCGCTACAGCAGTGGCTCGCTGGGATTATTGGCGGAATTGGGGCCCCAAGCCGGGTCTCAAACCTGCTGATCGTCGCCTAGCCATGGCAACACGATGTCTTTTTCTCAATCGCACTACATTCTCCGGCATCCTGCATGGCAAAGCTGGCCCTATTGGCGGACGCTCTCAGGCCAGCGCCTATACGATCGGTTGCCGATGGAACCCCGAGGCCATCGAACGGCGATTGCTTTATGTTGGTTATCTGTACGAAAGTGGACGGTTGGTTGATGTTTGGCGCAAGTCCTGGCGCGAGACACTCAGCGATGTTCCGGAATACTACCCACAGCTTCTGCCATCGCGTGTTGTCGCCTATCTTGACCCGCCGTATCTGGAGAAATCCGCCACCTTGTATCGCGCCTCGTTTGACCTTTCCGGTGGGTACGGGGGCTGCAACCTTCCGTCCGATCAGCGCGACGACCTGCTGCACTTTGAATTGGCCGAGTACTTGCGGAGACGGATTCAATTCCGCTGGATTCTGAGCTACGATAACCATCCGCTCCTGACAACTTCGCGCTGGCTGTATCGCGATGATCGAATGACGCCTTCAAAAACTGATACTGAAGTCTTCGGAGTGCGTCGGTGGAGGATTAGTAAGCGCCTTGTCTCAACGCGCTACACGGCTGCCGGGAAAGCTGGCAAGAGGGCTGCTGAGGAACTCCTTATCACGACATTGCCCGCGTCTGCAGTTCCGGCTGACGCGACCTTGCGTCGCCTATGCTGAGAAGGTATTAACCCGGCCGCTAGTCGAATTATCGGATGAGCCAGCGTTCGCAGCCTTCGCGCTACATTTCCGCGACCGGTAAGCGATTAGCTCTGTCGGCACTGCCCTGGGATGGCGGCCCGCGCGGGTCGGGAGATGGTCGGATTCCAGCGACACGCGCAGCTGTTCATGTGGCTATTCTGTAGAGTTGCTGTCATTGCGGCCCGACGGGCTTCCGGTCAACGCTGAGCTAGCCTGACCTGGCTACGCCCCCACCCGCACGGTTTCCGTGCTGCGTGGGAGCGGGTCCTTGGCGTTGATCAGGCGTTCGGCTGCGGGCCTGTCCGCCATAGCGAACAGCGGCAGTCTGGCTGAGCTGATGTTCGAGCAGTCGCTCTACGCAGACGGCTGGATCGCGAGACCTGGGCCGGGTGAGAGACGCTCCTGGGATCGGAGCATCCCGGTGCTCGCGAACGACCTCGTCGATGCCGGACTAGCGGACGTCGAGGTCCTGCTAGAGCACAGGCTTCCCCTAAGCAGCCGACGGGTCGATGCAATTCTAGCTGGCCGTCACCCGGCAACTAGTGCGCCGTCCTACGTGGTCATCGAGCTGAAGCAGTGGAGCGAGGCTGACCTCTTTGAGGACGATCCGGCAATGGTCGTGATCGATGGATACGGTCGGCATCCGCGCCTGCACCCGGTGCAGCAAGTAAGTGGCTACTGCGAGTACCTGCGCGACTTCCTGCCTGCGCTTCAGGGAGACGGAGACGCGATTGTCGGTGCCGCGTACCTCCACAACGCGACTGAGATGGGCGTAGCGCCACTTCGCCGCATGGCCGAATCAAACGACGGGCGCATGTTCACGGGCGAGCGCAGAGCCGACTTCATGGAGTTCCTTCGATCCCGACTAGAGCCCGGCGTCTCAGGAGCGCCGTATGCGGACCAGTTCCTAAGTGCGAGGGCTGCGCCGAGCCGACAGCTGCTTGCCGTTGCTGCCGACGAGATCAGGAATCGCGGGCAGTTCGTACTGCTGGACCAGCAGCGCCTTGCATACAACCTCGTCCTCCATGCCACGGAAGCGGCACGAGCAAAGGACTCGAAGACCGTTGTCATCGTTAGCGGGGGGCCCGGCACTGGCAAGAGTGTGATCGCGCTTTCGCTGTTGGGCGAGCTCGCGCGTCAGGGGCGCACAGTGCTCCATGCCACTGGGTCCCGCTCATTTACGCAGACCCTGCGCAAGGTAGCGGGCCGCGGCTCGCAGCGGACTAAGAACCTCTTCAAGTACTTCAACCAGTTTGTTGACGCAGACCGCAACGGTCTGGAAGTGCTGATCCTGGACGAGGCGCATCGGATCCGCGAGACGTCGATGAGCCGATACACACCGGCCCGTCTACGGACGGACCGTCGGCAGATCGATGAGCTACTCGCCGCTGCGAGGGTGCCGGTTTTCCTGCTCGACGAGCACCAGGTTGTAAGGCCCGGTGAGCTTGGGACAGTCGAGGATATCGAGGCACATGCGCAGCAGTTGAATCTCGACGTCCAGAGGATTGACCTCAATGCGAACTTCCGCTGCGGCGGAAGCGAGGTCTACATGGACTGGGTCACAAAGCTGCTTGGACTAACACCCGGCGGCCCCATTCCGTGGGCTGGCGACCCCGCATTTGCAGTGCAAGTCGCCGACAGCGCGCATGAGCTTGAGCACCTGATGCGGGGCAAGCTCGGGAAGGGCTATGGCGCTCGCATGGCCGCCGGTTACTGCTGGCCCTGGAGCGACCCGCGCCCCGACGGATCGCTCGTGCCAGATGTTGCGATCGGCGACTGGGCCAGACCGTGGAATCTGAAAGGGGATCGCGCCGTCGGCGGTGCGCCGCCCGCGGCACTGTGGGCGACCGATCCCGCGGGCTTCGGCCAGGTCGGCTGCGTCTACACCGCGCAGGGATTCGAGTACGACTGGAACGGTGTGATCATCGGGCCGGACTTCGTCTGGCGCACTGACCACTGGGTGACGCGACGCGAGGCCAATAAGGATCCGGATTTCCGCAGCCGTGGCAAGGTCTCGGATCTGGAATTCGAGCGGCTGGTCCGCAACGTCTACAAGGTTCTTCTCACCCGTGGCATGGTCGGTACCGTCGTGTATTCGCCTGATCCCGAAACTAACGGCATGCTCCAGTCGCTGATGCAGCCTGCTGCGCTCGCGATTCGTCGCGAACTACTCACCCCGCGGCCGGGAGAGCGCCACGGAGGGTTAACCTCAGCTCCTTAACGTCCGAGGGCATGGACGATTCGGGCATGTTCGCGTGGGGACCCGCCGCTGATAGCGCGGGTTCCGAGAACGCCGGGCTCTCCCGGCGCCAGTTCATCAGTAGCGTCGTCGTCGCCGGGGCCGCGATCGGTCTGGCAGTCACGGCAGCAGAAGCGGCGTTCACCAAGACGCCAGCGCAGGCCGCGACCCCGCCGAGCGGGCCGCCGACCACCACGGTTCCGCTCCCAACCACCACGGCGCCGGAGCAGCTCTGGCT
>JASHOV010000093.1 GCA_030038495.1 Streptosporangiaceae bacterium
CGGCCGGGCCAGGCGACGCGGCCGGGCCAGGCGACGCGGCCGGGCCAGGCGACGCGGCCGGGCCGATGGACTCCGGCTGAGCGGGAAGCTCGGCAGTCCGTGACTCTGGCGGGATCGCCGGGCGCGGTGGCAGCGCGACGAGGCCCGGCCGACCCGGCGGGCGTGCCGCCAGGTCCTGTAACCGAGCTGCCGCCTCCTCGGACAGCTCCGCGGGAAGGTCGGCCATGGCCGCCGCCTGGCGCAGTGCTGTCGGCAGGATCGGCTGCTCCGCGGTCAGGTCGTCGGACGCCACGCTGGATCGCTGCGGCGGCGCTGCGGCGAACTGCGCGGTACCTGCCCGGCCGCCGTCCGCACCACCCGGCCTGGCCACGTCCGGATCCGCCGCCTGCGGCGGCACGCCCGCGCCGGGACCGTGGAGGCTCCACGGCGACTGTTCCGTCTCCTGCCGGCGGTCCGTCCACGCCACCTCGGCATGCGCCGACCTCAGGCTGCCATAGCCGTCCAGTATCGCTGCGAGCCGCTCGGCCTCCTCGGCCTCAAGCCCGAAGACGACCCGCGGCTGGCCCCAGGGTTCCTCCACCGAGTACCCGACGTAGCTCGACACCGGCGGCAGCTGGCCCGTGCCGAGGCCATGGCGCGCACGCCAGTGCAGCCACGCTCGCTCCAGCGCAGTCGCAGCCTGTTCCGCGCGCTTCACTTGCTCCGGATCACGCATCTGTGCCTACCTCCCCTCCCAAGCGCCGCATGCTGCCGCATAAGGCGGTCCCCCGGGCACCGTGCCGCCAACTGCCCGCTACCTAGCAATCGCACCGGCGGACGGACACCATTACTGCCCGCCGGACGCCAATGTCGCGACGGCATGTGCAAATAAGTATCGCCGTGTATGAGTCCCAGCAGGCGTGATTACGAAAAGTTGCTGAAGAGCTACGATGCGTGAGATGTGGCGCGCGAGATAGATGCGAATCGCGGCGGGAACTTTAGACCGGGATTTTTCCGGAACGGGCACCCTAGGTGCCGGTCAGGCCGGGCACGGACGGCGAGTCCCGGCTGGCAATACGTTTCTGTTAACTGCCCACCTAAGCCTCCCGGGCACTTGCCCGTGGAGGCCGGATCGACCCCGGCAACGTCTGCTGACCGATGCCCAACATCGCATCGACGCGAAGCGCGCCCCCCGATGCGGTGAGCTGGCCGCCGGGGTCGACCCCCCCAACTGCTAGACGAATGGCCGCTGGCTGCGTGCGCTGCATCGGGCACCAGCCTGCCCGGCTCTGCAACGCCAGGCCGCGGCCACGTCTCATTCCGAGCGCTGCTGCGGTATGCCCGCGAGAAGCGCGCGAACCTCTGTCTCCCGGTACCGGCGGTGACCGCCGAGGGTCCGGATCGATGTGAGCTTGCCAGCCTTTGCCCAGCGAGTGACAGTTTTCGGGTCAACCCTGAACATCGTGGCGACTTCTGCGGGCGTGAGCAGCGGCTCAGCCTCTGGTGTACGTGCTGACATGTTGACGGCCTCTCCTCCTGGACCGGTACAGCGATCCCTGCTTTTCTTCCTGTTCGTGGCTCTCTCTACGGAGCCTGCCTCGGATGTCCCATATAGTCCACTCGGACCATATTGCCATCACCAGCGGTGACAAGTCGACAACCGGGAGCAAAGTTTCTTTGAAGAGTCGCCCAGACTTCCCCGCTGTCCCCTGTCACGCTGCGTGATTCTAGCGACACGCACCGTCGCAACGGGCGGATTCGGAAAAGTCATCCGCGCCTCCCATCAGCTACTTAGCTCGATTGCCGCCACGTCCTTCGCGCCCCTGTCTACCTGGCCGATCTCCTCCAGGTCGGCCCTGCCAGGGGCATACGTCAGACGTTCGAACTGGACAGTCCGCGGCTTGCAATGGTGTCGATTACCTCCCTCCCGCGGCCCAGAGATTCTCTGTGGCGCGCGTGGCCGACTGGGAGCCATCCCAGGCTGACGGCCGGATAGGTGACCACTGTGCTGATTCGCTCCAACCAGCCATGGTCCTGTAATAATCCCCCATACTGCTGCTAGATAATCCACTTCGGGGGTTTTGGGCCGCGGCCTCCCGCCACTGTGGCACGACCCGCGGACGGGTGGGCACAAGCTGAGATATCCGCACGGTGAAACTGGCGGAAACTCTGGCACACGCCGCGCAGGCAGCATGACTAATCGTGACATGCCGTACGCCTCTGTGCAAAGGCTTACGCGCCGGTAGATACGAGCACGTCTCTCCGCGCGGCGTCGCCGCTATAGGCTTGTGCCGACCCCGCGTCAATGGTGACGCGGGGCAGGATGCTCGGGAGCTCAGTTCCGTGACCAACGTCTTCGCGGTCCGCAACGACGACGGCCAGCCCGGCCACGAGCAGGTCGTCTTCTGCCAGGACACTCAGTCCGGGCTGCGGGCCATTATCGCGATCTACTCGACCGCGCTCGGCCCGGCGCTGGGCGGCACGCGCTTTTACCCCTATCCAGATGAGGACGCGGCCCTGGCCGACGTTCTGAACCTGTCCAGGGCGATGGCTTACAAGAACGCGCTGGCCGGGCTGGACCTCGGCGGCGGCAAGGCCGTCATTATCGGGAACCCCGAACAGCTCAAGTCCGAGGCACTGCTGCGGGCCTACGGCCGATTCGTGGAGTCACTGAACGGCCGCTACATCACGGCCTGCGACATCGGCACGTACAGCGAGGACATGGACATCGTCGCCAGGGAGAGCCGGCACGTCACGGGCCGGACGGTGCCAAACGGTGGCGCGGGCGACTCCTCGGTGCTCACCGCGTTCGGCGTGTTTCAGGGCATGCGCGCGGCTGCCGACCATCTCTGGGGAGACACGAGCCTGGCGGGCAAGACCGTGGGCATCGAGGGCGTCGGCAAGGTCGGGCACCGGCTGGCCGACCACCTGGTCGCCGACGGGGCCCACGTGGTGATTTACGACACCAGCCAGGTTGCCACGGAGAAGGTCAGGGCCGCGCATCCCGAGGTCGACATCGCCGTCAGTCGGGCCGAGTTGCTTGCCAGCCAGCTTGACGTCTACTCGCCGTGCGCGCTAGGCGGCGCGGTCGACGAGGACATGGTCCAGGCGCTCGGCGCCCGGATCATCTGCGGCGGCGCCAACAACCAGCTGGCCCACCGGGGGGTGGAGAAGATACTCGCAGACCACGGCATCATCTACGCGCCGGACTACCTGGTGAACTCCGGCGGCGTCATCCAGGTCGCGGATGAGCTGCACGGATTCAACTTCGAGCGGGCCAGCTCCAGGGCAGAGCAGATATTCGGCACGACCAAGCAGATCCTGGCGACAGCCGACAAGGAGGGCGTATCGCCAGCCGTGGCGGCAGACCGCCTCGCGGAGCGCCGGATCGCGGAGATTGGCAGGCTGCGCGGAATATACCTGGGCAGCTGATCACTTTCTCCAGTATCAGCGGAGGCGGCTACAGCCCAAAGCAGGTACGGTTGTACCTGTACGTCAAGGCGAGCGCGTCGCACTCCCGGTGGCGGAGCGGCGGCGGGTTAGCCTTGTGTGCACGAAACCGCGAGCATTGGCGTGGTAACGGGCAACTTAGAGTGCGGTGACCAGGACCCGTCGGGTCCGTACGTTAGAGGGGGTCGAGCCAATGGGGCGCGGCCGAGCCAAGGCCAAGCAGGTCAAGGTGGCCCGTCAGCTGAAATACAGCGGTGGCGGCACCGATCTCGACCGGCTGCGGGCTGAGCTGGGCGTCGACGCGAGTACACGGGACGCCGATGGATCCGCGTATGAGGATCTCGGCGACCAGTACTCCGCTGACGAGGACTCTGATGACGAGGGCGATGACGAGGACTGGGATGAGGATGACCTCGACGAGGATGACCTCGACGAGGACCTGACCAGCACTAGCACTTCAGCCTGACCCTGTCGGCACGGCCGCCGGGCGGGTACGGTCAGCCGGGATGGCTGCCGACCAGGCCGGCACTGCCGTTTGCCGCACTGCCGTTTGCCGCACTGCCGTTTGCTGCACTGCCGTTTGCTGCAGCGATTGTCCCGATTACCCACGCGGGCACGCCCCGTTCGGCCAGCAGGCGCACGGCGCGGTCGGCGTCCGCGGCCGCGACGACCGCCGCCATTCCGACGCCCATGTTGAATACCCGCTCCATCTCGTCAGCCGAGAGCCCGCCGCGGTCAGCGAGCAGCCCGAACACCGGATCCGGCTGCCAGGTGGCCCGGTCCAGGACCGCGTTCGTGCCGGCCGGCAGCACCCGGCTCAGGTTGGCCGCCAGACCGCCGCCGGTTACGTGGGCGAACGTCCTGACCTGGCAGTGATCGGCCAGCGCGAGGCAGTCCCTGGCGTAGATCCTGGTGGGAGTGAGCAGCTCCGCCCCCAGCGGCTGGCTGAGCTCGGCCGGCTCGGCGCCCAGCTCGAGGCCGGATCCGGGATCGTCGACGATCGCGCGCACCAGCGAGAAGCCGTTGGAGTGCAGGCCCGACGACGCCATGGCGATGACCAAGTCGCCGACCTGCACCAGGTCCGGGCCGAGCAGCCGGTCCGCGTCGACGGCGCCGGTCGCGGCGCCGGCGATGTCGAAGTCGTCGGGCCCGAAGTGACCGGGATGCTCGGCGGTCTCACCGCCGATCAGCGCGCAGCCTGCCCGCACGCAGCCCTCCGCGATCCCGGCGACGATCGCTGCGACCCGTTCCGGCTGCACCTGCCCGAACACCAGATAGTCGGTCATGAACAGCGGCTCCGCGCCGCACACGACGAGGTCATCGACGACCATCCCGACAAGGTCGATGCCGATGGTGTCGTAGCGCCCGAGCCGCTGCGCGATGACGACCTTGGTGCCGACGCCGTCGGTGGAGGTAGCCAGCAGTGGCCTGCGCATGCCGGCCAGCTTGACGGCATCGAACAGGCCGGCGAACCCGCCGAGGCCGCCCAGTACCTCGGGGCCGGCGGTCCTGGCCACCGACGCGCGCATCAGCTCCACCGCCCGGTCGCCCGCCTGGATGTCCACGCCCGCCCGCGCATAGCTGGCCGGCCCGCCAGCGCCGTTCGCCGGGCCGATGTCGCCGTCACGGGCGTGACCACCACCGGCCTGACCCGTGGTCATGACCGCACCCGCGCGCCGCCCAGGGCCGGCTCCAGCAGGTGCTTGCCCTTCTCGCTGTCGGGCACCGGGACGGGATAGTCGCCGTCGAAGCAGGCGTGACAGAGCCGCCTGGCCGGTACCGTGGTGGCCGCGATCAGGCCGGGCAGGGACACGAAGCCGAGCGAGTCGGCGCCGATGGACTGCCGTATCTCCTCGATGGACAGGTTGCCCGCCAGCAGTTCGGCGCGGCTGGGAAAGTCGATGCCGAAGTAGCACGGCCAGGCCACCGGCGGGCTGGAGATCCGGACGTGCACCTCGGCGGCCCCGGCCTCGCGCAGCATCCCCACGATCGCCCGCTGGGTCGTGCCGCGGACGATGGAGTCGTCCACGACCACCAGGCGCTTCTCTGCGATCGCGTCACGGAGCGGGTTGTACTTGAGCCGGACACCGCGCTGCCTGATCGTCTGGCTGGGCTGGATGAAGGTGCGGCCCACGTAAGAGTTCTTCACCAGGCCCTGGCCGTAGGGAATGCCGCTGGCCTGGGCGTAGCCGATCGCCGCCGGAGTGCTCGATTCCGGCACCGGGATTACCAGATCCGCGTCGGCCGGGCACTCGATCGCCAGCTGCCGGCCGACCTCCTCGCGGGCGGCCTGCAGGCTACGCCCCGAGATCGTGGTATCCGGCCGGGCCAGGTACACGTACTCGAACAGGCAGCCCCTCGGCGCGGGGGCCGCGAACGTATGGGACCTGACGCCGTCCTCGTCGATTGCGATCATCTCGCCTGGCTCGATCTCGCGCACGAAGGTCGCGCCCACGATGTCCAGGGCGCAGGTCTCGCTGGCCACCGCCCAGCCGCGCGCCAGGCGGCCGAGGACCAGCGGCCGGAAGCCCTGCGGGTCGCGCGCCGCGTAGAGGGTCTGCTCGTCCATGAAGACCAGCGAAAATGCGCCGCGCACCAGCGGAAGCGCGGCGAGCGCGGCGGCCTCGACGCCGGGATGCGAGACACCGGATTGCGAAACACCGGATTGCGAGACACCGGCGCCGTTGACGGGCAGATTGCTGGCCGCGAACAGCGCGGTCAGCACGTCGGTGTCCGAGGTGGCGCGGCTGGCCATGCCACCGGCCTGCTGAGCCAGCAAAGCGGCCAGCTCCAGCGTGTTGGTCAGGTTGCCGTTGTGGCCGAGCGCGAGGCTGGCCGAAGGGGTCGCCCGGAATGTCGGCTGCGCGTTCTCCCACACCGAGGACCCGCTGGTGGAATACCGGCAGTGCCCGATGGCGAGGTGGCCGCGCAGCGTGTTCAGCACGGATTCGTCAAAGACCTGGGCTACCAGGCCCATGTCCTTGTAGACGACAATCCTCGAGCCGTCGCTGACGGCGATGCCCGCAGACTCCTGCCCGCGATGCTGAAGCGAGTACAGGCCGTAGTAGGTCAGCTTGGCGACATCTTCATCCGGCGACCACACGCCGAAGACACCGCAGGCATCCCTGGGCGGCGGGTCGCTCGTGCCTGGATCACCCGTGCCTGGATCTACAGCATCGGGATCGAGCGACAGCTGGCCGTCGGGCATGATCACCAGCCAATTCTAGTGACCCGCGATACCGCAGGGGCCAATCGAGGTCAGCGGGAGGTAAGCGGAAATGTCGGCGCGCTGGCCGCTGGCCCGCAGGCGCCCGCTGGCCAGTGCCGCGGCCCAGGTCAGCTCGCCGGTCGCCAGGTCAAGCCAGGTCAGCGGGTCGGTCTCCACGACGTTCGGCGGAGTGCCGCGGGTGTGGCGCGGGCCGGGCACGCACTGCACTGCGGCGAACGGCGGAACGCGCACCTCCACCGACCGGCCGGGCGCCCGGCTCGCCAGCAGCCCGAGCGTGTAGCTGACGGCCGCCCGCTGCACCGCCCGCGATGGCTGGGTACCCGCCTTCCTG
>JASHOV010000094.1 GCA_030038495.1 Streptosporangiaceae bacterium
CCGCAGGACCGGCAGCCGCCGGGCCGAGATCGCCGTGCCTGCGGCCGTGGTGAATCTTGCCCGTGGTCGCGGTCAGCGGCTGCCCCGAGCCGCCCCAGCGCAGCTGGATCAGCTCGGCCGCGATGGCCACCGCGGTTTCCTCCGGAGTGCGCGCACCCAGATCCAGCCCGATCGGCGACCGCAGCCGGGCCAGCTCGGGCTCGGTCATCCCCGCCTCGCGCAGCCGGGCCAGCCGGTCCTCATGGGTCCGCCTGCTTCCCATCGCGCCGATGTAGGAGGCCGGCCGCCGCAGCGCCACCTCCAACAGCGGGACATCGAACTTGGGGTCGTGCGTCAGCACGCAGACTACGGTCCGCGCGTCGGTGGTCGTCGCCGACAGGTACCGGTGCGGCCAGTCGGTGATGACCTCGTCGGCGTCGGGGAATCGTGATGCCGTCGCGAACACCGGCCGCGCGTCGCAGACCGTCACCCGATAGCCGAGGAACTTGCCGACCCTGGCCACGGCCGCGGCGAAGTCGATCGCTCCGAAGACCAGCATGCGCGGGGCGGGGGCGAAGGAATGGACGAACACCGCCAGGTCGTCGCGGCGGCGCTCGCCATCGGGGCCGTATCTGCGGACGCCGGTGAGGCCCTGCGCCAGCATGCCGCGGGCGTCGTCGTCCACCGCCTGGTCGAGCCGGTCCCCGGCCCCGAGAGTGCCGCTGGCTGGCTGATCCTCCCAGATCAGCCGCCGTGCGCCGATCCGGCCCGGACCCTCGATGATCGTCGCGACCGCGACCGGGACACCCTCGCGGACCGCGGCCGCGACCTCGCCGAGATCAGAGAAGGCCTGCTTGCTGGCCGGCTCGACGAAGATGTCGATGATGCCGCCGCAGGTCAGGCCCACCGCGAACGCATCGTCGTCGCTGATGCCGTAGCGCTGCAGCACCGGCTCACCGCTGGCGCTGACCTGCGTGGCGAGCTCGTAGACGGCTCCTTCGACGCAGCCGCCGGATACGCTGCCGACGACTTCACCCGCCGCCGAGACCGCCATCGCCGCTCCCGGCTCCCTCGGTGCGCTGCTGAAAGTCCGGACGACCGTGGCCAGACCGAACCTCTCGCCCGACTCCCACCAGCCCGTGATGGGGTCCAGGATGTCGCGCACGGGCACTCACCTCAGCGTCTCGCGCAGTCGCCCCGCAAACGCCGCGGGCCTTGCGCCAGCGGCCTCGCCGCCTGGCTCTAGCCTACGCAGGGCGGAACAACGCAGCCATCATCCGGATTCCGAGCGATCCCGGCGATTTGTTAGGGTCTCCTAAGCTAGTCGAAGTTAGGTAAGCCTAAGCTACACTAACGTGACATGCGAGCCTGAAAGGACCCGATGAGCACCGATTCCGTACCGCCGTTCCGGTCGGCGGCCTCTTCGAGGTCCCGCTCATCGGGGTATAGCAAGGCTGCAATGGCGCTCATGACGTGTACCGCGGCCGTACTGTCGCTGGCCGCCTGCAGCTCGGGACCCCGGCCGGTCGGCGCGGCCACGCGCAAGACATGCGCGGAGGTCCAGGCGGTGCTCTCGGACGGCCCCGACCCTGGCCAGGACAAGGTCGGCTACGCGGAGGCCCAGATCCTGCCACTCCGGCAGATCCACGCTGCCAGCCCGGGGCTGCGGTCGGCCATCTCCGAGCTGGCCGATGCCTACGACCGTTTCTTCGCGACCAACGGGCAGAGCGCCGCTGCGACCAGCGCGGTGGCCGCCGCAGCGGCTCGCATGAACAGGCTGTGCCCCGGCGCGGGAGCGGCGGCATGAGGCGCGCCGCCGGTGCCATCGTCGGCGCCGTCGCCATCCTGGCCGCATGCGCGCCGCTGTCGGCCTGCGGCAGCTCATCGCCGGGCCCCAATACCCTCATCCTCTACAGCGGCCAGCATGAGCAGACGACTGAGAACCTGGTCAGCGCGTTCGAGGCGAAGACCGGCATCACGGTGATCCCGCGCTACAACGACGAGGACACGTTTGCCGACCAGATCATTGCCGAAGGCGCCAACTCCCCGGCCGACGTGTTCTACACCGAGAACTCTCCCCCGCTGGAAAGCCTGCAGGAAAAGGGCCTGCTCTCGCCCGTTGACGCCAGCACGCTGGCGGCGACTCCGAGCCGGTTCAACTCCCCACAGGGAGACTGGGTGGGCGTGTCGGCCCGGGTGAGCGTCATCATCTATAACCCCAGCCTGATCTCCGCCAGCCAGCTGCCCACCCACGTCAGTCAGCTCGCCGACCCGCAGTACGCCGGCAAGCTGGCCCTGGCCCCCGGCGAGACCGACTTCCAGCCCATTGTCACCGCCTACCTGCATGTCTATGGCAAGGCCGCCACGCTGACCTGGCTCAGGAAGATCTACGCCAACGCCAGCGGGCATATCTACGCCGCCAACGAGGACATTGCCGACGAGGTCAACCGCGGCGAAGCTGCCTTCGGCATCGTGAATCAGTACTACTGGTACCGGATGCGGGCCGAGATCGGGGCCGGCAACGTGCACTCGAAGATCACCTACTTCGCGCCAGGCGATCCCGGTTACGTCATCGACGTGTCCGGCGCCGGCATACTCAAGTCCAGCAAGCACCAGGCGGACGCGCAGAAATTCCTGGCGTTCCTGGTCAGCAAGCAGGGCCAGGAGATCATCGCCAGCCCGGGCTTCGGGGCGAACCAGTCACTGAGCTTCGAGTACCCGATCGCCTCCGGCGTGACGACCAAGACGGGCGAGACCCCGTTCGGCCGGCTCCAGCCCTACCAGATCACCATCGCTGAGCTCGGCGACGGCAGCACCGCGATCAACCTGATGCGCGAGGCGGGCCTGCTGTGAGCCCGCGATGAGCACAGCGCCGGCCCGGCCCGCCACGCTGGCCATGACCGTCGTGCCGGCCCGGCGCGCGCGACGCCCGGCCGGGCTGATCACGGTCAGCGCGCTTATAGCGGCGCTGCTGGCCGTACCGCTGGTCTTCCTGCTGCTGGAGGCGCAGTCGGCGGGCGCGGGCACCGTCGCCGGGCAGATATTCCGTCCGCTGACCGGGACGCTGCTGTGGAACACGGTCCGGCTGACCGCCGTCGTGACCGTGCTGTGCGCGTGCATAGGAACGGCAGCCGCGTGGCTGACCGAGCGCACCGACCTGCCCGGTCGCAGGATATGGGCGGTGCTGCTGGTCGTGCCGCTTGCCATTCCCGACTTCGTGGTGGCCTTCGGCTGGGTGACCTTGTCGACCTGGGTGCAGAACTTCCGCGGCGCCGTGGTGGTGATGACCCTGGCCGTCTACCCGCTGGTCTACCTGCCCGTCGCGGCCAGCCTGCGGGCCGCCGACCCCGGCCAGGAAGAGGTCGCGCGCAGCCTCGGTGTCGGCCGCCTGCGCACGTTCGCCCGGATCACTCTCGGCCAGGCCAGGGGGGCCATCCTGGGCGGCTGCCTCCTGGTCACACTGGTCCTGCTGGCTGAGTATGGCGCGTTCGAGATGCTCGGCTACCAGACGTTCACCACCGAGATATACACCGACCTCGGGCTGCCGACGGCGGTCCCGACTGCCTGCGGACTGTCCCTGGTGCTGATCGCCCTCAGCCTGCTGGTACTCGCCGGCGAAGCCCGGCTGCGCGGCCGGGGCCGCGTCGCGCGATCCGGCCCCATGACGCAGCGGATGATGCCGCCGCTACGGCTGGGCGGCGCCACGATCCCCGCGCTGCTCGCCGTCGGCCTGCTGATCCTGCTGGCCCTCGGGGTGCCGGTCGGCGAGTGCATCTACCTGATTGTGCAGGGCACGCCTGCATCGGTCACGGGCGTGTCCATGCTGGACGCCGCCTGGCACACCGCGGCCTACGGCCTGGCCGCAGCCGCGCTGGACACACTCGCGGCACTGCCGGTAGCCGTGCTGGCGATCCGGCATACCGGGGCCGCCCGGCATTTCCTGGAGCGCAGCACCTACCTGGTGCTGGCCATGCCCGGCGTCGTGATCGCGCTGGCGCTGACCTATTTCACCGAGCAGCACCTGAATGGCTTCGGGTACCAGACGGCCCCGCTGCTGATCATCTGCTACGCGATCATGTTCTTTCCGCTTGCCCTGGTCGGGGTGAAGGCAGCCATCGCGAGGACACCGGCCAGCCTGGACGATGTGGCCCGCTCGCTCGGGCAGGGCCGGCTCGCCGCGTTCAGCCGGGTCACGCTGCGGCTGGCCGCGCCGGGCCTGACGGCCGCCTTCTGCCTGGTATTCCTGTCGGTCATCACCGAGCTGACTGCGACGCTGGTGCTGGTGCCGACGGGCGTCCAGACGCTCGCCACCCAGTTCTGGGCCTACCAGAGCGACGGGTCCAATTCGCAGGCGGCCCCGTTCGCGCTGGTCATGATCCTCGTCGCGGCCCTGCCGAGCGTGGTGCTTGGCCGGTTCTTCAACCGGACGACTCGGGCGCAAGGATAGGAATATGAGGCAACTGGCGCTGACCGGGCTGCACAAGGCATTCGGCACCCATCCAGTCCTGACCGGGGTGGATCTCGAGGTCCCGGCCGGGGCCTTCACCGCCATCCTGGGGCCTTCGGGCAGCGGCAAGACCACGCTGCTGCGCATGCTGGCGGGCTTCGAGCGGGCCGACGCGGGAACGATCGCGATCGGCGACCGGATCGTCGACGGGCCGGGAGCCGACTACGTCCCGCCCGAGCGCCGCCGGATCGGCTATGTGCCGCAGGAGGGCGCGCTCTTCCCTCACCTCACGGTGGCCGTCAACGTGGGCTTCGGCCTCCCGGCGCGGCAACGCAAGGGTGCCCGCACCGGCGAGCTGCTTGAGGCCGTCGGGCTGGCCGGGCTGGGCAGCCGGTATCCGCACCAGCTTTCTGGCGGCCAGCAGCAGCGGGTCGCGCTCGCCCGGGCACTGGCGATCCGGCCGGAGGTGGTCCTGCTGGACGAGCCGTTTGCCTCGCTGGACGCGCACATGCGCGCGAGCGTCCGGGCGGACGTACAGCGCATCTGCCAGGGTGCGGGAACGACGGCCATCCTGGTCACCCACGATCAGGACGAGGCGCTCTCGATGGCCGACCGGGTGGCGGTGCTGCGGGACGGCAGGATCGTCCAGTACGCAGCGCCCCAGGACCTCTACTCCCGGCCGGCCGATCCCGCGCTGGCCAGGTTCGTCGGCGACGCCAACCTGATCGAGGGCAGCATCCCCGGCGGCACTGCCGGGACCGTGGACACCGTCCTCGGCTGCCTGGCCCTGGATTCGGCCGGTGCCCAGAGGGCCGGCCCCGGGCCGGTGACCGTCATGCTCCGGCCCGAGCAGCTGGAGGTGCTGGCGGCCGCGCCTACCGCATCCGGCCTGGCCGGGAAGGTCGTGTCGTGCGAGTACTACGGGCACGACGCGGTCATCCGTGTCCAGCCCGATGACCAGACTGCCGACCAGCAGATCATCGTCCGGACGGCCGGCGGGCCGCAGCTGCCGCCCGGATCACCCGTTGTCGTGCGCGCCCGCGGCCCCGTCATCGCCTGGACTCGCTTATTAGGCGCCGGCTACGGGTAACCGGGGCATGCTTCACTTATCGCAAAGACTTAGCCGTCTTTTGACCGCGCGCGGAGCGAGCGGAGCACGAGCGCGGTCTCCAGCGCCGCGACCACCGCGTCCCAGCCCTTATCCTCGCTGCTCTTCTCGGCCCCGCTGCGGTCCGCGGCCTGCTCGAGCGAGTCGCACGTGAGCACGCCGTTCCCCACCGGGGTGCGCTCGTCCAGCGCGACCCGCGACAGCCCGTAGGTCACCGCGTCGCAGACGTAGTCGAAGTGCGGCGTGCCGCCCCTGATGACCGCGCCCAGGCAGGCCACCGCGTCATGGCTTCTGGCCAGCTCCGCCGCGATCACCGGCAGCTCTACTGCGCCGGGAACGCGGACTACCAGTGGCTCGGCTATCCCGCACGCCCGGGCCGCGGCGACGGCCCGGCTGACGAGCTGGTCGGTGATCTCGGCATGCCAGCGGGTCGCGGCGATCGCCAGGCGCAGCCCGGCGGCTTCCACGACCTGGCCGTCCGGCCGCCCGGCACCGCTCACTGCGCGCCCACTGCAGGCGAGTCAGGGCCGTCGGCGGGCAGGTAGTCGATCTGGTGACCGAGCCGGTCCCGCTTCGCGGTCAGGTAACGCAGGTTGTGCGGGGTCGGCGCGGACGGCAGCGCCACGCGGCCAGTCACGTTGATGCCGAAGCCGGACAGGCCGTCGACCTTCGCCGGGTTGTTGGTGAGCAGGCGGAACGAGTGCACGCCCAGGTCCGTGAGCATCTGCGCGCCGGTGGAGTACTCGCGGGCGTCGACCGGCAGCCCGAGCTCGGTGTTCGCGTCCACCGTGTCGACGCCGCCGTCCTGGAGCTGGTAAGCGCGCAGCTTGGACAGCAGGCCGATGCCGCAGCCCTCATGGCCACGCAGGTACAGCACGACGCCGCGGCCCTCGGCCGAGATCGCGGCCATCGCCGCGTCCAGCTGGGCGCCGCAGTCACACCGGTGCGAGCCGAACACGTCCCCGGTCAGGCACTCCGAGTGCATCCGCACCAGCGGGTCAGGGCCGTCCGCAGTCAGGTCGCCCAGAACCAGCGCGAGATGCTCGGTAGCGTCGACCGAGTTCAGGTAGCCGAGCGCCCGCCAGTCGCCGTGCTCGTTCGGCACCGTGGTCTCCACCACCCGGGTGACAACTCGCTCGTGATGGCGGCGATAGGAAATGAGCTGCTCGATCGAGATCAGCGTCAGCCCGTGCTCGTCGGCGAACTCGCGCAGCCGCGGCAGCCTGGCCATCGTGCCGTCGTCGTTGACGATCTCCGACAGAACCCCCGCCGGGGTCAGGCCCGCAAGCCGGGCCAGGTCGACCGCCGCCTCCGTGTGCCCGCGCCGGCGCAGCACGCCGCCCTCGGTGTATCGCAGCGGGAAGACGTGGCCGGGCCGGACGATCTCGTACGGCTCGGTGGCCGAATCCACCAGGGTCCTGATGGTCTTGGCCCGGTCGGCGGCGGAGATCCCCGTGGTCACGCCGTCCCGCGCGTCCACGCTGATCGTGTAGGCGGTCCGCATCCGCTCCGCGTTCTGGGTCGTCATCAGCGGGAGCTGCAGCCGGTCGAGCATCTCGCCGGGCATCGGCACGCAGATCACGCCGCTGGTGTAGCGGATAGCGAAGGTCAGCAGCCCGGGGGTCGCCTTGCTGGCGGCGAAGATGATGTCGCCCTCGTTCTCCCGGTCCGCATCGTCCACCACCACCACGGCGCGGCCCGCGGCGATGTCGGCGACGGCCGTGGCCACGTCGTCCAGCTGCACGGTCGCATCGCCGACCGTCTGGTACCGGGTCACTGCAGTCTCCCGGCGAGCAGCCGCTCGACGTACTTGGCGATGAGGTCGACCTCGATGTTCACGGCCGCGCCCGGCGGCTTGAACCCGAGAGTCGTCCGCTGCAGCGTCTCCGGGATCAGGCTGACCTCAAACCACGGCTCCCCGGCGTCGCTGAGGCCCGAGACGGTCAGGCTGATCCCGTCGACGGCCACTGAGCCCTTGTAGACCATGTACCGGGCCAGGTCGGGCGACACTGAGATCCGCACGACTTCCCAGTCGGCGCCAGGCTGCCGGGACACAATCGTGGCGGTGCCGTCCACATGCCCCTGCATGATGTGCCCGCCGAGGCGGCCGTCGGCACGGACGGCCCGCTCCAGGTTCACGGCCTGGCCGGGCGCCAGCGAGCCAAGCGCGGAGTGCTTGAGGGTCTCGCCGATGACGTCGGCGGTGAAGGCTCCCCCGGTCAGGTCGGTGACGGTCAGGCACACGCCGTTGACCGCGATCGAGTCGCCGCGCGAGGCATCCGCCAGCACGCCCGGCCCGCGCACCGTCAGCCGGGCCGAGTCGCCCGTCGGATCAAGGGCGACGACCTCGCCCAGCTCTTCCACAATCCCGGTGAACACCGTGTCCTCCTCGGAGCCGCGTCCTTCTGGGCTCCGGGGGCTGGCGCGAGATTACGCGCATTCGCCGCACTAGCCGACCCCTGCGGGCCGACCCGTACCGCGCACGTGCTGCCTCCCATCCGGACTTTAACCGTCGGTCCCGGAATTTCACCGGGTCAGCCG
>JASHOV010000095.1 GCA_030038495.1 Streptosporangiaceae bacterium
ACCCGGGTTGCGGCGCGCCCACCGGCCGGCCCGGTAGGCGGCGAACCCAGGCACCGCAACTGTCGCGGCGGCGGTCGTGTTCGCCCTGGCGGTCGCGCCGGCCCGCTGCAGGTCGTAGGCCGCGGCCTCGTGCGAGCCGATGACGCCGTAACCGACCGCGGCGAACAAGTGCTGGAACGGCTTGCGGTAGATAAAAGCGGCGACCGTGACGAGCGCGATCATGAGAATCTTGAGCGCCCACCCCAGTGTCGCGTTACTGGTGCCCATGATGAGCGCGTAGCAGTACAGCAGCACGCTCAGCACCACGGCGACCGCGGCCTGCTTGAGCAGGACTCCGATCAAAAGCTCAACCCAGCGCAGCGCGAGCACCCGGCCGAACCCCGGATGCGTGCCGACGAGCAGGAAGAACGGCCCCGCGATGAGCAGCAGCAAGAACCCGAGCTTGAGCAGGATCAGCGTCACCGCGATCAGCAGTATCAGGATGCCGGCCACGACGGCGGCGAACAGCGCCGCGAACGCGATCTCCAGCCGGGTGGTCCACTCCTTCCCCTGGAACAGGGGATACAGGGCCGGATCGTTGGCCTGAATGCTGCTGGCGATCCCCGCATAGGCTGCCTGCTTGGCCTGAATCAGGCCGGCCGTGGGCTTCTCGTTCCCCGCTATGGCCTGGGCCCACAGCAGCGATCGGCCGTACACGTTGACCGGCGTGGAGCCGGCGCCATGAGAGGCGTAGGTGGCGGTGCCGAACTCGCCGTCCAGCCACGGCTGGCAGACCAGGACGGTCCACAGCTCGTCGGCGTTCTGGTCCACTACGGTGCCGCCCGAGGTGTAGTTGTAGGTCGACGGCGGCGACTGCGGATCGCCCTTCTGGAGCGGAACGCAGCTGGTCGGGCCCGGGTTCGGCAGCTTGGCGAACGCCGCGTCGAGTGCCTGGGACATCCCGTCAGAAACGCCCTTGCCGAGGCCGGTAACGGCGGCCGGCTGGCCGATCAGCAGGATCGCCGCGGCGCAGGCGATAACCATCCAGATGGTTCCCTCGATCGTGAGGGTGCCGCGCTTGCGGATCAGGCCCTGCCAGGCGAGCCAGATGGCGCCGAGTATGACGACGATTGCCAGGTACGGGAAGTAGATCGCGTGGCCGAGGCTGCTGATCAGCCGGTCGGTGACGTTCTGCAGCCAGGCGATAATCCCGTTCCCGGCGGCGGACTGGTACACGGTGATCGTCACCCGGTCGATCGACTTGGCGGCATCGAAGACCATGCCGGCCACGTTGTTCCCGATCAGCGACGTCATGTCCGAGCACTGCAGGTTGGTCGCCGCCCAGTAGTCCCCGGCAACGCCGTACTCGTCATACAGCGTTGGGGGCTCCTTGCCGGTAGCGGGCGGGGCAACCATCGCGTCGATGCCGGAATTGGCGGGCTCGGGATCGGGCAGCGACGGCTGGCAGATGTTGTTGAGGTCGCCGATCAGTCCCGAGCTGCCCAGCGAGCAGAATCCGAGCAGACCGCCGATGTCGCCGATGCCGGGGACCGAGCACGGTCCGCCGCTCGCGGTGACCGCGTGGGCGGCCGTGACCGCCGAGGTGATCTTCGCATCGGTCTGCGCATCGGTCTGCGCGACGATCGCTCCGTGTGCCGCGGGCCCGGCGTGCTGGCTACCGGCCAACGGGCTGGCCGCAGCGCCGACATGCGGCACGGCCAGGACCGTGACAAGCGCGGCCAGGGCAATGGCCGTCTTGCGCGGAAGGCGGAGTCTGCACATCCGGGGGGCTCCTGAATGGGGTTATGTCGCCGCGTGACTGCGCGGTCAGCCGGCTCCGGGGTGAGCCGGTTGGGCGCGTACGGGCGCGGCCGGAACCTCGCCAGAACGTGCCCGGGTGGGGTTGGTGTCCAGGCACTGCCGTAGGTCGTCGGAGATCAGGTCAACGGCTATCCGGCCGGCACGGCCGTCCAGGTCCCGGAATACGCACTCGCCGTTCCCGAGCGCGCGCAGGGCCGCCTTGTGCTCCTCAGATTGCTCAATCCCGAGCAGCGCCAGGACGCTGGCTACCTCGTTCCGCTCCGAGGACCGGAATGCGAACACGCTCGAAATGCAATTGGTCACCTGCTCGTTGAGCAGATCACCCGCGTTCTGCGACACCATGATCAGCGCGGTGTTGCGCGAGCGGCCCATCCGCGAAACCTCGGGAATGAGCTTGGCGCCCTGCGGCGTCGAGGTGACGGCCCAGGCCTCATCCAGGAAGATGGCCTTCGGCAGCCGCCGGTCCATCCCGTTGAGCAGCCGGCGGGCGAACTGCGAGACCAGGTAGAGCAGCGCGACGGAAAGCCGCTGCTCGTAGGAGTAGTCGTCGCGCTTCACCGCCGTGTCCGGCAGGGTCAGGCCCGCCAGCGTAAACACCGTGGTCCAGCCCGCAGCGTCGATCCGCTGTCCGCCGGACGGGGCGAAGGCCAGGCGGGCCAGCCGCATCTCCGACATCGATCGCAGGACCGCGCCCAGGTTGACCGACGCCGGGTCCTGCGACTGCTCCAGGTGCGTCACGACCTTGCCGAGGCTCGGCTGCTCCGCCGACGCGACCGCGCCGACCGCCTGGATCATCGCGCTCTCGCGCTCCTCGCTCATGCGCGGCAGCAGCAGCCGCAGCGTCTCGGTGGCCATCGTGCGGCGCTCGGCCAGGTCGTCACCGAAGGAGAACGGGTCGAGCAGGCCGGGCGCGGCACTGCCCAGCGGCACCACTCGCGCCTGCCGGCCGCGGTCCGACAGCCACCCGACCAGCGACTCCGCGTCGCCCTTCGGGTCGATCACGGCCACGGTCGTGCCGCGCAGCGCGAGCTGCAGGATCAGCAGGAGCGCCAGCGTGGTCTTGCCGCCGCCCGGCTCGCCGGTGATCGCCACGGCCGTCGGGCGGTTCCTGGCCGCCGCGACCAGCGGGTCGAAGTGCACGACCGACCTCGCCCGGCCGAGCGTCTCGCCGATGTAGGGGCCGACCCAGCCCGCATCCGGCGTGACCCGGTCGCCGAGATCGACGGTCGCAGTAGGCATCCCGCCCGCCACGGTGTAGAGCGGCTGACGCTGCAGGTAGGAGTTGAGCCGCACCTTGTCGCCTGGCAGCGCCTCGCACAGCAGCGAGAACTGGTCGCCGGTGGAGTGCATCACGTCGATACCCGCGTCGCGGTAGTGCTCGATCACCGCTTCCGCCCGGCGCAGGCACATGTCCCGGTCCGGCGCGGTGACCATGAGCCGGTGCCAGCCGTACACGAACGGCAGCCGTTCCTTGGTGATGCCGTGCTCCAGCAGCCGTGCCGCCTCGATCTGCTCCATCAGCGCGATCGGCAGCTCCGCGCCCGCCTCCCTGATGTGGGCGTCCATGTCCCTGGCATGGGCGAGGCGGCGGCTGACGTCCTTGCTGGCGCGGGCGGGCGCGATCAGTTTCATCCGCAGGCTCGCTTCGACAGGGAACGGCAGCGCGTCGGCATAGTGCAGCCACGGCTCGCCCTCGGGGAAGTACATGACATCGGGGAAGCGAGCGAAGGACAGGAACGCCGCCCACGACTCGCCGGAGGGGTGCTCGAGCCGCAGGACAGTTCGCCCGTTGTGGACCTGGCCCTCAAGCAGCGACTCGATCTCGCCGGCGCCCCAGGTACGCCGACGGGCCGCCGATGGCTGCGGTTCCGCCGTCGTGCCCGCCAGCACATGCCGGAACAACCACGAGATGTCGTCCGAGCTGGCATGCGCGGCGGCGAGCGCGCTGGATCCCAGGGCGCGCCCGAGTCGCTCGGCCTGCTCGGTCCACCGGGCTATCTCGGCGGCGGGAACGGCCTCGTCGGCCAGCCCGAGCAGCTGCTCACCCGCCCGGTAGGAGCTTGCGAACTGGCCGAACAGCCCGCCTGACAGCTGCGCGCGCATCCCCCGCTGCCCGAGCCGGACACCGAGGTAGACCTCCTTGGTCCAGAAGTCCTTTGCCCAGACGTGCCGGTACATCTCCTCGAGATAGTCCAGCCAGCCGGGCCCGCTGTCCGACGTCGTGTCCAGCTTGGTCGCCCAGTCCGCGGCCGGATACGGGCGCTGCGCGATGCGCAGATGCACCTCGGCGTCGGCCATCCTGATCGCGGCCAGGGCGACGGTCACGCTGGCGGCCAGCGTCTCCCGTTCCGCCGGAGTCGTGAACTCGTAGGAGATCGTCGGGACCCGGTAGTACGCCCAGGCGTGGGTATCGGTGAGCAGGACCCGGTCATCGAAGTACCGGACGGGAAGTCGGCTCCGGCCCGTCGTGCGCGCACTCATCGGACCGCCCTCGTCTCAGCAGGCACCGGGCCGGCGGTCGCGTCCGCGAAGGCGGCCACGAGAACCCCGGCCAGCGCCGTGTAGGCGTGGATCGTGGCCACCGCGAGCGGTTCGCGGCTGCGAATGCGGTCATCCCACGGCACCCGGACGATCGCGCGGCTCCGGCCGCTCGCGACGGCAGCCGTTTTCTCGGCCAGGTCGGCGGTCTGCGAGCTCACCCCGTTCAGGACGACGATTGCGTTTGCCGCCAGCGCGCTATGGTCGTGCGCCTCCAGCCACTCGACCGTCATGGCCAGCGATCCGGCCGCCTCGGCGCTCGCGGGCGCGACCAGGATCAGCTGGTCCGCGGCCCGCAGCACCCGCGGCACGCCGCGGGCTTCGGGATCGGCCAGCGTCAGCGGGTAACGGGCCGCGACCGCGCTGATGATCTGGCCAGGATCGTCGGAGCTGTCGGCGGCAGTCACCACTTGCAGGCCCCGCTCGGCCGGAGGGCCGGCCAGGCCGGCACCCGCACCCGTCCGTCGGCTCGGCATGAGCGCGGGAATGAAGCGTGCCTGCTCGGTCAGCGACGTCGGCCCTTGACTCAGGTCGACTACCGCCACGGCCTCGCCACGCAGGCTGGCCAGCAACTGGCCGGTGAGCAGCGCGGTGACCGTCTGTCCCGCCCCGGCGGTGCAGCCGAGCACGACGGTCCTGGCTGGCCCGGGTAGCGCCAGCCTGACTCGCGCCTGGTCGCGCTGGACCTGATCGGGCTTGCCCGGGCGATGACCGCCGGGCACTACGACGACCGTGTCGCGGAACCCGGCCGCTCCCGGCGAGACCGTGCCGGGCGAGTTGCGGAGTGCCCGCTCAACCACGTTGAGCTGCCGGGCCGGGCCGGTATCCGTGGTCACGCGGACGGCCGGCCGCCTGGGCAGTGCGGGCTGCGCAGGCGCCAGAGCGGCTGGATCGCCGGCCTGTGAGCGCTCCGGCGCCCGGACCCGCGGCGCGGCCGAGCCCGGA
>JASHOV010000096.1 GCA_030038495.1 Streptosporangiaceae bacterium
ACGCCTCGATGCACGATCCCGAAGTCGCGACCTACGGCCCGACCACGATCCTGAAGAACGGGCAGCGATACATCGACTTGCCGACGATGCCGCTCATCCCGGCGTACGTGGCCGAGCCGAACGGCACGCTGAGTAGTACCGCTTCCGTCGAGGGCACGGGCGACCCTGTGCTCAGCGAAATCGGTCTGGACTTCAGCGTGATGGCGCCGCTCCCTAACGGCGACCAGCGTGCCGGCGATACCGGGTCCGGTTTCACCGACCTGCTCGGCATCGCCCCCGGCGCGAGGTACCGCCTCGTGGTTCCCGCGACACCGACTACCTCGCAGATAGCGCAGGCGTTCGTGGCGGCGGTCACGCTGCAGTCACCGCCCAATGTCATCACCGCCAGCCTGGGCTTTGGCACCGACGTCCAGGGCTTCCCCGGACGCTACCTGGAAGACGACCCGCTGATGGAATCGGTGATCGCCGCGATCGTGCAGCATTACGGCATCACCGTCGTGGATTCCGCCAACGACGGCACCCGCCTCTACACCCCGGCGGCGGTCGGGCCGGATGGCGGCGCGACTCCCACCGACCTGGCGCGCACCCCGAGCGAGGCGACCAGCATCGACGACGACCAGTTCTCCACCACGCCCAGCAGGGTCATGGACAGCGGCTCGATCGACGCGGGCGCAACCACAACGGACGACACGCTCGCCATACCGCCGCAGGGCGGCGGCAACGCCTGGCGGAACCCGACGTACACCGAGACTCGCACGGACGGCAGCGCCAACTTCGCCAGCGGCTGGGGACAGCGGGTCACGCTGTCCGCTCCGGGCGACAACATCCCCGCCTTCGAGCACTCCGGCCCGGCGGCAGATTCCGTCGCTGTGGTGCTCAACGGCGGCACGTCCGCGTCTGCCCCGGAGATCGCGGCCGCCGCCGCCGACGTCCTGCAGGCGGCGCGGCTCACGGGCCAGCGGTACACCCCGGCGCAGGTGATCAACGTTCTGCGAGAGACCGGGCGGCAGGTCGCGACGCCGCCGCAGGCGGATCAGCGCCTGAACGTCGGCCCGCAGATCGACGTCACCGCCGCGGTTGATGCCGTGCTGCGTGCCGGCCACGCGTCGCTGGCCACCACGAGCATCGTCCGGCTGTCGGTGGCGCACCGGGTGGACATCGACAGCACCGGCGCCGCGTTCACCGAATACACCGACCCCGGCCAGATCGACCTGCAGGATCCGACCCAGGGTTCCGCGCTCGGCATGAACGGCGCGGGCGCGACCGGACCGATCACGTTCGCGGCCGACATCACCGGACCGCGCGGCGACAATTACGCGCTCCTCGTCGGCGGCCGCACGTTCACCAATACCGCGGACTACGTCAGGGTCACCCCCGCCGAACTGCTCACGGCGGTCGGTCAGCCACTAGTGTCGAAGTCGCGGCGGAAGGTCACGGTCACCTACCAGGTGCGGCGGGGCGGCCGCGTGCTGGCGCAGGTCGGCGACACCCTGACGATCGGCCCGTACAACGGCACCTCCTCCGTGGCTCCGGCCCCGGTGGTTCCCCCTGTGATCACGTCCGGCCAGTCTGTGACCGTGTCCTACGACCTGACCGGCGTGAGCACAGTCGTCGATCCGGAGCTCGTCGTGTCCGCCGCCGGACACTGGAACCCGGCGCTCGGCCCGGTCTTCAACGCCGCGTACACGGTATCGCTGTCCCGCAGGCACGGCACCGTGACGTTGCCCGCGTCGGCGTTCGGCGACGGCGGCGGCATCTACGGCGTCGGCATCGAGCAAGACAGCCACAGTGCCCTGTACGGAGACTTCGCCTCGGTGCGGCTTACCGGCTTCCCGGCCGGGTTCGCCGCCATCGCGCGCCCGCAGGCGCCGCTGCTCGCGGCGACCGGCGCCGCACCCGGCTCGCCTGGCCACGATGTGGCTGTCAGCCGCGCGAACCCGGACTTCACGCTGGACTGGGACGCCGGCCCGGCGGCCGCGGGGGCGATCATGGAGATCTCCGCTCCGGCCCCGACTTTCGACGGCTCGTACAACACCTTTAACAATCCGAATGGCACACAACGTGACTCCGACGGCCATGACACCGGCTCGGTGGTCTACCAGAAGCTCCCGGCCGCCGCCGGATCCGAGACGCTCAACGCTGTTGCTCTCGGGCTCCCGACCTCGCTGAGCTACGACGTCCGCATACTCCCCATCGACAGTGCTGGGGTGGTCGCCGGGCAGGCGTCCCCGACGTCTCTGCTTGAAGTCGACGACGGGCTCGCACCCGACGGCAGCGTCGTCGACAACTTCGCCATGGCCGGGGCGAACTCGGTCGTGTCGATTTCTGGCCCGGACGGTTCGCAGGTCGTGCACTACAACCCGGCGACCGGCACCTACGGCTCGGTCATCGCCTCGGACACATCCGGCGGCCAGTTCTACATCTTCGGCGTGGATCCTTCTGCCCACACCGTCCTGGTCGACGACGTCACGACCGCCGGCAACGGCACCACCACCGACCATGTGAAGCTGTACAGCACGCAGACCCGGAGGCTGGTGGGGACTCCCCGGCTGTCCGGCTACCGGCTCACGGCCGGCGTGGTCGACGCGACCCGCCATCGCGCCGACCTGCTGGCGCGCCGCACCTCCGGCGGCCACGACACTGTCATCGCGGTGAGCATGCTGACCGGCGCTGCCACCAGGGCCACAAACGCCGACGGCCGCACGGTCAGCCCCGGCTCGCTTGAGAACATCGCGGTAGACGAGGCGACCGGCGAGGTCTACGCAACGGCCGCACCAAACTCGCTGCTGTGCCTCGGCGGCTGGACGTCCCTGGTAGAGGTGAATCCGGGCACCGGCAAGGTGACGGTGACCACTGGTGGCACGCAGTGCGACACCGACCTGGCGGTCGACCCCGTCGACAGAAAACTGCTCTCCGTGACCTACCGAGCGGTGTCGTTCAACTTCGCTGGCACGAGTTCGCTCGTGGTGATACCGCAGGCGGACCCGTCGCGCGACTCGATCCACCCGCTGCGCAACGGGGAGCCGCTTGAGCTCGCGGCCGACCCGCTCCATCACCTCGCGCTCGTGCTGTACGCGCTGCCCGCTGGACCGGCGCAATTCGGCGCTCCGGACGGGATCGCCGTCAGGGACAGCAACGCCATGTCGGTGATCGAGGTCATCAACACCAGTAACGGAAAAATCGTCAAGACGATCGGGGACTTCAACTCACCGTCCGTCAACGGCTACCCGTTCGCATCCTGCCCCGGGATCCAACTCGACCCGGCGGCCAGGACCGGGTACATGTTCGCCCCGGGCGATGACCAGGTCCAGCAGTTCTCCTACTAGATCCAGATCGCCCTGGCCGCTGAGCGGCCAGGGCGGTGCACGCCGGTCCCGGAGCAGGAAGCTGACCTGCCGAGACCAGGCCATTCTCGCGACGCGCTGGGTTCCTACTGCCTGTTTCAGCGCACGAGGCGGTCGGCTGCGCGGGGAACGGAACGCTGCGCGGGGCCGGTGTAGGAGCTGAGCGGACGGATTAGCGTGTTAGCGGCCTGCTGCTCGATGAAATGGGCCGTCCAGCCGGTGATGCGAGCCATGACGAAGAGCGGGGTGAACATCTCGACGTCGAATCCCATCAGGTAGTACGCGGGACCGGACGGGAAATCGAGGTTGGGGTGGATTCCTTTCTCGGCGAGCATGGCCTGTTCGAGCCGGGCGTACATGTCGACCCATTTCTGCCCGCCGCTGAGCTCCGCCATCCGCAGCAGCGCGGCTTTCATAGTGGGAACGCGGGAATCGTCGTCCTTGTAGACGCGATGCCCGAACCCCATGATCTTCTGCTTGCGCGCAAGCTGGTCGTGCAGCCAGTCGGCCGCTGCTTGGGGGTCGTCTATCTCGAGCATCATTCGCATGACGGCCTCGTTGGCGCCGCCGTGCAGCGAGCCCTTGAGTGCGCCGATGGCGCCCGTGACCGCGGAGTAGATATCGGACAGGGTCGAGGCAACGACGCGGGCGGTGAAAGTGGATGCGTTGAAGCTGTGCTCGGCATAGAGGATCATCGAGGTCTCGAAACACTCGACCACCTCTTGTGCGGGTACCTCGCCGAAGCACATGCGGAAAAAGTTGGCGCAGAAGCCGAGATCTGGGTCCGGTGATATGCGCTCCAGTCCCCGCCGACGACGGAAATCCTGGGCCACGACCACTGGCAGCCGCGCCAGCATCGCCTCGGCCTTGGCCAGATTGGCCGCCGGGCTGTTGTCGTCCTCGGCTGGGTCTTCGGCGCCAAGGCAGCTGACTGCGGTTCTGAGCATGTCCATGGGGTGGCAGTTGACGGGCAGCCCGTCGATGATCGCGACGGTCGATCTCGTCACCTCGCGCAGGGCCCTCTCGCGGGAGGTGAAGGCGAGCAGCTGCTCACTATCCGGCAGGTCGCCGTGCCAGATCAGGTAGGCCACTTCCTCGAAGCTGCAATGGCCGGCCAGGTCCTGGACGGCGTAGCCACGGTAGATGAGCGAGTTCGTCTCGGGGACGACGTGGGAGATCGTCGTGGTGTCAACGACGACTCCAGCCAGGCCCTTCCTGATCTCCGGCAGGGCTGCGGTCGTGGTCATGAGCTCTCCCCGGGGATGTCGAAGTTGACGATCGCGTTGTCGAAGGCGGTGTAGGTCTGGTAGCCGACCAGGTCGTAGAGCCTGGCTCGGGTCTGCATCGACGGCACCT
>JASHOV010000008.1 GCA_030038495.1 Streptosporangiaceae bacterium
GGGCCAGCGCGTCGCTGTGCTCCTCGCCTAGCACCGAGGCGAAGGGGTAACCGCACAGCAGCGAGAACGGGTGCCGCCTGGCCATCTCATTCCACAGTGCCTCGAGTTCAATGGCCGCATCGGGCAGCCCGGCGCCCCACAACAGTGCGACCATCTCGCCGAACACCCGGACGGGCCGCCGCCGTCTGCCCGCCGCCGCCAGGACCGGGCTGAGCGCGTTCCAGAACGAAGCCGGGTCCGGCCAGTCGCCGACCACGAAACCGTCCATGGTCTGCCTGGCGTCCAGGATGATGTACGAGCCGCTAGTGGCGACGGTCGCGAGATTCACGCCGGCCTGCATCAGCCATGCGTTGACCCAGATCCGATGCTCAGGGGTGGCCACGATGATCGCGACCCCGCTGTCGTTGATCGCGCCCAGCAGGTACCCGCCGACCACGCTGGCTAGCTCGTTGTCGTGATAGAAGACAACGGTGTGATCGCCTGCTCTGGGGATCAGGGTCACCGCAACCACAGCTCTCCGTCTAAATCATGACGCTGGCGTGCCACTACGCTACTCTCCGGCATCCAATTCCCGAACGAGGGCACGCCAATCATGCGAGCGTGTCATGGAAATGGCGGATTGAGCCGAGATAATTATGGAAAGCCGCTTCTGCCTGCATGAATAGAGCCTTCCTGGCTCAGCTCTTCAGCCAGATTTTTGGTCGTGCACTTGATTACATGAGCGCAAAAGGGCGCCTGTCCCGCGTGTGGCGGGACAGGCGCCCTGCGGCGTGGAGCGCGGCGGTTAGAAGCCGGGGGCGACGGTGGAGATGTCGTAGTTGGTGCCCCAGTACCACTGGGTGGCGCTGGACCCGGGGACCAGGTGGGGTACGCCGGTCGGGTCGGCGATCCAGTACCGGACGTTGTGCTGCTGCCAGGCCGGCAGACCGGAGATCGCCTGCTGCGTGGCCGGCCACTCGCTGAGCATGGTGTAGATGACGGCCTGGCTGTGCGGGTGGTCGTCCAGGTGCTGGGCTGCCCAGGTGGCGGCCATCTGCGGGGTGGCGTCGCCGGGCTCGACGTCCAGCACGCTCGCGCCCTGCGGGTCGGAGCCGTTGGTGTCGATCCAGGTCACGCTGGAGTGGCCGGTCACCTGGGACGGCGAGGCGGCGTAGGGGCCGTCGGCGTAGGTCGCCATCGGCGCGCCCGCGGGGATGGCCGAGGGGGTGACCGAGTCGTACATCTCGTACGGCTTGGCCGGGGCGGCCGGCTTGGCCGGTGCGGCCGCGTTATGCGGCTGGGTGTGGCTGGTCGCGCCCGTGGTGGGAGCGCCCGTGGTGGGAGCGCCCGTGGTGGGAGCGCCCGTGGTGGGAGCGCCCGTGGTGGGAGCGGCCGTGGTGTGCGTCGCCGGGGCGGGCCGGACGGCCGCGGTGGTCACGATCGAGTCGTGACCGCCCTTGCCGGTCAGCACCGGAGCCTGCTGGACCGCCGGAATCCGGGTGGCGGCAGCGCTAACCGTGGCTGCGCTCGCGCTCGCGGCGGCGGCGCCGCCGGCGCCGACGAGTGCGGCGGCTGTACCTACGAAGAGGAGTGCGCCACGGCCGCGCAGGGCGTCGGTCAGTCGGGCAGTGCGAGACATGAGGTGTCCTTCCTGTCGCTTCTGGCCGCCCGGCTCGGCAGTGGCTATCGCCGGGGTTCACGGTGAGTGACAGGGGGTCTGACGCGAGGGCGCTCGCAATCGGTTGCAGTTTGAGACCCAGCTCACTACTTCGCGGTAACTTTAGGCCGTAGTTATCCGTATATATCAGGCGCAATCCATTGCAGTCCCGGGCCTTGCGGCCGCTTGGCTAGGCCCTATATAGGTGATGAAATCACGCTAAGACCGATCATTAGGAACGGCCGGCAGGCCTACTTGCGGGTGTCGTAGAGCTCCGAGACCTGCCTGAACTTCACTACCGACCGGTTGACGGGTACATCGTGCTCCTCGAGCCGGCGCAGGATCTCCTCGCTGAAGTGCGATAGGAAGCCGATGCCGCCAGACTCGCCCCGGAGCTTGAACCAGACCGCGATGCGGCTGTAGCGCGAGGCCACTAGCTCGGCGATTGCCAGCTCCTCATACCGTGCCTCCCAGGTGGGCACGACCCACCGGCTGATCGGGATCCCCCTCATCCGGACGCCCCACTCGTGGAACTCCAGACGGCCGAGGGAGCCGCTGGTCATGAGGTGCCGGCTGAGCACGTCTCCGTTAATCAGTCGGTCGAGCCCGGAATCGGGAGCGTCTATCACCCGCCGCAGCGACCGCCCCCGCCTGATCCAGACGGCCAGACCCCCGATTGCGAGCAGCAGGAGCACGACAATCAGCACGATGATGACTACCACGTGTCCTCCGATAAGCGCTCCGGCTGCCTGCGATTGTTGCAGGTAGACACCCTCGCGGGGAACAGCGGCCGGCCAGCTCCGGCCGAGACCCTGGGCCGGACCAGAGGTCAGTAGGCTCACGAGTATGACGACCCAGCCCCCGGCAGCCAAGCGGGTGCCAGCAGAGCGCACTCACCACGGCGACACGTTCATCGACGAGTACGCCTGGCTGGCCGCGAAGGACGATCCCGAGACAATCTCGTTCCTTGAGGCCGAGAACGCCTTTACCGCCGGGCTCACCGAGGACCAGGCGGACCTGCGCGAGGCCATCTTCGGCGAGATCAAGTCCCGCACGAAGGAAACCGACCTTACCGTGCCCAGACGAAAGGGCGGCTGGTGGTACTACACCCGGACGGTCGAGGGCCAGCAGTACGCGGTGCACTGCCGTCGCGCGGTCCGGCCGGAAGAAACTGGCCCGCCGATGAGCGAGGACGGGGCCCCGCTGGACGGTGAGGAAGTCGTCCTGGACGGGAACGAGCTGTCCGCAGGCAGCGAGTTCTTCTCGATCGGCGCCTTCGACATCAGCCCCGACGGCCGGAGACTTGCGTACTCAACCGACAGCACGGGTGACGAGCGATTCACGCTGCGGGTCAAGGACCTGGAGACCGGCCAGCTGGAGCCGGACGAGATCCCCGACACCTTCTATGGCAGCGCCTGGTCGGCGGACGGCAGCGCGCTGTTCTACACCACGGTCGACGAAGCGTGGCGGCCGTACCGCATCTGGCGCCATCTGCTCGGCACGCCCGCCGACCAGGATGTGGTCGTCTATCAGGAAGATGACCAGAAGTTCGGCGTCGGCGTGGAGCTGACGCGCAGCGAGCGTTACCTGCTCATCTCCGCTGCCAGCAAGCTCACCTCGGAGGTGCGGCTGCTGGCGGCCGACGCGCCGACCGGCGAGTTCACGGTCGTCGCGCCGCGCCGGGCCGGCGTGGAGTATGGCGTCGAGCATCAGATCATGGCCGACGGCAGCGAGCGGCTGCTGGTCCTGCACAACGACGGCGCGCTCAACTTCGAGCTGGCGCAGGCACCGGTTGACCGGCCGGGGGAGTGGACCCCGCTCATCGCCCACCGGGACGACACCCGTCTGCTCGGGGTGGACGCCTTCGCCGGCCACATCATTGTCTACCTGCGCAAAGACGGGCTGACCGGGCTGCGGGTCAGGAGGGACAACGGGCAGGAGCACGACATCACGTTCCCCGAGCCGATCTACTCGGTCGCCCCGGCCGGGAACCCCGAGTACGACACCACCAGCTACCGGCTCAGCTACGTCTCCCTGATCACGCCCGCCTCGGTCTACGACTGCGACATGGCCACCGGAGCGCTCACGCTGCTCAAGCAGAGTCCGGTCCTGCCGGGCCCGGATGGCGTGCCCTACGACCCGGCGAACTACGAGCAGCACCGGCTGTGGGCCACCGCCAAGGACGGCACCAGGATCCCCATCTCGCTGGTCTGCCGCAAGGGCACACCGCGGGACGGCGGCAACCCGTTCCTGCTTGGCGGCTACGGCAGCTACGAGATCTCCTCCGACCCCGGCTTCTCCATCCCGCGGATCTCGCTGCTTGACCGCGGGTTCGTATGCGCGACCGCGCATATCCGCGGTGGCGGAGAGATGGGCCGCAGCTGGTACGACAACGGCAAGATGCTCACGAAGATCAACACGTTCACCGACTTCATCGCGTGCGCCCGGCATGTCGTGGCGGAGGGTTGGACGACCGCCGGCCGGCTGATCGCCCGAGGTGGCTCGGCCGGTGGCCTGCTGATGGGCGCGGTCGCGAACATGGCGCCGGACGCATTCGGCGGCATCGTGGCGATGGTGCCGTTCGTAGACGCTCTGACCTCGATCCTGGACCCGAGCCTGCCGCTGACAATCCCGGAATGGGAGGAGTGGGGCGACCCACTGCACGATCCCGAGGTCTACCGGTACATAAGGTCCTACACCCCGTACGAGAACGTCGCGCCGGGCGTGCGCTACCCGCCGATCCTTGCGGTGACCAGCCTCAACGACACCCGGGTGCTCTACCGCGAGCCGGCCAAGTGGATCGCGAAGCTGCAGGCCGACGCCGAGGGCGGGCCGTTCCTGCTCAAGACCGAGATGTCGGCCGGGCACGGCGGTCGCAGCGGCCGTTACGACGCCTGGCGCGAGGAGGCCATGGTCCTGGCCTGGATCATTTCCACCGCCAAGGCCGGCTAACGCGGGAACAGCCCCGCGACCAGCCGGGCCGGGACGATCTCTACCTCGAAAGGCTTCTTAGCGGGGAACGAGGAGTCTCCGGTGACATGCGCTATTTGTTCGTAGCCGCTCGCGGCCAGCTCAAAAACGATCATCTCGGGCGCGTCACGATCCGGATTGACGATCCAGTACGAGGGAACGCCGAACTCCTGGTACGCGGCCTTCTTCCGGTTCAAGTCGATCAGCGCAGTGCTGGGCGAGCGGACCTCCACGATCAGGAGCGGCGGCTCCGTCAGCCGGGTGTCGTCTACGTGGTCGTGTCTGATGACTGCGATGTCCGGATCGAACTCGGTGAGCCGACTCAGCATGACGGCGGGCTCCGGGATGACGTCTAGTTCCGGCGGACAGGCATCCTCCAGAACTTGGGCCAGCTTGAAGGCCACCTTCTGATGTCCGACCCGTGGCCGCGGGCTCACGATCAGCACCCCGTCCAGGAGTTCGTACCGCCGTGCGTCATCGGGCATCCGGTCGAGATCGTCCACGGTGAATAGCCGACCCGGCGTCGGCCAGCCCGCATTGACTGCCATAGCAACCATGCTGCCCTACCTTTCTCATGGGCGCAGCATCCCGCTGTGGTACGACAGTTCCGCGCCCTAGCGGCGTATGGGCTGGTCCCAGCGGCGGTGGCCGGTCAGCCGGGCCCAGGCGGTCCAGGCCAGCAGTCCCGCCATGCTGGCCATCCCCGCCCCGGTCCGCACCACGCCGGTATCCGCGTCCCAGGACTCGCACGCGAGACCCTGGTCCATCGGGGTCGCCGCCAGCGCGGCCAGCGGATCTCCGAGCGAATCGTCGCCGTCGAGCAACCGGTTCGCCAGGTCGAAGCCGGACGGGTGCGGGAAGTGCGGCGCCCCCGCGCCTCCAAACGCGCCCGGGTAATGATGCCGGTATCCGTCGGTCAGCCACCGCCGGGTCGCTACCTGGACCGGATCGCAGTTGTCGCACAGCCCCCAGTACGGCAGCGTGCGCAGGCCGAGTGGCGGCTCGTCGCGGACCTCGTGGCGGCCGGCCGCGTCGCAGGCCCAGGCCCACATGGGTCCATGCGGCCCGGCTGTCACCAGCCGGGCCGTGAGCTCGGCCCGGATCGAATCGGCCCGCGCGCGCAGCGACCCAGGATCAAGGCCCAGGTCCGCGGCGCTGGTTTCCGCCAGCGCCGCGGCCGCCTCGAATGCGCAGGCCAGCAGCGCATTGCCGGTCGTCACGTACGGGAAGTCGGTCGGGTCATCCGTGGGCAGCAAGAACGTGCCGTAGAGCTCCCAGTCCGGGTGCCGCCAGGGCGCGACGACGTCAGGCAGGCGCCGCAGCGCGCGGAGCACCGGGAGTTCGGCCAGCACGGAGCGGTCACCGGTTGCCCGCACGTAGCGCCAGACCGCGACGACAGGCGCGGCCGCCTGGTCCAGCTCGAACCCCGGGTAGAGCGGCGTGCCATTGAGGTAGAGCGCGTGATCGGCGGCGCGGTCGCCCGCGGCGGCCAGTGAGGCGACCAGCAGGTCGCGGGCCCGGCCGGGGTCGGTGAGCAGCAGGGCAGGGAACGTCCAGCAGTACGCGTCCCGGCTCCAGAACGCCGCGCAGACGTAGTAGTGCGGGCTGCGGGAGGTCATCAGCACGGAAGTGCCGGTGTCCAGGCAGTCGCCCTGGGCGAAGAAGTAGTTGAAGAAGAGGTTGGCGTTGACGCGCGAACTCAGCTCTGCGGGTGACGGGAGTGATCTGGCCGCCAGCCAGTCCAGGGTCGAGGCCAGTAGGGCGTCGAAGCCCCGGCGCCGCAGGTGCAGCGCGGTGACCGCCGCGCCGTCCGGCTCGGGCGCGGCGCCGATGTAGATGTCCGCGGTCAGCTCCTCACTCGCCGGAATGTCGCCGGCGCGCAGCGCCTGCCAGCCCGCCGCCGCGGTCCCGGCCGGCGGCAATGCGCCGAGTGACACACCGTTCCCGGCCTGAAGGCCGAGGGCGACGACGGGCAGTCCCGCGCTCAGCGTGACCACCCGGCTGCCCGTCCACTGGTCATCGCGGACCGTCAGCTGGCCTTCCAGCGGCTTGACCCGCAGGTGCGCGACGCCGCATCCGGCCCAGCCGCCGGTCCAGCCGAGCTCGGCGCGGACGGTCGCGGGCCCGCCGTTGCGCAGCCGGAGGCGGAACGCCGCGCCGCGCTCGCCGTGCGGCGCCAGGTACCACGCATCGATCGTGATGTCGCCCGCCTGCTGCCGCAGGTGCGGTACCCAGTCGCCGTCGCGACTCCAGCGCGGCTCGATCGGAACCGGCTCGCCGTCGATCGCGACCGCGGGCCGGAGCAGCCCGTCCGGTCCGCCGTGCGCCTGGACCAGGCCCGCGGCGCGCTCCAGCAGCACGCCGAGGGAGGCGACTGAGCCGTCGGTGAGGTCGATTTCGGGCAGCGAGACCCACACGTTGCCTGTCGGCCAGAAAGCAGGCGGCGCGGTTATCTCGGGCGCGCTCGTGACCAGGCTGGGTGCGCTCTCGGGCCTGCTCACGCGGCGCTGCCGAGGCCGAGCAGGCGGGCCGCGTTCCCGGTGAAGATCAGGTTCCGGTCGCCGGGCGACAGGCCGAGCTGATTCACGATCCTGGTCTGCTCGTCGTAGTAGGTCCGCACCAGCCCGCGCGGGAAGTGCCCGGAGTCCGACCCGAAGATGATGCGCTCCGGCCCGACGGTCTCCAGGAACTTGCGGAACAGGTCGGCCAGCGTCAGCGGGTACGGCATCCAGCGGATCCACTCGTTGTTGCCTGAGGTGTCGACGCACACGTTCCGGCAAGCCCACGCCAGCTGGAGCAGGTCGCCAGGGTACCCGCAGCCGAAGTGCGGGACCACGAAGGTCGTGTACGGGAACGCCTTGGCCACGTCGTGCAGCTTCAGCGGGCTGATGCTGACGTGCGCCGTCGTTCCGCCGCCGCCGTCCAGCGGCCCGAAGTGCACCAGTACGGGAATGGCCAGATCCTCGGCGGCCTGCCAGACCGGCGTGAGCGCCTCGTCGTCGATGGCGCCGGGCAATGCCGGGGCGATCACCTTGTAGCCCCGCAGGCCGTCCTCGCTCACAGCGCGACGAAGTTCCTCCGCGGCTCCCGGCGAGAACGGGTCATGGTGGGCGAACCCGTGCATCCGCGGGTAATCCCTGATCGCCTCGGCCAGGACCTTGTTCCCGCCGCCGGTCATGAACGCGACGGCCTCAAGCTGACCGCTCTCGATCTCCGCGGACCAGCGGCCCGCCTGAATGTCCGGCGCGGGCTCGTCTTCCTCCGGATACGGGAACGAGTAGTTGTCCCACCACTGTTCCTGGTACCAGCGCCAGTTCCGCCTGAGCTCCGCGAGCTTGCGCTCGCCGTGCCGCCAGCGGTACTCCTCCTCGGCTGGCGGCGGCGCCGGGTCGGGCACGGGGAAGTGACAGTGGAAGTCGACGATGGGGAAGCCCCAGGCGCTGTCACGCACGCGCTGCCTCCGCTGCCTCCGCTGCCTCCGCCGCCTCCGCTGCCTCCGCTGCTGCCGCCGCCGCCATCTCCACTGTCGACAGCCCGGAGTTCGTCAGCAGCCCCGCCCCGTCGTGACTGACATGGCCGCCGGCGATGGTCGCCAGTACCTCGATATCGGCGACCTGCTCGGCCGGCAGCGTGACCGGATCGTCGGCGAGCAGTACCAGGTCGGCAGCCATCCGAGGGGCGAGGGTGCCGCGCTGCGGCTCGGCCCTGGCCGCGCGGGCCGCGCCGACGGTGTAGGCGGCGAGCGCGTCGGCGGCGGTCGAGCGCTCGGCGGGCGCGTGCACGGTGCCGCTCGCGGTCAGGCGCTGCACCATGGCCTGGATGCCGCGCAGCGGTGAGCCGGCCGCGACCGGACGGTCCGAGCTGCCCGCCACCGGAATGCCCGCATCGAGCAGGCTCTGCACGCGAAACACCTCGGCGAGCCGTTCGGCGGCCACCAGCTCAGCGAACAGGTCGCCGTACTCGGCGATGAGGATCGGCTGAGTCACCACGGTCATGCCGGCCTGCCGGAGCCGTGGCAGCTGATCCGCGCGGATGAGCCCGCCGTGCTCGATCCGGTGCCGCGGATGGGTTACCTGGGCGGGGTAGGGGCCGGCTTTGCCGGCCGTTTCGAGCGCCTCCAGCACCAGGTCGACGGCGCGGTCGCCCATCGCGTGCGCGGCCACCTGCCAGCCGGCCCGGTGCGCGGCGATGATGTCGCGCCGCAGCAGCTCAGGGTCGTTGTCCCAGTCCGGGGAACCGTCGGCGCCCTCAACGCCGAGGCCGTCCACCCAGATCTTCATCGCGCCGAGGCTCAGCCAGCCGTCCCCGAGTCCGGTGTGCAGGCCGAGGTCCAGGCCGCGCTCGATCGCATCGTCGGCGTGCGATGCGAGCTCATGCATCTTCTCGTTATGCACCATCAGCTGGGCCCTGGCACGCAGTCGGCCGGTCGCTCGCGCGCGCTGGTATGCGGCCATCTCCACGGGGCTGTGGTCCAGGCCAGGGCAGCCGATGCCCGCGTCGGTGAAGCTGGTGATGCCCTCGGACGCGTACCGGGCAGTGGCGACGTCGATGGCACGGGCCAGCTGCTCGACCGAGGACGGGCCGACGTGGTCCTTGACCACGTCCATGGCCGCCTCCTCGAGCAGCCCGGTCGGGCGTCCGGCCGCGTCGACGCCGATCCGGCCGCGTTCCGGGGTTGTGTCGGAGGTGATTCCGACGGCGGTGAGCACCGCGCTGCTCACAACGCACGAGTGGCCGGCGAAGTGGGTGAGCCACACGGCCCGGCCGCCGCCCGCGCGATCGAGCTCGTCCCTGGTCAGGTGCTCGCTGAGGGGCATGCCGCCGCCGTACCCGGTGCCGATCACCCAGTCCTGCGGGTCCAGGCGGGCGGAATAATCGGCGACCGCCTCCAGGATCGCGGCCGCGCCGTGCACGTCGGTCAGGTCGAGCAGGACCAGCCCGAGTCCGTAACTGGTGGTATGGCAGTGCGCGTCATGGAAGCCGGGCACGATGACGGCGCCGTCGGCGTCGAGCGTCGCGGCGGCCGGCAGACCGCGCACGTCCTCGTCCAGCCCAACGATCAGGCCGTTCCAGATTCCGATCGCGGCAGCCGCTGGCCGTAGCGGGTACACCGTCCTGATCCTGGCTCCCCGTATCAGCAGGTCAAGCACACGATCAAGGGTGCCACTGGGGTCTGTGAGGGCTGTGGGCCGGCCCCGCGTTCCCTTTTGCCCGGCGCCCGGCTGCACAAGTCGTCGGCCGGCCACGCAAGTCGCCGGCCGGCCACGCATCGTGTGCCGGGCCGCGTTTGGGCGGCCGCCGCTAGCGAGCAAATCGCGTGTGTTACCGCCGCTGCGGCTAAGCCGGGCTCGGGCGATTTCGAGGTACTGTTCGGGGCTGGCAGCACCATGCCGCGTGCTGACGGGCCACGTACTGCGGGTGGTGATCTGGTAGGTGGTGCGGGCGCTGGCTGGACCGGGGGGCGCTGGTTGCGGGCGCTGGTTGTGGTGGGGCGGTTCTGCGGGCGTGGACCCGCTGAGCGGGTGAGTCGGGGGTGGCTGCGGGAGCGGTGAGGCGGCAGGGGCTGGGGTGCGTATCCCGGTGCGGGGTCGCGGCGTGCCCGGGCGGTGGTCCTGGCGAACGTATGCGTGATTAGTGACGCGCCAGCAGCACCAGGGACGCACACGTTGCCGGATCACGGTCGCTCGCGCCGGAGCGAAAGGTGTGAAAGCCGCCAATGCGGGCGTCCGCGTCCTCGCCGCGCTGCTGGCAGGGGTTCGGCCGGGCGTGATCGGCCCGCGGCCCGGCCAGCACACGGAACGACAGCCGAACGGCCCGCGGCCCGGCCAGCACACGGAACGACAGCCCGAACGGCCCCGGCCCTGGCCCTGGTCCCGGCCCCGGCCCCGGCCCCGGGCCCGGCCTCGGGCCGCCGCCGCACCCGCGCCAGCGCGGACGGCTGAAGGCCGCCGCGAGTCGGCCACGGTCGGCTCCCCCCAGCGCTTGTACTGGAAAACGGCCGTGTCACGCGAAAGTCACACCGCCCGCGTTAGCTGCTCCCACCGCTGCGGCTGGCCGGCCGGGCGAGCCGCGAGTCCAGGACGAGGCAGCATGCGAGAGCGCGACCACGAGCATCACGGCGGTGCCCGGCTGCCGCGCGATACTCGCGCCTTCCCCGCACCAGGCCGGCCGGGCGCAGCGGGCTGGCCTGATGCCGCGAGCTGGCCGGTTCCGGCCCGCTGGCCCGTCGCTGACGACCAGGACGCCGCTCTTCCCGGCGAGCCGCCACTCGGCGAGTCGCCTCCCGGCGAAGGGCAGCCAGGTAAACCGGAATGGGCCGGCAACCGACCGCCCGGCGGGCCGGTGAAGCTGGTCTGGCCCCGGCAGCCGGGCGAGCCGGGAGCGCCGAGTGTGCGGACGCCGGGAGAGCCGCCCGAGACCGGCAGGCCATGGCAGCAGAATGGCTCAGCGCTCTGGCCGCCCACGTCACAGCCAGCACAGCCGGCAGCACGGGTTGAGCCCGTCGGCTGGGCGCGGGCGGAGTTGAACGGCGGGCCGCGGGAAGATCCGAACGGCCGGGCGCATCCGAGGGGCCGGCCGGGGTCGTCAGGTTCCCGGCCGGGGTCGTCAGGTTCCCGGCCGGGATCGTCAGGTTCCCGGCCGGGATCGCGCGGCTCCCGGTCGGGAACGCCCGGCCGACTTGAACCGAGCTGGCCCGGTGCCGCATCGTGGCGGCCGGATGAGCAGCCCCAGGCCGCCGACCAACCCGGCTCACCTGCTGCGACGGACTGGCTGTTGGATGATGCCCCGCTTCCGGCGCGGGCATCGGGGTGGCAAGCGGACATTCCGGCCGGGCGGGCCGATGGATCCCCGGTCTACGAGGTTGACGGCGCGCCGGCCGCGTCAATGCCGGGGTTGAGTGGGCGTTTTGCCGCAGAATGGTGCCCGTCAGGAAGTAGGTCGCGCCGTAACTCCTTGCGGCGCGAGCGCGGGAGAACGGGCGGAGGTGTGATGGTTCGCAGGGCAATTCTTGATCACGACGAATTGCCAGCCGCTGAGGATCAGATACTGCCCGACGATCTGCCCGTTGACGATCCGCCATCCCCGCGCAGCCAGCCCTGGCGTGGTGCCGGAGGCAGGTGGATGATCTGGATTGGCCGCGCGATCGTCTGGGCGGTGCTTCTGCTCATCGGCTACCGCGGCGTGCTCGCGATCGTCGACGACGAGAGCGCGCGCGGCAGTTCCCCGCCCGCGGCGCCCGCGGCGCCCGTTGTCCGCGGTGCCGCCACCTTCCCCGATTTGCTGGCCGAGGCCTATGCCCTGCAATTCGGCTCCGCCTACCTGAACTTCAGCCCGGCGACCGCGGCAACCCGCAGCGAGGAGCTCGCGCATTTTCTCCCGTCCGCAGGCCAGCTCGGCTGGAACGGCGCGGGAACGCAGCACCTGCTGTCTGAGCAAGTCGCGGGAATCTCGGTAACGGGCGGCAAGACCGCCGTCGTCACGCTGCTGGCATCGGTCGACGGCGGCCGGCTGATGGAACTCGGCGTTCCGGTCTACGCGTCCGCCGGCAAGCTGAGCGTGGCCGGCCCGCCGGCCCTGTTGCCCGCCCCGGCGCTGGCTGCCGTGCCGGCCAGCACCGCCAGTCCCGATCAGTCCGCCGAGGCTGCGCTGTCGAGCCAGCTGCCGGCGTTCTTCCAGGCCTACGCCAGCGGCGACCCGACCACGCTTGCCCGCTTCGCCGCACCGGGTGCGCACATCACCGGCCTGAACGGCACCGTGACGTTCGACGGGATCGACGCGGTATTCGCGCCGGCCGGCGGCCCGACCCGGTCGGTCGCCGTGACCGTGACCTGGGAGCTTCCCGCCGGAGCGAGCCGGTCGAAAAAAGTGGCCGCCGCACCTGCCGCACTGGAGATGGGCTACCAGCTGACCGTGATCCGGCAGGGCAGCAGCTGGGACGTGCGCAGCATCGGCGCACTCGACCAACCGCAATCGCCGGGGCCGCCATGACCTACCGCGGCAAGCCCCTGCGCACTCCCGCCAGCCGCGCTCACTCACCCCCGGAGAAACGATGTCGGCTCATCTTGTCATTGCTGCGCATATCGCAGCCCTTAGCACTTCCGGCTTGGTCACGTACCTGCAAAGCCTCTTCGGGCCGCTGTTCCTCGGCATCGTCGGGATCGTGGCCATATTTTTCTTGTTCACTCGCGAGATCATCCGCTTTGTGCAGTTCATGGTGCTCGCGATCGCGATTGCGGTCGTCTTTTACACGCCGAGCATCGTGCAGACAATTGCGTCCGGAATCGCGAATGCGCTTGGCGTGCACTGAGTTAGGCGCGCGCTCGGCGGGCCCGCGCACGAGCAGGGGGAAGGAGGCAGCCGGTGGAGCTCCCGACCTATACGAACATCTGGAAGATCGAGAAGCGCCTCTACAAGCTGTATGACTTCCGGCTGCCCATGCCGCTGCCCGTCGGCCAGATCGCCGCGTTCCTTGCCATCGCGGTTCCGTACACGTTGATCCTGACTATGGTCGGCATGCCGTTCAGCCACACCTGGCTCTGGCTGTATATCTTGCCGCCCGGACTGCTGGCGTGGCTGGTCACCAGGCCCGTTCTTGAGGGCAAGCGGCTGCCCGAGCTGGTGCGTTCCCAGCTGCGTTACCTCAGCGAGCCGAGAACGTGGTGCAGGCTGGCGCCGCTGACCGAGAAGGACGAGGTCGTCCTTGTGGCGCGGGTATGGCGGTCGGCTCGGTCCGCCCAGCCGTCCGGGTGTCCGGCCGCCGACGCCGCTGGCCGGCCCCCCCTTTCCTGGCCGGCCGCCTCCTGGCCGGCCCCCTCCCGGCCGGCCCCCTCCCGGTCGGCCGCCTCCTCGTCGGCCGCCGCACAGCCGC
>JASHOV010000097.1 GCA_030038495.1 Streptosporangiaceae bacterium
CAGGCTTGGCAGGCGCGGCGGGCTGCACAGGCACGGCGGGCTGCGCCACGGGCACCGCCGCCGCCGCGGGGCTCGGCTGCTGGTCGCCGATCGAGAACGACCGCCACTCCGGCGGCGAGGCTGGTGCCGTCACGACCGGAGCCGGGCCGGGGTAGGCCGAGGTCCTCGGGCGGGGCCTTGACCCGTCCGGCTCGTCGAACCCGGCGGCGATCACCGTTACCCGCACCTCGTCGCCCAGCGCGTCGTCGATGACCGCGCCGAAGATGATGTTGGCATCCGGTGCGGCGGAGTTCGCGACGAGCTGCGCCGCCTCGTTGATCTCGAACAGGCCCAGGTCGGAGCCGCCCTGGATCGACAGCAGGACGCCGTGAGCGCCGTCAATGCTGGCCTCGAGCAGCGGGCTGGAGATCGCGGCCTCCGCCGCCGCCACTGCCCGGTCGTCACCGCGCGCGGTGCCGATGCCCATCAGCGCCGACCCGGCACCAGACATGACCGATTTCACGTCGGCGAAGTCGAGGTTGATCAGGCCTGGCGTGGTGATGAGGTCGGTGATGCCCTGGACACCGGACAGCAGCACCTGGTCGGCGGCCTTGAACGCGTCCAGCACGCTGACGTGGCGGTCGGAGATCGACAGCAGCCTGTCGTTCGGGATGACGATGAGCGTGTCGACCTCGGCCCGCAGGCGCTCGATCCCGCTGTCGGCCTGGGCCGCCCTGCGCTTTCCCTCGAAGCCGAACGGCCTGGTGACGACGCCGATGGTGAGCGCACCGAGGGCCCTCGCCACCGACGCCACCACGGGGGCGCCGCCAGTCCCGGTGCCGCCACCCTCGCCCGCCGTGACGAAGACCATGTCCGCGCCCTTGAGTACCTCCTCGATTTCCTCCCTGTGGTCCTCGGATGCCTTCGAGCCGATGTCGGGATTGGCGCCCGCGCCAAGGCCCCGGGTGAGCTCGCGCCCGACATCCAGCTTGACGTCGGCGTCGCTCATGAGCAGCGCCTGAGCGTCGGTATTGATTGCGATGAACTCGACGCCGCGGAGTCCCTCTTCGATCATCCGGTTCACGGCATTGACGCCGCCCCCACCGATACCGACGACCTTGATGACCGCCAAGTAGTTCTGCGGTGCTGCCACGAGGAGGAACCCTTTCCGCTCGTCTATCCTGCCGCGGACCCTACGCCACCGTGGCGGCTGACTTCCGTACCGGGCGGGTTGCGCACCCGGACGGCTGCCTGCCCGCTAACGCCCCCAGTTCCGCCGGCACGGCAGGCCCAGCGGATTCACGGCTCATCAAACTCTCACCCTCAACTTGAGATTTAGAGTTATGTTAAGCTGCCGACTGATAGGGACAGTAGGGTTGCGGCCTGCCTGTGGTCAACAACTGCCGCCCCATCCCGGCGGCGTGTCGCGGCCTGCCTCTGTAACGAAACGTCATGCATCGGTCGCTGAATGTGACCTCGGTCCGCTCGGCCTTTCCTATCACCCCTGCGTCACTGCCGTCACCGGATCGCTCACGTCGTAGTAGTGCGCTCTAGTCCGCATCAGCACGGTCAGCTCCGCGACCTTCGCGCCGTCCTGGCCCGGGCCACCCCAGACCACGGTGACGCCGCCACGCAGCGCGAACGTCACCGCGTTTGCCGACTGAGCCGACACCGACTCGATCAGGCGGCGCAGGCGGCGCGGCAGCCGGGCGAGAATCATGACGGCCGCCCGCACTCCCCCGCTGCCGCGCAGCTGTGCAGGCGGCTGGGTGAGCAGCGGCATCCCGGCCGGGCGCCGACGCGACCAGCGCACGATGACCCCCGTGCCGTCGATCAGCGCGAACTGCCCGCTGCTGGCCACCGCCAGGGCGGGCGTCCGCATCTGCACCGTGATTACCACGGTGTCCGGCCATGACCTGGACACGGTGGCCGTAAGGACCTGCGCGATCTGTTCGACGCGGCGGGCCGCGGCACCCGTGTTGATCGATGCCATCGGGGTGCCAGGCCGGATGCCGGCCACGGCCAGCACGGTGGATGTCCCGAGGTCGCGATTGCCCGTCACCTTCTCGTGCCGCACGACAAGCAGGCTCGACCCGAGCAGCGCCCAGCCCGCGCCCGCCAGGATGGCAAGCACCAGGACGCCGAAGAACGCAGTCCGCCACGGGTCACGACGGTGACGGGCGGATGTCGTACCTGAACCCGCCGCCGTCGACGAAACGGCCGGGCCTCCTGTCGCACCTGCTCCGTCCCCTGCGGGCGGTTCCGCAGCCGAGTAGGGAACGGCGGCCTCGGTACCAGCAGCCCGTGTGCGGCGCGGCCGCATCGTCATGCGTCCTCACGGTGCTGCCCCGGGGGGACAACCCCCCGTGTCCCCCCGAGGGCCTGCCCCGGGGGGACGACCCCCCGCGTCCCCCCGAGGGCCCGGTCCCGCAGCGCCGCGACGATCTGCGGCCCGAGCGCGGTGATATCACCCGCGCCCATCGTCAGGATGATGTCGCCGGGCTTGGCGAGCCCGGCCGCGGCCAGGACGACGGCGGCGCGATCGGGGATGAACTGGGCCTGGCCGCCCGGCACCGCATCGGCCACCAGGGCACCAGTAACACCCGGCTCGGGGTCCTCGCGGGCCGCGTAGACGTCCAGCACCAGGACCTCGTCGGCCCGGCCGAGCGCGGTGCCGAACTCACCGGCAAAGATCCGGGTCCGGCTGAACAGGTGCGGCTGGAAGATCGCGATCAGGCGGCCGCCGCCGACCATGTCCCTCGCGGCCGCGAGATCGGCGGCCAGTTCGGTCGGGTGGTGGGCGTAGCTGTCCACCACCTGGACGCCGTCTGCCTCGCCCTTGAGCTCCATCCGCCGCCGGGCCCCGCGATAGGCGGCAAGGCCCGCGGCGGCGGCGTCCGCCGTGACGCCGAGTTCCATCGTCAGCGCCAGGGCCGCGGCGGCGTTCAGCGCGTTATGCCGGCCGGGCACACCGATCTCGAGGTCCGCGGGCCCGGACCGGCCCAGCGCGGTGCCCGGCCCGCCGGTGACGGTGAACGTCGAGCTCATACCGCGCGGCGAGAACGCGCCGACCCGGTAGTCGGCATCGCGCGCCGTGCCGTAGGTCAGGGCCCGTACGCCCGGGCCGAGCTTGCCCGTCAGCGCGCGGGCGCCGGCATCGTCGGCGCAGGCGACGAGCAGCCCGCCCGCGGGGATCCTGGCCGCGAACGCCGCGAACGCCTCCTCGATCGCCGCGAACGTGCCGTAGTTGTCCAGATGGTCGGCTTCCACGCTGGTCACCACGGCCGCCGAGGGCTCGAGCATCAGGAACGAGCCGTCGCTCTCGTCGGCCTCGACGACGAACGCCGGGCCCTTGCCCTCGTCGGCCCCGAGGCCGGTCTCGGCCAGGATCCCGCCGATCACGTAGGACGGATCGGCGCCGCTGCGGCGCACGATCGTCGTGATCATCGACGTGGTCGTGGTCTTCCCGTGTGTGCCCGCCACCGCGATGCCCTGGCGGCCGAGCATCACGCTGGCCAGCGCCGCCGCGCGGTGCAGCACGCGGATGCCGCGCCGCTGCGCCTCTGCCAGCTCGGGATTGTCGGCCTTGATCGCGGTGGAGACAACGATCGTGTCCGCGGACCCGAGGTTCTCCGCGGCGTGGCCGACGTGGACCCGCGCGCCGACCCCGGCCAGCTCCCCGAGCAGCGCGGAGTCCGCGGAGTCGCTGCCGGACACGGTGAGGCCGCGGGCCAGCATGATCCGCGCGATGCCGGACATGCCGGCGCCGCCGATGCCGACGAAGTGCACCTGCCCCAGCTCGGTCAGGGGCACGGGGTCGACCGGAGTGACGAGTCCCATAGCTGCCTTACCTCCTCGTCCTAACCCGGCCGGCGCACCAGGCCGAGCCAGTGCAGTATGCGCTGCGGCGTGCTGGGCCCGGCCGCCGCGAGCGCCTCCCTGGCGCCCGGCTCGGATCGCGCGAATGCCATCAGCATGCCAAGCGCGGTCATGGTCACCAGCAGCGAGGACACGCCGGCCGAGATCAGCGGCAGCGGCACCCCTGTGATCGGCAGCACGCCGAGTACCGCGCCGATGTTCACCAGCGCCTGCGCGATGAGCCACAGGGTGATCGATCCGGCCGCCAGCCGCGAGAACGTATCGGGCACCCGGCGCGCGATCCGCAGGCCGGCGAACGCGATCCCGCCGTACAGCACGACCACGCAGAGCGAGCCGAGCAGGCCGAGTTCCTCGCCCAGTATCGCGAAGATGAAGTCGGTCGGGCTGTTGGGCACCCAGCCCCATTTGGACTGGCTCGCGCCCAGGCCCACCCCGAACCAGCCGCCCGAGCCGAGCGCGTACTTGCCCTCGGTCAGCTGGTAGCAGGCCGAGCAGCTGGGCGAGGACTGGCCGAGGTAGCCGGTGAGCCGGTCCAGCCGCCAGGGCTGCACCACGATCAGGACCAGCACCACGAACATCATCAGGCCGACCATGCCGATCAGCAGCCGGGCCGGCGTGCCGATCACCCAGAGCAGGGCCAGGAAGATGACCACGAGCAGGAAGGTCGTCCCCAGGTCGTCACCGGCCATCACAAGCAGGCCCAGCACTGCCAGGCCGGGCAGCAACGGGATCAGCAGCTGCCGTGAGTCGGTGAGCTGGCGCAGCTTCTCCTTGCGGGCAAGCAGGTCGGCGCCCCAGAGCACGAACGCGAGCTTGGCGAACTCCGACGGCTGCACCTGGAAGCCGGCCACGTCTATCCACCGCTCCACGCCGCCCACCTTCGGCCCGATCAGTAGCACGAGCACCAGGCCGAGCACCGTCGCGACCAGCAGCGGATACGCGCAGAGGCGGAACAGCCGGATGGGCGCCTTCGCCATGAGCCACATGATCACCAGGCCGACGACGGCGCCGAGCACCTGCTTCTCGAACACCGCGTACACCGGCAGGTCCTGGACCAGCTGGGAGGCCGTCGACGCGGACAGCACGATCACCAGCCCGAGGGCGAGCAGCAGCAGCGAGCAGCCGAGCACCAGGTAATACGAGGTCAGCGGACGGTCAAGCAGCGCGCGCCAGTGCGCCAGCCGGTCCCGCAGGCCCGGTGCCGCGCGCACTGCGCCGACCTGCGCCGGCTGCTCCGCGTTGTCGCTGGTCCTGCGCGTGCCCGGCCGGCCCAGCGTGACGCTCACCTCGATGCCGCCAGCCGCGTCACCGCCGCGGCGAAGGCCTCGCCGCGGGCCGGGTAATCGCGAAACAGGTCAAACGACTGCGCGGCCGGCGCCAGCAGCACCGTGTCGCCCGGCCGCGCGACCCGCGCCGCCTCCGCTACCACAAGATCCATGACTCCAGTGTCGGTGGCGGTGACCTCCGTGACCGGGACATCCGGCGCGTGTCGCGCCAGAGCCTCGCGGAATCGCGGCCGGTCGGTGCCGAGGAGCACCGCGGCGCGCAGCCGCGGCACCGCCCCCGACACGAGGGTCTCCAGGTCCGCGTCAGTGCCCCGGAAAAGTCCGCCCGCGATCCACACGATGGACGGGAACGAGGCGAGCGATGCCTGAGCCGCCGCCGGATTGCTGGCCTTCGAGTCGTCGATGTAGACCACGCCGTCGAGCGTGCCCACCTCGGTGATGCGATGCGGCTCCGGCTTGAACGCGTCCAGGCCGGCCGCGATCGCCTCCGGCGGGTCGCCGTAGGCGCGGGCCAGCGCCGCCGCGGCGAGG